>NZ_CP117445.1:3971944-4285555 GCF_030687715.1 Pseudomonas sp. FP2196
CGTTACGTCGAGGCCAACCTGAAACCGGCCAGCCTTGAAGCGCCGCTGCAAAAAGCCATCGCCGCGACCCACACCGGTTACTACACCGTTGGCGACATGACCCAAGGCCTGGGCTGGGAACGTTATGCCTACCCGATCAGCCTCGAGCGCTTGCTGGCCGGTAACTCGACGTCAATGACCATGGAAGCGCACAAGGCTGAGTGGCTGACCCCGCCACAGCCTGAACCGGCCAATGTGCTCTACAACAAAACCGGATCGACCGGTGGTTTCGGCGCGTACGTGGCGTTTGTGCCGTCGAAGGAGTTGGGCATCGTGATTCTGGCGAACAAGAATTACCCGAATGCGGAACGGGTGAAGATTGCGCATGAGATTTTCAGTCAGTTGACCGAATAAAGATCGAAAGATCGCAGCCTGCGGCAGCGCCTACAGGATCGGGTTTTCACTCGGTCAATGTAGGAGCTGCCGCAGGCTGCGATCTTTTTTCGTTTCAGCGCTTAAAGCTGCGCCTGCAAGCGCCACCCGATGACATCCATCAAGTCACAGCTATCGCGCAACGGAATCGCCAGCACCCGGGCGAAATCCTGCAACAGCAATGCGTCGTGTCCCTTGCCCTCGTCCAGCGAAAGGCTCTCCATCAGCTGCGTCACACAGCGCAAGCGGTACGCCGCTGTGCCGTGCAACACGTCAATGGGGGCTTCGCTGTCGATCAGCAGACAGGGGATTTTGCAGTCAATCCCGGTGATGGGTATGTAACGCGCCATGGATGAACCTCCCTGTTCAATATTGAGTCGCGGCTGGCGGCGGATCGAGATTGTCCAGCGCACGGTTGACCAGCAATTCGCCGACCACCGCTAACTGCTGAATCGACAGGGCAAGGCTGCGCTGCGAATCGTCAAGTTTGCAGGCCATGTCGGTGGTCAGGACGTTGAGAGAAGCGAGGGTTTCGCAGGCGTGGGTTAAGAGCGTGGGGGTATCGATATCGGGGCGGATGGCGAAGATGTAGCTGACGGGATCGGGGTGATGCGGATGGCGCAGGCGTGTGTTGTGGGAGTCGAAGGATCCTGAATCGGTTGAGGATTCAGGGGGATTCGGTGTGTGTTTTTTCATAAGTTAAGACCTCAGTACATTGAAGAAAAAACTGCCGAACTCACTTCCACGAGAGGGTGGCAGCTTTGCGCAGGTGTGGAAGTCCGGGGAGGTCGAGAAAAACCCGGTGCACCGAGAGTGCTCCTGCGCATAGCTGCCATAAGCAAACAATGTTGGCATAAAAAACACCAATATGTGTTCACAGGCGCACATGCGCTCACGACCAACCCGGACTTCCACATCCGACCACTGTTTTTTTCAGCGGCTAAAGAAGGTTATCCCCCTACCCCACAACGCACCAGTTCACCAACGCCGCCGCGACTTGCAGGAAATATCCACGGTAGACGCAGGCCTTTGCCTCAGACATTTCTGTAGGAATATGCTGCAACGAATTTTGAGGAGCGGCTGAATTTGTTGTATCTACACTGCATCGAATCAATCCGTGGGCGGGGATGACATAATGCGGCCAAAGCCTTAACCGACTGACAGCCAAAGGGCGTTGCATGGATATCAACAAGCTAATGCTTGACTACATTGGTCGGTTCACAGAATTGACCATTCAATTAGCTCCAACCGACAAACATCCTTCGAACGTAACGGTTCTGGTTGGTAACAACGGTGCTGGAAAGACAACGATCTTAAAATCAATGGCAACCTCCCTAAGCTGGTTGGTTGCAAGGATTCGAACCGAGAAAGGCAATGGAAACCCCGTTTCGAATGAAGACATTCAAAACGGTGCAATCGGTGCCGTCATTACAATTTCACTGGTTGACCGGTCGCACCCGCGCTCACTTCGCCCAGACGCCGCTCTTGAAGATGATTTGTTTGTATGGGGGATCGCTCGCGCAAGACAAGGGCGTAAGAACAAGAGCCATAGCTCGTTGCTGGAAGCGACACTTTTAGCGGATCACTACCGCACCCAACTGACCGAAAACGACAAAGCCTCCCTCCCCCTAATCGCCTACTACCCGGTCGAACGCTCCGTCCTCGAAATCCCGCTGAAAATCCGCACCAAACACACCTTCGACCAACTCGACGGCTACGACAACTCACTCAACCGAGGCGTCGATTTCCGCCGTTTCTTCGAATGGTTCCGCGAGCGCGAAGACAGCGAAAACGAGACCGGCATTTCCGACACCGCACTGGCCGAAATCTCGGAAAAGTTCGGCACCGACAGTGACGTCTGGAAAACCCTGGCCAATCTGAAAGCCTCCTCCCGCGACCGCCAATTGACCGCCGTGCGCTCGGCCATCGCCGCATTCATGCCCGGTTTCACCAACCTGCGTGTGCAACGCAAACCGCGCCTGCACATGGCCATCGACAAGGACGGTGTCACCCTCAACGTCGCCCAACTCTCCCAAGGTGAGAAGTCGATGATGGCGCTGGTCGGCGACATTGCCCGCCGCCTGGCGATGATGAACCAGTCGCTGGACAACCCGTTGCACGGCGACGGCATCGTGCTGATCGACGAGGTCGATTTGCACCTGCACCCGAGATGGCAACGCAGCCTGATCCGGCAGTTGAGCGAAACCTTCCCGAACTGCCAATTTGTCCTGACCACCCACTCGCCGCTGGTGATCAGCGACGCCAAGGATGTGCTGGTTTACGTGCTCAATGACGGCGAAATCCACGAACACAACGGCTTGTACGGTCTGGATGCCAATCAGGTACTGCTGGAAGTCATGGACACCGACATTCGCAACAGTGACGTTCAGAAGCGTCTGAATCGGTTGATGGAATGCTTACAGGACGGTGAGCTGAAAAAAGCCAAGAAGCTTTTCGCCGATCTTTCAAGTGAACTGCCCGAGGGACACATCGAGCTGGCAAAAGCCGCTTTGCTAATCCGCAAACTGGAGTTGCGCAGTGCGTAAGATTCTCAAAGGAACTGAGCCAGCATCGCTGACGCAATGGAAGATCAGAAACCACACCGCTACTTACCGCGATTTACCCGCTGAAGAACGTCAATCCGTTCGCACAGCTTGTATCACCGAACAATTCGGGCTGTGTGCTTATTGCTGCCAGTCCATCTCCGTGAGCGCCGCTCACAACGAACACGTTGCAGCCCAGGATCGATTCCCTGCGCGCACTCTGGATTTCACCAACATCGTTGCCAGTTGTGAAAACCGTCTTCACTGTGGGCATGGCCGCAAGACTCAGCCGATCAAGGTGACACCGTTCATGACTGAGTGTGAAACCGAGCTCAAGTTTTATTTGTCCGGGCGAGTGGTCGGCAAAACCGACCGTGCCACGGAATCAATCAAGACGCTGAATCTGGGTGATACCGAAGAAAGTAATCGGGGACTGATCGAAAAACGTAAAAGAATGGTGGATGACCTTATCTTTACCGGAGGACTACGGCCTGACGCGCTAGAAGACGAGGAACTGCTGGGCATCCTTCTCGAAGATATGTTGACGCCCCAACAGGGTCAGCTTCAGCCTTTCTCTCCAGTTTTGGTCAATGTAATTCGCCAGATTCTGCCGTGATGGAGCTGATAGCGGCTTGTTAACAGGCAAACGGCAAGATCAAAAGATCGCAGCCTGCGGCAGCTCCTACATGAGATCTGTGTAGGAGCTGCCGCAGGCTGCGATCTTTTGCGGGCAATAAAAAATGGGCGACCTGCTGAGGTCGCCCATTTTTTTTGATTCACGCCATGCCATCAATCATCTGGCATTTCCGGCGGCTTGCTCGGTTTTGCAGGCTTGGTCGGCTTGGCGCCTTTTGCACCTTTGGCCGGTTCAGGCTCGGCGGCGGCCGGGGCCTGAGCGGCGGCTGCAGCGGCGGCTTCCTTCTCGGCCATTGGCATGGCGTCGATGGTCTCGAAGATTTTCTTCAGGTCCACCGATTTCGCCTCATCCCCCGACGCCGAGAGTTTGGTCTCGCCGTCCTTGCCCACCAGGAAGACTTTCGGATAAGCACCGGCACCCAGCTTCAGCGAGCGCAGCAACGCCATGGTGTCTTGTTGGCCCATGTCCTTGCCGTCGAGTTGGCCGGACATGTTGAGGATGGTGTAGACCTTGATGTTGCGGTCGGCCACACCTTTTTTGTTGGCAGGGTCCTCCAGCGACTTTTTCAGGCTCACCCACACGGGGTCGACGGTGCTTTGTGCGATCACGATCAGCGGTCGGGCGCGGCCCATGTCTGCGGCAATCGGCGAATCGTTGTCAGCGGCGAACAAGGGGCCGGCAATCGCCAGCAAGAGTGTCAGGGTCAGTGACCTGATGAGCATGCGCATCTCCTTTTGATATCCACGCTCTACTGATTGCGCATCGCGGCGATTGTTCCGGGCTGTGTCCGGCAAATATGTTTCGCCTTGTCAGAAGCTTAGGTCAGGACCGGCATTGCGCAACCGAAGCCGTGCAATCGTAACGACGATTTGATTACCGTGCAGGCGCGCATTATGTTGGCTGTTCTGCCCATGAAACGGAGTTCAACGCATGCACATTGAATACCTGTGCGATTGCCCCGAATTTGTTGAAGAACTGGCCGAACTCAACTTCAAGGAGTGGGGTTACTTTCGCCCTGGCGATACGCTCGAGGCCCGCACCGAACGCATGCGCAAAGCCTGCGGCAAAGGCGCTATCCCCAGCGTAGTGGTGGCGATTGAGGACGGCAGGTTGCTCGGTGGCGCGCTGCTGATCGACAGCGACATGAAAACCCGTCCCGAGCTGACGCCCTGGCTGGCCGGGGTTTATGTGAAGGCAGAGGAACGTGGGCGCGGAGTGGCTTCGCAACTGGTCAATCGGATTGTCGAAGAGGCCAAGGCGTTAGGCGTGCAGACGTTGTATCTGTACACCGACGCGGCGCAATCGCTCTATGCGCGGCTGGGTTGGGAGGTGGTCGAGGAGCTGGTCTACGAAGACTTGCCGGTGACGATCATGAAGTACACCTTCGCCGACTGAGACAATCCCTGTGGCGTGGGTACTTGTCTCAGCCCATTGCCAAATCGAGTGCCGCCAGTAATTGTGACGGTTCAATGCAGTGCTCGCCGAGTCTGAGTACCCCGTCGTCGAGATCAACACTCAGCATTACCGATGCGCGATCTCCAGGATATTTGCGCAGGAGCAAGTCGATGCCACTGGCTGTCTCGTCCGCCGTGCCGATCAAATCCCATAGGCTGTCGCTCAGATCCAGCAACACCTGCTGACGCTGCTGATCAACCACAAGCGGCGCATACAGCCAATGGCTCATACGCATTTCACGGGGCTCGACGGTAATGGCCATGCGGCCATCGCAATGCAAGGTGGTTTCACTCATGGTCTTCGATCAAAACGCCAATTTGTAGCCGATCAATAACAGCATCGTCGCCAGGCACGGGCGCAGCAGTTCGTCGGAGATGCGCCCGGTCAGGTGGCTGCCGAGCCAGATGCCCGGCAGCGAACCCACCAGCAAAAAGCCCAGCACGCCCCAATCCATGTTGCCCATGCTCGCGTGACCCAAGCCTGCGACGAGTGTCAGCGGTACGGCGTGGGCGATTTCGGTGCCGACCAGACGGCGGGTCGGCAGCAGCGGATAGAGGATGAACAGCGCGACGGTGCCGAGGGCGCCGGCGCCGATCGAAGTCAGGGCGACCATGGTGCCGAGGATCAGACCGGTGATCACGGTCAGCACATTGAGCCGCGAACCACTTGGGTTGTAGTTGCCGCCGGCACGTTTGTGGGCGAAGTCCAGCAAGCGCTTCTTGAAGAAAATCGCCAGCGCGGTGGCGAAGAGCACGAAGCCCAGCGCCTGTTTGATGATGGCGTTCATCGCATCCGGCGCGGTGTGCAGGGTGCTGAGGAACCACAGGGTCATGGCCACTGCCGGCACGCTGCCGAGGGTCAGCCAACCGGTGATAGCCCAGTCGATGTTCTTGTTCTTTTTATGGACGAGGACGCCACTGGATTTGGTGATGGCCGCGTACAACAAGTCGGTGCCTACCGCCGTTGCGGGGTTGATGCCGAACCACAGCAGGATCGGCGTCATCAAGGAACCGCCGCCGACTCCGGTCATACCGACAATAAAACCCACCACCAACCCGGCGATCACCAGGCCGAAATTTGCCAATTCCATTAAGACGTCCAGAAAAACGACAGGGAAAATCTGGCCCGCAGCATAGCGATTTTTCTTATAACCACATATATCGATGCGGTCTATCGTTATGCCCTTTAACCACATACTCCGTGTAGGAGTTGCCGCAGGCTGCGATCTTTTGATGTTGTCTTTTAAAAGCAAGATCAAAAGATCGCAGCCTGCGGCAGCTCCTACAGGGGTTCGCAATGTCAGTGCTGGCGCCGCCCCGGTTTGAAACTGTGATGGCTGTTGATCCAAACCGTGGCCAACGCAATCAGCGAGAGAATCAACAACGCCCACGGAAACGACATCGCCCCCGCGCGATCCAGCAACAACCCGCCAAACAACCCGCCGCCGGCAATCGCCACGTTCCACGACGTGGTCAGCATCGCTTGCACCACGTCGACATGGTCGCCCGCCGAATCCGCCGCCGCTGTCAGCAGCAGAGTCGCCGAGCCACCAAACGACAATCCCCACACCGCCATGCAGCCGTAGATCAGCCACGGCGACGGCGAAATCAGCGCCAATACCAACGCCGTCACGGCAAACACCGCAAGGCTGATCAGCGTCAGCCAGCGCAACCAGCGATCCACCAGCAGGCCGATGATCCAGATCCCCACCAGCGAACACAGACCGAACACCAGCAGCACCAGATCAACGCGTTCGGCCAGTCCGGCCTGCATCAGAAACGGTGAGATGTAGGTGTAAAGAATGTTGTGCCCGAGCATCCACGTCAGCACCACAAACAGCACCGGTCGCACGCCCGGCAGGCGCAGGGACTCGAGCAATGGCAGGCGTTCGGCACGGGTCTGCCCCGGACGATCCGGCACCGCGATGACGATCCACGCCGCCAGCACCAGGGCCAGTGCCGACATGATCCCGAACGAGGCGCGCCAGCCAATCAGATTGCCCAGCCACGTCCCCGCCGGTGTGCCCAGCGACAACGCCACTGGCGTGCCGAGCATGGCAATCGCCAGCGCCCGCCCCTGTTGATGCACCGGCACGATCCCGCGTGCATAACCGGCCATGATCCCCCACGACAGCCCCGCGGCCATCCCGGCAAGAAAGCGCGAAGCCAGGGTCAGGCCGTAATGACTGGAAAACGTGGTGATGGTGTTGAACAGCAGAAAGCCGCCCACCGTCATCAACAACACCCGCCGCCGTGGCCAGCCGCGCGTGGCGACGGTCAGCGGAATCGCCGCGACAATCGAGCCCAGCGCATACAGCGTCACCAGTTGCCCGGCGAGGACTTCGCTGACGTTGAGCCCGGCGCCGATTTGCGGGAGCAGCCCGGCCGGCAGGGTTTCGGTAAGGATGGCGATGAAGCCGGTCATGGCGAAGGCCAACAACGCGGCATAGGGCAGTTTGTCAGCGCGGGTGGCACGGTCGATATGAGTGAAATCGGCGCTTGCGGGGTCGGTCATGACGGGGACAGCTCCCTTTGGATCAATAGTGGCTTTGGATTGTATACAAAAATCCCGTTAGCTATTTGATCAATGGATCGCTGCATAGCACAAAACCTTGTGGGAGCTGGCTTGCCAGCGATGAGGCCATTTCAGGCAACACTGCCTTGCCTGACCCACCGCTATCGCTGGCAAGCCAGCTCCCACAGGGTTTTGTGGTGCATTGATCATCATCACCGCCCCCACAGAACTCACTGCACGGGCAAAAAATTCAGGAACAGCAGACTCTGCGCGTAATTCAGGCCGATCCGCCGGTAGCGTTCATCGAGCATTTGCGTAAGCAGATCAAGGCGCGCCACCACTTTGCCGAACTCGGTGGCGAAACTCAGGTTGCTGCCCTCCTCTGAAATTTCATTGGAGAACAGCAGCGGCTGGCCTTCCTTGTTCTGGCGCTGGGACAGAATCCAAGTGGCTTTTTCGATGTTGCGCGCGGCGTTGTGAACGAACGTCGGGTTGATCGCGTCAGTCATGTAGAACTCGACGCGATTGCCATGGGCGGTCACCAGCATGCTGCCGATGGCATAGATGAACGCGCCGACCCGATCACCGAGAAATTCCGGGCTCATCGCATAACTGAGCGCTGCCAGATCCTTGCGGCCGCCCAGCACCGGCAACGGTTGCTGCTGCTCGATGGCCAGGCGTACCTGCTTCACCGCGGCATGGATGTTGAGGAAGCCGGATTTGCGCAGCTCCTCGGGGTTGCGCAGGTACAGCTTGCCCATCAACCGATAAAGACTGTTGAGGTTGTCGCGCATCGCCAGCGTGGCCATGCGGTCGACGCTGGTCTGCAGGAATTCCTGCGGTTGACCGTCACGGATCTGAGCGATGAAGCCATTGCCGTCCTGATGCGTGCAACCGCTGACAAACAGCGACGACAGGCAGGCCAGCAACAGGCACGGGCGATGAACAAAACGGGCGATCAGGTGAAAAGCTCTCGGCATGAATTCTCGAACAGGCACATTCCTGTGCGGCGGGAGTCACCGCATCCTGGCCATGGATAGAGCCGCCAATTGCTGAAAAGTGCAGTGTCGGCGCCGTTTCCCGACCTTCGGCGCATCATGCCAAGCTATTTAGTCCGACTTTATTTTTGCAATAAACGTTTAATCCGCTATAAATTCTGATTCATCCCTCAATTAGCATGACTATTACCCTATTTTGAAAACAACAACAAAAAGGAAGGTCAACCATGCTTCAATCCCGTCACTTGCTCTCCGGCCTCGGACTGTCCCTGATGATCGCCACCCTTTCCGCCAATGCGGCGGGCCTCAGCGCCGAACACAAAGCCTTCGGCAAAACCAATGACGGCACGCCAGTCGAGCAATACATCCTGCGCAACAGCCACGGCATGCAAGCCACCGTCATCACCTACGGCGCGACCCTGCAATCGCTGCTGGTGCCCGACAAACAAGGCAAAGCCGCCGACGTGGTGCTCGGTTTCGACGATGTCCAGGGCTACCAGAAAGGCACCGCCTACTTCGGCGCGACCATCGGCCGTTTCGGTAATCGCCTGGCCGACGGCGCTTTCGAACTCGACGGCAAGCGCTATCAAGTGCCGCAGAACGACAAGTCAAACGCCCTGCACGGTGGCACTCAGGGCTTCGACAAGAAGGTCTGGAAAGCGCAGGAAACCAAAGACAAGGATTCAGTCGGCGTGACGCTGACCTATCTGTCGGCGGACGGTGAAATGGGCTTCCCCGGCAACCTCACCACCGAAGTGACCTATCGCCTGACCGACAGCAACGAACTGCGTATCGACTACAAGGCCAGCACCGACAAACCGACCGTGCTGAACCTGACCAACCACAGCTACTTCAACCTCGCGGGCGCCGGCAATGGCGACATCCTCAAACAGGTCGCCACCCTCCACGCCAGCCATTACACCCCTGTCACCGCCAAGCTGATCCCGACCGGTGAACTGGCGCCAGTGGCGGGCACACCGATGGACTTCACCAAGCCCACAGCCATTGGCACGCACATCAAGGCTGATCACCCGCAGTTGAAATTCGCTGAAGCGAAACAGGGCGGTTTCGATTTCAACTGGGCGCTGGATACCAAGGGTGATGTGAGCAAAGTCGCCGCCGAGGTCAGTGACCCACAGTCCGGCCGGCATTTGCAGTTGTTCACCAGCGAACCGGGCGTGCAGTTCTACACCAGCAACTTCCTTGACGGCACCGTCAAGGGCAAGGGTGGCAAGATTTATCCGCATTGGGGCGCGTTTACCCTGGAGACGCAGCACTATCCTGATTCGCCGAATCAGCCGAAATTCCCGAGCACGCGGCTGGATCCGGGGCAGGCTTATACCCAAAGCGTCGTCTTGAAGTTCTCTGCCAAGTAAGAAGCTCAAGATCAAAAGATCGCAGCCTGCGGCCGCTCCTACAGGGGAAACACGAGCCCTGTGCAGGAGCGGCAGCAGGCTGCGATCTTTTTGCTTTTTGAACCCTTGGACTATCCTGCTGCCCACTAAAGGTATCGACCGTTTCAGAAAGGAGGTTTGAATGCGTACCCTCGAATTGGCCGGCGTGCAGGTTCCGGTGATTGGCCAAGGCACCTGGCGCATGGGTGAAGATCGTTCGGCGCACAAGCGTGAAGTCACCGCGTTGCGCACGGGTGTCGAGCTGGGCATGACGCTGATCGACAGCGCCGAAATGTATGCCGAGGGCGGTGCCGAAACCGTGGTCGGCGAAGCCATTGCCGGTATTCGCGATCAAGTGTTTCTGGTCAGCAAGGTCTACCCGCACAACGCCAGCCGCAAGGGCATTCCACAAGCCTGCGAGCGCAGTCTGCGTCGGCTCGACACTGATTACATCGACCTCTATCTGCTGCATTGGCGCGGCCAGTATCCGCTGGAAGAAACCGTCGAAGCCTTCGAACGCCTGCGCGAAGAAGGGAAGATCGGCCGTTGGGGCGTGTCGAATTTCGACGTCGATGACCTTGAAGAATTGGCGTCACCGGCCTGCGCGACCAATCAGGTGCTCTACAACCTGGAAGAACGCGGTGTCGAATTCGACCTGCTGCCATGGTGTCAAAAACAGCACATGCCGCTGATGGCCTACTGTCCGATCGGTCAGGGCGGCGCGATGCTGGCTGATCCGGTGTTGAAACAGATTGCCGCTCGTCACAACGTGACCCCGGCACAGGTTTCGCTGGCGTGGATTCTGCGTCAGGATGACGTCATTGCGATTCCCAAAGCTGTGCGGCCGGAACACGTGCAACTCAATGCACAAGCGGCGCAGTTGCAACTGGAGGCCGGGGATCTGGCAGCGCTGGACCAGGCGTTTCACGCGCCAAAGCGCAAGCAGCGGCTGGCCATGGTCTGAGCCACCGCCGACTGGCAGAGGGCTTCGCGATGAGAAGCACTGATCAGTACGACCCGTTCAACCTGCAACGATTTGTCCAGGCACAGGACCCGGTGTTCGAACGGGTCCTGCGCGAACTCGACGAAGGCCGCAAGCGCAGCCACTGGATGTGGTTTGTCTTCCCGCAGTTCGCCGGGTTGGGCGGCAGTGAGATGTCGCGGCGCTTCGCCATCGGCTCAGCCGAGGAAGCACAAGCCTATCTGGATCACCCATTGCTCGGCGCGCGACTTCGGACTTGTACGCAGCTTGTGCTGAATGTGCGTGAGCGTTCAATCGCCGAGATTTTCGGCCATCCCGATGACCTGAAATTTCACTCTTCAATGACGCTTTTCGCCCAGTTCGCTGCTGAAGACAGCTTGTTCAACCAGGCACTTGAGCGCTACTTCCACGGCATCCTCGATGAGTGGACGTTGCAACTGCTGGACTCAAAACAGGCCCAGTTGCCCCCCGATCAGGGTTGAGAAGTCGTCGTCGACAAACGGCAGAATCGCATCCGCCACCGGTTGCAGTTGCCGGGTGATGTAGTGGTCGTAGTCGATGGTGGATCGCCGCACTTCCAGCGGTTCGGGGCCGGCCAGGGTGATCACATAGCTGATCCAGCCACCGTTCTGGTATTGCCGAGGGCGCCCATGCTGCGTGTTGAACTCGTCTGCCAGACGTGCCGCGCGCACATGGGGCGGGACGTTGCGCTCGTAATCGTCGAGGGTGCGGCGCAGGCGTTTGCGGTAGATCAGCCGATCATCGAAGTCACCGGCCAGGGTTTTGCGCACGTAGTCACGCACATAATCCTGATACGGCTTGCGCTGGAAGATCCGCTCGTACAGCTCCTGCTGAAATTGCCGGGCCAACAGCGACCAATCGGTGCGCACGGTTTCCAGGCCTTTGTAGACCATTTCTTCGCTACCGTCGGCGCGTGTCACCAGACCGGCGTAGCGCTTCTTGCTGCCCTCCTCCGCGCCACGAATGGTCGGCATCAGGAAGCGCTTGTAGTGAATTTCGAACTGCAATTCGAGGGCGCTTTCCAGCCCGTATTCGTCACGCACATGCTCACGCCACCAGTCGTTGACGTGCTTGACCAGCGCATGACCGATGGCCGCGGCTTCTTCCTGCCCGTGGGGACGACGCAGCCAGACGAAGGTCGAGTCGGTGTCGCCGTAGATCACCGCGTGGCCCTGCTCTTCGATCAACTTGCGGGTGCGCAGCATGATCTCGTGGCCGCGCAGGGTGATCGACGACGCCAACCGTGTATCAAAGAACCGGCAACCGCTGGAGCCGAGCACGCCATAGAAGGCGTTCATGATGATCTTCAGCGCCTGGGACAGCGGCGCGTTGTGTTCGCGCTTGGCGGTCTCGCGGCCCTCGGCGACCCGCGAGACGATGGACGGCAGGCAATGCCGGGTGCGCGAGAATCTGGCGCCACGAAAGCCCGGGACCGAGTCGGCATCGTCCGGATGCTGCAAGCCTTCGACCAGCCCCACCGGATCGATCAGAAAGGTGCGGATGATCGACGGATAAAGGCTTTTGTAGTCGAGCACCAGCACCGACTCGTAAAGCCCCGGTTGCGAGTCCATGACGAAACCGCCGGGGCTGGCCTGCGGTGGATTGGTGCCCAGATTCGGCGCCACAAAACCCTGACGGTGCATCAACGGCATATATAGATGCGTAAACGCCGCCACCGAGCCGCCGCTGCGATCCGCTGGCAGACCGGTAACGCTGGCGCGCTCCAGCAAGAATGTCAGCAGTTCAGTCTTGGCGAAGATCCGCGTGACCAGTTCGCAGTCCTTGAGGTTGTACTTGGCCAGCGCCGGTTTGTCCTCGGCGAACATGCGGTTGATCTCGTCCATGCGCTGGTAAGGGTTGTCGATGGACTTGCCTTCGCCAAGCAAGGTCTGCGCGACGTTTTCCAGGCTGAACGAGGGGAAACTCCAGGTCGCCGAACGCAGGGATTCGATGCCGTCGATGATCAGGCGCCCCGCCGCCGAGGCGAAGTAATGGTTGCGGCTGCCGTGTTCGCGCCACTGCATCTCTTCGCCGCCACGGCCAATTTTCAGCGGCACGCCGAGGCGCCGCGCGTGTTCGTGGAGGATGCGCAGATCGAACTGCACGACGTTCCAGCCGATGATCGCATCGGGGTCATGGCGGGCGAACCAGTCGTTGAGTTTCTTCAGGATCAGTGTGCGTGAGTCGCAGTATTCGAGGTCGAAGTCGACGATGCTGACATCACCGTTCGGCGCGCCGAGCATGTACACCTGACGTTCGCCGCAGCCTTCCAGGGCAATCGAATATAACTCGCCGGTTTCGGTGGTTTCGATATCCAGCGAGACCAGCCGCAGCGTCGGCCGATACTTGGGGTCGGGTTTGAGGTGGGCGTTGAGCAATGTGCCGTCAGCATCGGCGGTGCCGCTGAACAACACCGGAGCGGTGATGAAACGCTCCATCAGATAGCGCTCCGGCGGGCGCACATCGGCCTCGAAAACATCGACGCCGACGCGGTTGAGCGCGGTTTCCAGGCGCATTAACTGGCCGTGTTGCTGGCAATACAGGCCGAGCACCGGGCGATGCTCGAAATCCTGCAGGGCCAAGGGGCGCAGCTCGACGTTCTTTTCGTCATGCAGCAAGCGCTCGGCGGCTGCGCGCTGCTCGGCAGGGATAAACGCCACCGACGGCTGATGCGGCAAGCGCACACGGCGCGGCCCGGCGTCGGTCGCCAGCCAGAACTCGACTTCGGTGCCGATAGGCGTATCGCGCCAATGCCGGGTCAGGACGAAGCCCTGCTGTAAATCCACCACTGCGACCTCAAGTATCAAAACAGAGCCGCATTCTACGCTCCGCTGGCATGGAAGAACCCTGTGGCGAGGGGATTTATCCCCGTTGGCCTGTGGAGCGGGCCCAAAGCCCTATATTGAGATGTGTCAGATAAACCCGGTCGCATGGTTTTGGGGCTGCTGCGCAACCCAACGGGGATAAATCCCCTCGCCACAGGGTGTGCTCTTCACACCCTGAATAGGTGTTTTTTCGGCAAATGACGTTTTTTGCGTGTTATCTGCCGCTTTGCCACCTTGCCCTGAACGCCAGCGTCTACGATGCTTGGATAACAACGACAACACCTGAGTAACCGCCATGAAGACCGTCGCCCAACTGCTCAAGCTCAAAGATCAGAAAAATCAGGAAGTGCATCAGATCAAGCCTGATCACATGGTGCTCGAAGCACTGATGAAGATGGCCGAGAAAAACGTCGGCGCCTTGCTGGTGGTGGAAGACGACAACGTGGTCGGCATCATCAGTGAACGCGATTACGCGCGCAAACTGGTGCTGCATGGCCGCTCTTCGGTTGGCACGCCGGTACGCGACATCATGGTGGCCAACGTGATCACCGTGGACACCCACCAGACCGTCGACACTTGCCTGGGCATCATGTCCGACAAACGCCTGCGCCACTTGCCGGTGGTGGAGAACGGCAAATTGATCGGCTTGCTGTCGATTGGTGACCTTGTGAAAGAAGCGATTGCCGAGCAGGCCGAGTTGATCAAGCAGCTTGAGCAGTACATTCGCGGGGAATGATTCCCTAGGTCAGCACCGCCCCTTGTAGGCGTGAGCCTGCTCACGCCTACATTTGGTTTTGTGGTGACTTCACGACGGCCAATGCCGGGCGAATACCGGCGCCAGCACCGGGTGCCGGTCAATCCTCTGCAACCACGCATAAAACCCCGGCCGCGTCTGACGCAGATGCTCGCGGCTCCCCGCCCAACGCGTCACCACCGCCGCCAGAACATCCAGTGCACCCGGGGTTTCGTCGTCCAGGTACAGCTCGGCGGAAAACTGGTCGGCAAACACCTCCCAACTCCAGTGCAGACGCTCACGGGCGCCGGCGATCAGGTTCTGCCGCGACGCTTCGTCGGGCATCAGCAGCCAGCGTTCGGGGTAGTCGATGACGCCGATGGCCGCGTAGCAATTGCTGACGATGTACACGAGGCCGCGAATCGCCTGGTCACGCTCGTCTGCCTTGGCTGGCAACAATCCTGACTTGGGAAACGTCAGGCCCAAATGAATCAGAATCGCCGCGCTCTCGGTGACCGCACTACCATCGGGCAGTTGCAAAGTCGGGATCTGCTTCAGTGGATTGAGTTGCGCCAACGCTTCGGCGGCTTCGGTACTGGCTTCAATATCAATGAAGCGATAAGCGATCTGGCACAGCTCCAGCGCCGCTTCAATGGCAGCGGCGCCTGAGTTGCGATGTCCGTAGAGCTGGTACATACCCCCTCCTCAATCCCGACAGGCATCTGGTGTAGCCCTATTTATAGCTGGTGTATCCGATTTGGCACGTTTTTCCCATGCACTCGCCACTTGCGAATTCAAACCTCGCAAAACAGCGCTAGCGGTGCCCATCCCGCACCAAGAGCAATCATCGAACGCTATCCGCGTTCTTGTAAGGTGCGATACCGAACCAAAAGTCCGGTATCCGAGCTGGCAACAAGGAGTTCACCGCGTGAATCTTCAATCGCTCTGCCGCATCACTGCCCGTTTGCGCTTATCCGCCCAACGCCGAGTTCAACAGAACAGCCCCGGCGTCCTGCGCCTTTACTTTATTACTTGAATCAAGCGACCACGCACTGTGTTCGGCGCTGAGTGATGCGCCGACGGCAGCGTGTTATTTATTTTTTAAATACAACGCAAAACGTTTTTGCATGGGCAATGGATTAATGAACGACAACAGAATTGTCGAACAATAACTTCACCGCTATTAGCCCGCGCACCAAAACTGTTCTTGCAGTTGCAACCCACCCAAACTTGCAGCATTGATTTCACTTAAACAAAAACAAGGAACATCGTCTGTGAACCGCTAAAACATTGACCCGCACCAAATCAGCCCGCCCTGCACCAGCAAGTGCTCTGGCGGGCGAGAGTACAGCCGCTCTGTACCGCCAATCCGCGTGATACAGCGTTAAGCCTGGCTCGCCTTTGAAAAAGCCCCGGTATCGGGGCTGATGGAGACTTATGCGCGACGGAAAAATCCGCCGCCCCATAAAACTTATATAAATGCGACATGGGTAACAGTCGCGAAATACTCCCTCTACATTTACGCAACATCTGGCACAGCGGTTGCTATGTAACAACCATGAGACACCCACACTGTAATAGCGTCTCTCTTAAATAGAAGAACACCAGGGAATGGATGATGAACACTCGAAGTCGATGGCTCTAAGCCAGTAACCGTGCACAAGCCTTATTCAATTGATAGTTCAACTATCGGCTTGCGCACACCTTAAAGAAAGTTGCACCCACCCACTCGAACATGACGCAAATGTTCGGACGGCACCTTATTGCCCTTCATCAACCCGAGGGAGCTTTAATGAACGATGCGGTAAAGCACAAGACCCTGCCGGGACCGTTACGGGAAGCGCCGCTTCCGCCGGTATCCGGCAGGCTGGCCTTTAAAGCCAATACCTCGCAACCCGGCGGGTTAAACAAACAACAGATGATTCTGTTGATTGCCGTGTCGGCGCTGATACACGGCGGTGCCTGGTGGTTTTTTCAGCAGACCCGACCCGAGCCACTGCCCACGCCGCCGCAGATTCCGGAAATGACCGTCGAACTGACCAGCCCGACGCCACCTGCCCCGCCCACTCCGGAGCCACCGCCGCCACCGCCTCCACCGTCGCCCGAACCCGAGCAACCGGTGGAGGACGAAGACGCGGTCAAGCCGCCGCCCAAACCGGTGGAGAAGCCCAAGCCAATCGAAAAACCAAAACCGGTCGAGAAACCCAAACCGGTGAAGAAAGTCGAGCCGCCGAAAGCCCCGCCCGCTCCGGCACAACCCGCCGCCCCTGCGGCGCCAGCGACACCGAGCGCGCCACCGGCACCTGCGGCTGCACCCGGCCCGGTGAAAGAGTCGGCCGCGATATCCGGCCTCGCCAGCCTCGGCAACCCGCCGCCGGAATACCCGTCGCTGGCGCTGCGGCGTAACTGGGAAGGCAGCGTGGTGCTGCGCATTCAAGTGTTGGCCAACGGTCGCGCAGGTTCGGTGACGGTGACCAAGTCCAGCGGCAAGGCGCAACTGGATGAAGCAGCGGTCGCCGCCGTGAAGAACTGGAAGTTTATTCCGGCCAAGCGCGGTGACACACCGATTGACGGTTTCGCCACCCAGACCATCGATTTCAAATTGCCGCAATAACGGCACAACCCACGAACTCACAACCGATTTAATGCAAGCGAGGTGTAGCCATGAACGATTCACTGTCTTCGATGATTGTCCCCGGTGTGCTTTGGGGCCTGGTGCTGTTTTCCGTGGTCAGCTGGGCGATCCTGCTGGTCAAGTCGGCGCAATACCTGCGCCAGAAATCCCAGAACAAGCAGTTCAGCAAAGCCTTCTGGGGCGCGCCGGATCTGCTCACTGCCGCCGAACACGCCAGCCAGTATCCCGGCTCGCTGGCACGCATCGCCAGCAGCGGTTTCGAAGCGCTGCTGGTGGAAGAATCGCCGCGCACCACGCAGCAACTGGCACACACCATCAACCGTTCAGATCGTCTGGAACGCAACCTGCGCCAGCAGATCCAGAAAGAACGTCGCTCGCTGGAAAACGGCCAGGCGATCCTCGCCAGTATCGGCAGCACCGCGCCGTTCATTGGTCTGTTCGGCACCGTGTGGGGAATCATGGAAGCCCTGCAAAGCATCGGCGAAACCGGCTCGGCCAGCCTTGAAGCGGTCGCCGGCCCCATCGGCCACGCGCTGATCGCCACCGGCGTGGGGATCGCCGTCGCGGTGCCGGCGGTGCTGATTTACAACTTCTTCCTGCGCCGTCTGAAACTCGCTTCGGCGGACATGGATGACTTCGCCCACGACTTCGACGCCCTCGCCTCGCGCAGTGCGTTTTCCATCAGCCGTCAGGCCATCGCCAGCAAAACCACAGCCGCCGTGCGGGAGGCCAGCTGATGTCTTTCTCCACTCAAGACAGTGATGAAGTGCTCAGCGAAATGAACGTCACGCCACTGGTGGACGTGATGCTTGTGCTGCTGGTGGTGTTCATCGTCACCGCGCCGCTGATGACCAATGCAATCAAAGTGAACCTGCCGAAAACCGACGCCGTCGCCCCCGCCGAGAAAAAAGACCCGGTGGTGGTCAGCGTCGATCAGGACGGCAAGTTTTACCTGGCCAAGACCGAACTGGCGCCGGAATCCCTGGAGGCCAGCCTCAAGGAGGTCAAGGCCAAGGACGCCGAAGTGCGCGTCCAGTTGCAGGCCGACTCCGCCGTGAACTACGGCCAGGTGGCCAAGGCCATGGCGTCCATCGAACGCTCAGGCATTACCAAGATTTCGGTGATGACCACCCACTGAGTGCGGTGCCGGGCGCGCCTTTCGGGACGCGCCCGACACCGCTTGTGCAATCCCGTCGTAATCGGCCGACCGAAAAAACGCACGGCGTCTTCGGAGGGGATCGGCTTGCTTGAAGAAAGTGGTTTTCCGCACGCGGTATCACCGAAAGCGGAGCAATGAGGGGCTCACAAGGCCAATTCGATAACGTCTAACAAAGTCGGAAACAACCATGCTGATGAACACTCCACGCTTCACGCTCAAACCATTGGTGGCCACGATTTCTCGCCATCGTTTTGTTCCGCTGTATCTGGTGGCCATGGGGATGGGCGCCGGGACCGTGCAAGCGGCGGAGGACGATAATGCTGCCGTCCCGGCCGCCGCCGCAGTGGTTGCGCCGACCACGCAACTGCAACGGGTGGAAGTGACCGGCTCGGCGATTCGCCGGGTCGATGCGGAGACGGCGGTGCCGATCACCATTCTCAAGGCCGATGAGCTGCGCAAACAGGGCGTGACCACCACCGCCGAACTGGTGCAGCGCATCACCGGCAGCCAGTCGATCAACAACAGCGCAGGCTCGGTCGGCGCGGCCACGGGTGGCGCCTCGTTCGCCGACATGCGCGGTATTGGCGCGAACAAGACGCTGGTGTTGCTCAACGGTCGACGGCTGGCCAACAACGCCTTGTCGGGGACCAACTCGGCCGGCGGCGCGGTGGATCTGAACATGATCCCGTTTGCCGCCATCGAGCGTGTGGAAGTGCTGCGCGACGGCGCATCGGCCCTGTACGGCACCGACGCCATCGGCGGCGTGATCAACTTCATCACCAAGAAATCCCTGACTGACGGCCAGCTCACGCTCGGCGGCGAAACCCCGACCCACAGCGGCGGCGGTGCAACCAAGGACATGAGCGCCAGTTGGGGTTACGGCGATCTGGAAGAAGACCGCTTCAACGTGCTCGGCGTGTTCAACTACAACAAGCAGCAAAACCTCGACGCCAACGACCGCTCCTTCGCCACCGACTACGCGCCCGGTCGCGGCCTCGATCAGACCTCCGGCACCGCGTTCCCCGGCAACTACAGCCAGAACGGCAACGCCACCAACCCGTTGGCCAACAGCAATTGCAACGGCCCCAACCTGGTCGCACGCGATGGCCTGTGCCGCTTCAGCACCCGCGAATACATCGACCTGGTGCCACAAACCGAGAAGACTTCGTTCTTCGGCAAGACCACCGGCAAACTGGGCGATGATCACAACGTCAACCTCGAGTACTTCTGGTCGCGCAACAACAACGCCACGGCGATTGGACCGGCGCCATTGACCGGCCTGAGTCTGGATTCCTCGTCGCCTTACTACCCGGGCAACGGCATCACCCCCGCGCCGACCGATTTCGCCCTCGACCCGACGCAACCGGTCGACGTCAACTGGCGCGAGACCGCTGCCGGCCCGCGTGAATCAAAAGACCAGAACACCAGCCAGCGCTTCCTGCTGAGCTTCGACGGCTTGGTGGGCGGCTGGGATTACAACGTCGGCGCCTCGTATAACCAGAACAAAATCGTCTCCAGCGTCACCAGCGGTTTCGTCAGCGATCAGGCGATGATCGACGGTCTGGCCAGCGGTTTGCTCAACCCGTTCGGCCCGCAGTCGGCCGCCGGTCAGCAGTACATCGATAACGCTGCCTATCACGGCGCCTACTCCACGGCTGTCGGCCGGGTCGCCGGGTTTGACGGACGCATCAGCCGCGAAATCGGCGACTGGTTCGGTGCCGGTCCTTCCGGTCTGGCGCTGGGTGGCGAGTACCGCAAAGAGAAATTCCACCAGGACTTCGAGCAGTTTGCCGGCGACATTCAGAGCCTCGGCATCGACCCCAACGGCAGTGTCGAAGGCGACCGCAGCGTCAAAGCTGCCTACGCGGAAATCAACGTGCCGGTTCTCGACAGCCTCGAACTGTCCGCTGCCGTGCGCCACGATAAATACAGCGACTTCGGCAGCACCACCAACCCGAAATATTCGTTCCGTTATCAGCCACTCAAAGAGCTGGTGGTGCGTGGCGCCTACAGCGAAGGTTTCCGTGCGCCATCGTTGTATGAGCTGTATTCGCCGCGCAGCATCACGTTCACCCAGGGCTATTACAACGATCCGGTGCTGTGTACCGGCGGTGTGGTGCAACCGGGCGGCAACGGCGGGCGTGATTGCGGTCAGCAGTTCCTCAACCAGATCGGCGGCAACGAGGATCTGGCCCCGGAGAAGGCGCGTAACGTGACTCTGGGCTTTGTTTATCAGCCGATCAGCAACCTGTCGGTGGGCCTGGACTTCTGGTGGATTCACATCTCCAACCAGATCCAGCCGTTCCCGGAATCCACCGTGTTTGATCAGGCCGGCAGCTACCCGGATCGCTTCGTGCGCAATGCCGATGGCACGCTCAACTACATCGTTACCGGCAACGCCAACCTCGGTATCGTCGAAACCAACGGTGTCGATGTGTCGCTCGACTATCGCTTCCCGAACACGCCTTACGGCCAGTTCGGCCTCGGGCTGCAAGGCACTTACGTCGACGAGTACGACTTCCAGAGCACTATCAAAGGCCCGTTCACCGACAAGGTCGGCGACTTCCAGGGTGACGGCGTGATCGCTCGCTGGAAGCACAACCTGACTGGCAGCTGGACCTTCGGCGCGGCGCGGGCAGCACTGACCAACCGCTTCACCACGGGTTACAACGATTACGACCGCGATACCCATGCGCGCGTGGCCTCGTATTCAGTGTGGGACCTGTCGGCCGGTTACACCTTCAACAAGGTGCTGGATGTCGATGCCGGGATGAAGAACGTGTTCGATCGCAATCCACCGTTCTCCAACCAGGCCTACAACTTCCAGAGCGGCTATGACCCGCGCTACACCGATCCGCTGGGCCGCACGTTGTTTGCGCGCATGACGTACCACTTCTAACCCGCCACACCACAACCCCCTGTGGGAGCGAGCCTGCTCGCGAAAGCGGTGGATCAGCAAAATATGTTTCGGCTGACACGACGCCTTCGCGAGCAGGCTCGCTCCCACAGTTTGATCTGTGTTGTTTCAGGGACTGAGGAGTGATTTCATGAAATTCATGCGCAACATGGCCGCCCTGCTGCTTGGCGGCACGCTGCTGTGCAATGCCGCACATGCGCTGGCCGTCGGCACTTACGCAATGACGGTGTACGGCGAGGCGCCGAAATACCCGGCGGGTTTCCAGCATTTCGATTTCGTCGATCCCAAAGCGCCCAAGGGCGGTTCACTCAGCCGTGCGTCGATGGAGATCGGCCAGTACAACTACATCGCGCCCTATGCCGACCAAGGCATTTCCGTGGTGCAGGTCAATGACTGGGTGTATTCGCCACTGGCGTTCCGTTCGCTGGATGAGCCCTACACCGTCTACGGCCTGGTCGCGCAGCAGATGGAGCGCGATCCCGAAGGCCTCTGGGTACGTTTCACCCTCAACCCCAAGGCGCGCTTCGCCGATGGCACGCCGATCACCGCCGAAGACGTGCGCTACACCTTCAACCTGCTGATGACCAAAGGCAGCCTGAGCTATCGCCAGCAATATGCCGACGTGCAGGACGTGCTGATCGAAAGTCCGCGTCAGGTGCGCTTCACCTTCAAGAACAACCTCAACCGCACCTTGGCGCTGGATCTGGCGACGATGCGCGTGGTGCCCGAGCACTGGTGGAAGACGCGCGACTTCGCCAATGGCGGCGGTTTCGAGCCGCCGCTGGGCAGCGGCCCGTACCGGGTGAGCAAGGTCGACGCCGGGCGCAGCATCAGTTTCGAGCGTGATCCGGACTGGTGGGGCAAAGACCTGCCGGTCAGTCGCGGGATGTACAACTTCGACAACCTGACGATCAATTTCTACGGTGATACCGATGTCGCCCGCCAGCTATTGCAGGCCGGCGCCTTCGACTACAACCGCGAGTTTTCTTCGTCCGGGTATGTGGTGGGTTACGACAGCCCTGCCCTGCGTGACGGACGCTTGCAGCAGTCGATCCTCGCCCCGGAAAAACCGACGGCGGCGCAGGGCTTCGTGTTCAACCTGCAAAACCCGATCTTTCAGGACCGACGCGTGCGCCAGGCGATCAGCCTGTTATGGGATTTCGAGTGGACCAACAAGCAGATGTTGCGCGGCTTCTACGTGCGCCAGCACAGCTTCTGGCCGAAGAGTGAAATGGCCGCCACCGCCCTGCCCGACGCCGAGGAATTGCAGATCCTCGAACCGCTGCGCGGACAGATCCCCGACGAGGTCTTCACCACGGTGTATCAGGCACCGAAAACCGACGGCAGCGGCTACATCCGCGACAAGCAACTGCAAGCGCTGAAACTGCTGGCCGAGGCCGGATGGACGGCGAAGAACAATCGGCTGGTCAACGCGGCCGGCGAACCGCTGGAGTTCACTTTCCTCGACGGTCAGGGCGGTTTCGACCGCATGCTGCTGCCGTTCAAACGCACCCTCGCGCAGATCGGCATCACCCTCAATTTGCGCCGCATCGACTCGGCGCAATACGTCAACCGGCTCAACGCTCGCGACTACGACATGATCGTCACCAGTTTCCCGCGCAGTGGCGATCCGATCGTCTCCCCCGGCCGCGAGCTGTACAGCCTTTACGCCTCGCAAAGTGCCACGCAAATCGGCAGTTCGAACTCGATGGTGTTGGCCAACCCGGCCGTGGATCAACTGATCGACGGCCTCGTCCAGGCCAATACCCGCGACGCCATGGTGCATTACGCCCGCGCCCTCGACCGGGTGCTGCAATGGGGTTACTACATGATTCCCAACTACTACTCCAAGGGCACGCCGACGGTGTATCAGAACCGTTTCGGCATGCCGGCGCGGCAGCCGCTGTACAACGAAGGCCTGGAAACCTGGTGGGAGGTTTCGGCCAAGCCGTTGACCACACAACAGATGCACGCCCAGCTCGCGGGGGGCCAGTGACATGCTGCGTTATCTGAGTCGACGCTTGCTGCTGATCATCCCGACGTTGCTGTGCATTCTGGTGGTCAATTTCCTCATCGTGCAGGCCGCGCCGGGTGGCCCGGTGGAACAGGCCATCGCCCGCCTGCAAGGCTTTGGCGGACACAGCATGGGCGGCGGTGGCGAGGTCACTGCGATTGGCGGCGCCGGGCGCAGCAGCCGTGGCCTCGACCCCGCGCTGATCGAGGAAATCAAACACCACTACGGCTTCGACAAATCCATGCACGAACGCCTGTGGCTGATGCTGAAAAACTACGCGCAGCTGGATCTGGGCAGCAGTTTTTTTCGCGGCGCCAAGGTCACTGACTTGATCGCGCAGAAGCTGCCGGTGTCGTTGTCGCTGGGGCTGTGGGCGACGCTGATCACTTACCTGATCTCGATTCCGCTGGGCATTCGCAAGGCGATCAAGAACGGCAGCGCCTTCGACGTCTGGAGCAGCACGGCGATCATCGTCGGCTATGCGATGCCGGCGTTTCTCTTCGCGATTCTGCTGATCGTGGTGTTCGCCGGCGGCAGTTACGTCAACTGGTTTCCGGTGCAGGGCCTGGTCTCGGACAACTTCGACAGCCTCAGCACCTTGGGCAAGGTCGGCGACTACCTCTGGCATCTGGTGCTGCCAGTGACGGCGCTGGTGATCGGCGGTTTCGCCACGCTGACCATCCTGACCAAAAACAGCTTTCTCAACGAGATCAGCCGCCAGTACGTGATCACTGCCCGGGCCAAGGGCTTGACCGAGCGCCGCGTGCTCTACGGCCATGTGTTTCGCAACGCCATGCTGCTGGTGGTGGCCGGTGTGCCGTCGGCGCTGATCGAGGTGTTTTTCGCCGGTTCCCTGTTGATCGAAACCATCTTCAACCTCGACGGCCTCGGGCGTATGAGCTACGAAGCGGCGGTGTCGCGCGACTACCCGGTGGTGTTCGGCGCGCTGTTTCTGTTCACCCTGTTCGGCCTGTTGATCAAGCTGATCGGCGACCTTTGCTACACCCTGCTCGACCCGCGCATCGACTTCTCGGCGAGGACTGCCTGATGTTCACACTTTCTCCTCTGGGTCAGCGCCGTGTCGCTCAGTTCAAAGCCAACCGACGCGGGCGCTGGTCGCTGTGGCTGTTCATCGGCCTGTGCCTGATTTGCCTCGGCGGCGAGTTGATCGCCAATGACAAGCCGCTGGTGATCCGTTACCACAACGCCTTGTATTTCCCGATCCTCAGCGATTACCTGGAAACCGATTTCGGTGGTGAACTGCCGTTTCAGCCGGATTACGCCAGCAGCTACGTGCACAAGCTGATTGAGGATCAGGGCGGCTGGATGCTCTTTCCGCCGATCCCGTTCAGTTACGACACGGTCAATTACGACCTCAGCGAACCGGCGCCGAGTCCGCCCTCCTCCAGCAATTGGCTGGGCACCGACGATCAGGCGCGGGACGTCTTGGCGCGAGTGATTTTCGGCACGCGGATTTCAATTCTGTTTGCGCTGATCCTCACCGGTATCAGTGCGTTGATCGGCATCGTCGCCGGGGCGTTGCAAGGGTATTACGGCGGTTGGGTCGATCTGCTTGGGCAACGGGTGCTGGAGATCTGGTCGGG
The DNA here is from genome assembly GCF_030687715.1 of Pseudomonas sp. FP2196. GTDB lineage: Bacteria > Pseudomonadota > Gammaproteobacteria > Pseudomonadales > Pseudomonadaceae > Aquipseudomonas. The sequence continues at coordinate 3,996,787 of NZ_CP117445.1, forward strand.
GTTGCCGGTGCTGTATCTGCTGATCATTTTGTCCGGTTTCGTTTCGCCGAGTTTCTGGTGGTTGCTGGGGATCATGGCGTTGTTCTCGTGGCTGGCGCTGGTGGACGTGGTGCGTGCCGAGTTTTTGCGTGGGCGCAATCTGGAATACGTCAAAGCCGCGCGGGCCTTGGGCCTGACCGACAGCGAGCTGATGCGCCGGCACATCCTGCCCAACGCAATGACCTCCACCCTCACCTACCTGCCGTTCATTCTGACCGGCGCCATCGCCACCCTCACCGCGCTGGATTTCCTCGGTTTCGGCATGCCGGCCGGCACCGCGTCGCTGGGCGAGTTGATCGGCCAGGCCAAGCGCAATCTGCAAGCGCCGTGGCTGGGGCTGACGGCGTTTTTCGCCTTGGCGCTGATTCTGTCGTTGTTGGTTTTCATCGGCGAAGCCTGCCGAGATGCCTTTGATCCGAGGAGCTGACATGAATGACCATTTGATCGAGATCCGCGACCTGCGTGTCGCCTTCGCCGGGCAAGAAGTGGTGCACGGTATGAACCTCGATATCCGCCGTGGCGAGTGCCTGGCGCTGGTCGGTGAATCCGGCTCGGGCAAGTCGGTGACGGCGCATTCGATCTTGCGTTTGTTGCCCGGCAAAACCGTCAGCAGCAGTGGCTCGATCAGCTACAACGGGGTCGACTTGCTGCATGCCAGCGAACAGCAGATGCGCGGTTTGCGCGGCAACCGGATTGCGATGATTTTCCAGGAGCCGATGACTTCGCTGAACCCGCTGCACACCGTGGAAAAACAGGTCAGCGAGGTGCTGGAGATTCACAAGGGACTCAAGGGTCGCGCGGCCCGGGCGCGTACCTTGGAGCTGCTGGAACTGGTGGGCATTCGCCAACCTTTGCAGCGCTTGAAAGCCTATCCCCATCAACTCTCCGGCGGCCAGCGGCAACGCGTGATGATCGCCATGGCGCTGGCCAACGAGCCGGAACTGTTGATCGCCGACGAGCCGACCACCGCGCTGGACGTCACCGTGCAGCAGAAGATTCTTGAGCTGTTGATCGAGTTGCAGCAACGCCTGGGCATGTCGTTGCTGCTGATCAGCCACGATCTCAATCTGGTGCGACGCATCGCCCAGCGGGTGTGCGTGATGCGCCACGGCGAGATCGTCGAGCAGGCCGATTGCGAAGCCCTGTTTCGCGCGCCGCAGCATCCCTACAGCCGCTTGTTGATCGAGGCAGAACCCAGCGGCGCGCCGGTGCCGAGTGAGTACGACCACAACCTGCTGGAAGTCGATGACCTGAAGGTCTGGTTCCCGTTGCCCAAAGCGTTATTCAGCCGTCAGCAGGAGTACATCAAAGCGGTGGACGGCGTCAGTTTCAGCCTGCAACGCGGCAAGACCCTGGGGATTGTCGGCGAGTCCGGTTCGGGCAAGTCGACGCTGGGTCAGGCGATCCTGCGGCTGGTGGAATCGGAGGGCAATATCCGCTTCGGCAACAAGCAACTGAGCCTGCTCAACCAGCGTTTGATGCGGCCGTTGCGGCGGCAGATTCAAGTGGTGTTTCAGGACCCGTTCGGCAGCCTCAGTCCACGGATGTCGGTGCAGCAGATCATCGCCGAGGGTTTGCTGACCCATGGTATCGGCACCGAGACCGAGCGTGAGGCAGCGGTGATTCGGGTGCTCGAAGAAGTCGGGCTGGATCCGCAAAGTCGTCATCGATATCCCCATGAGTTCTCCGGCGGCCAGCGTCAGCGCATTTCCATCGCCCGCGCATTGGTGCTGGAACCGGCGCTGATTCTGCTCGATGAACCGACCTCGGCGCTGGATCGCACAGTGCAAAAGCAAGTGGTGGAGTTGTTGCGGCAATTGCAGATCAAGCATGGGCTGACGTATCTGTTCATCAGCCATGATCTGGCGGTGGTGCATGCCCTGGCCCACGACTTGATGGTGATCAAGGATGGCAAAGTCGTGGAACAGGGCTCTTCGCGCAAGATCTTTGCGGCGCCGCAGCATCCCTATACCCAGGAGTTGCTGAAAGCTTCGGGATTGGTGGTATCCCGCCCAATCGCCGAACTTGTGTAGGAGCTGCCGCAGGCTGCGATCTTTTGACTTTGATCCTTTAAAAAGCAAGATCAAAAGATCGCAGCCTGCGGCAGCTCCTACAGGGGATTTGCGGGGTTTGAAATTTATTTTTCAATCACTGCATCCAATCGGCTCCGCCACGGGTAGTCCCTGTAACAGCCCTCCTTGGCTGCCAGCGATCTACCCCTTTCGGAGAAAACACTGATGAACGCCACACAGCTGATTTGCTTCACCGGTTTGCTTGCAGCCTCCTCGACGGCCTTCGCCCAAAGCAGTTACCCCGACACCATCAAAGTTCCGGACGGCCACAAGATCGCGCTGGAAACCACCGGGGTCGGCGAGATCACCTACGAATGCCGCGACAAGCCCAATATGGCCGGGCAGACCGAGTGGACCTTCGTCGGCCCCAAAGCGGTGCTCAATGATCGCAGCGGCAAGCAGGTCGGCACCTACTTCGGCCCACCGGCCACCTGGCAGGCCAAGGACGGTTCGAAAGTCACCGGCACGCAACTGGCGGTAGCGCCATCGAGCCCGGGTAACCTGCCCTATCAACTGGTCAAGGCCAACCCTGCTGAGGGCAAAGGCGCGATGACCGGCGTGAGCTACATCCAGCGTGTCGCGCTCAAGGGCGGCGTAGCGCCGAGCAGCGAATGCACGGCGGCGAACAAGGGCAAACAGGAAACGGTGAAGTACCAGGCGGATTACATTTTCTGGGCGGCGAACTGATTTCTCAGGCTCACCCTGCCCACCTGTGGGAGCTGGCTTACCAGCGATGGCGTCGCGTCAGTCAACATTTATGTCACTGATACACCGCCATCGCGGGCAAGCCCGCTCCCACAGGGTTCTGCGTTGTAATGCGGAAAATGAGCTAGATTGCACTGCATGTCCTTACCCGAATCTGAATTCGATTACGAAGCCCGTCTCGCCGCCTGTGCCCGCGGCGAGCGGTCGGCCCTGCGCGATTTGTATGTGCAGGAAGGCCCGCGCCTGCTCGGCGTGGCCAAACGGCTGGTGCGCGACACGGCGCTGGCAGAGGACATTGTCCATGAGGCCTTCATCAAGATCTGGAACGGCGCGGCAGGGTTTGATCCGGCGCGCGGTTCGGCGCGCGGCTGGATGTTCACCGTGACCCGGCACCTGGCGTTGAATCTGCTGCGTAATCAGGCTCGGGAAACACCGTTCAGCGAAGATCATGAAATGCCCGCGCACGACGATGACGGCTTCGATGTCCAGGCGCATTCGGCGCGCATTCACCGCTGCCTGGAGCAACTCGATCCGCAGCGCCGAAGCTGCATCATTCATGCGTATGTCGACGGCTACAGCCATGCGCAGATTTCCGCGCGCCTCGACACGCCGCTGGGCACCGTCAAAGCGTGGATCAAACGCAGCCTCAACGCCTTGCGGGAGTGCATGGGATGACCACTGAATCGGAACGCGACGAGCTGGCCAGCGAATATGTGCTCGGGACGCTCTCGGCTGAAGATCGCGCCGACGTTCAACGGCGCCTGCCGACGGATCCTGAGCTGCGTGCTGCGGTGGATGTCTGGGAACGACGCCTGCTGGACCTCACCGACCTCGCCGAACCGCAACAGCCATCACCCCTGTTGTGGCCGCGAATTGAACGCAGTGTCGAACGACTTACGCAAAAAGTGTCTGGCCCGGCGCAAACCTCATGGTGGAATCTGTTGCCGCTGTGGCGCGGTTTGAGTGCTGCCGGGTTAGCCGCAACGTTGATATTGGGTTCAATCCTGCTGACCCAGACCACGCCGAAGCCGAGTTATCTGGTAGTGCTGGTCGCGCCGCAGGACAAGGCCCCGGGCTGGGTGATTCAGGCCAGCAACTCACGGGAGATTCAGTTGATACCGCTGGGCGTGGTCGAGGTGCCGGCGGACAAGGCGCTGGAATTCTGGACCAAGGCTGACGGTTGGCAAGGGCCGGTATCACTGGGGTTGGTCAAGCCGGGGCAGGCGCTGAAAGTTGAACTGGATAAACTGCCGCCACTGCAACCCAATCAGTTGTTCGAGCTGACACTGGAAGGCGCCAACGGCTCGCCGATCGGCAAACCGACCGGGCCGATTCAGGCGATCGGGCGCGCGGTTAAGGTGCTGTGAGGCTCTAAATCAAGGGGCCTGGCAATCATCATCGGCGTCGATGTTCACAATCACAGCAATGAAGTTCTCATAAAAAATCTCCGGCGTAACATCCGCTCCATACCAACCAATAACACCCCGGAGCACACCATCATGAAACGCCAAACTCTTCTCAGCATCGCTTTCTCGGTTTTCGCAGTTAACGCTTTTGCCGCTACGCCAGCCCACACGATGATCGCCGCTGATGGCTCGGATCGTCTGTACCAGAACGCCGTTGCTGCTGATGGCTCGGATCGTCTGCAAGGCAACACCGTCGCCGCCGATGGCTCGGATCGCCTGCAAGGCAACACCGTCGCCGCCGATGGCTCGGATCGTCTGCAAGGCAACACCGTCGCCGCCGATGGCTCGGATCGCCTGCAAGGCAACACCGTCGCCGCCGATGGCTCGGATCGTCTGCAAGGCAACACCGTCGCTGCTGATGGCTCGGATCGTCTGCAAGGCAACACCGTCGCTGCTGATGGCTCGGATCGTCTGCAAGGCAACACCGTTGCTGCTGATGGCTCGGATCGTCTGCAAGGCAACACCGTCGCTGCCGATGGCTCGGATCGTCTGCAAGGCAACACCGTCGCTGCCGATGGCTCGGATCGTCTGCAAGGCAACACCGTCGCTGCCGATGGCTCGGATCGTCTGCAAGGCAACACCGTCGCCGCCGATGGCTCGGATCGTCTGCAAGGCAACACCGTTGCTGAAGGGGGTGCTGATCGCCTGAACGAACTGCGCAACGCTTGAATGAATGGCGTCATCGCAACAACCCAGAGAAACCCGGCTACCGTTAGCCGGGTTTTTTATGTCTGGCTGTTTTATCCGGCCTTGGCCATACAGCGCTTGTAGCGCTCATCCACCCGTTTGGCGAACCACGCGGTGGTCAGTTTCCGGGTGATTTTCGGACTCTGCAGCACGATCCCCGGCAGCACAGCACGCGGCAATGACTTGCCTTCGGCTTTCTCCGCCAACTCGAATACCCGTTGATAGAGTTTGGTCTCTTCGAATTCCAGGGTTTTGCCCTTCTCCAGTTGATCGCGAATGGTCGGGTTGCGCATACCCAGGGATTTGCCGAGGGTGCGCACCGCCAGTTCGGTGCCGCCGGGCATGATCGAGTCGTAGCGAATCAAGTCGCCATCCAGCGCCAACGGGATGCCGGACGCGCGACTGACCGCGTTCTGGAACGCCGCGTTGCGGCTGGCGTACCAACCGGCGTTGAAGTCGGCGAAACGATAGAGCGGCTCGCGGTAACTCACCGGGTATCCGAGCAAATGCGCGATGCCGAAATACATGCCGCCACGCCGGCTGAACACTTCGCGGCGGATCGTGCCATCGACCGGGTACGGGTAATCCTTGGCGTGCTGTTCGGCAAATTCGATGCTGACCTGCATCGGCCCGCCGGTGTGCACCGGGTTGAAGCCACCGAACAGCGTGCGGCCCATGGGCACCCTGCCGATGAAGTCATCAAAGATTGCGCTCAATTCTTTTTCACTGCGCGCGGCGCTCAGGCGTTCGCTGTAGGTTTTGCCGTTGGTCGAACGCACTTGCAAGGCGCCACTGACCAACAGGCTGGGGATGTGGACTTTGGCGGCGCGACGGTCGATTTCGTCGCGAGCGATTTTACCCAGGCCGGGCACCGAAGGGTCGGCCTGAAAAGTCGATTCCTGCTCAGCCACGGCCAGCACCGAACACAGATTTTGGGTGGTCGGGCTGATGTCTTGCGCGGCGAATGCAGCGTAGATATCGGTGGCCCAGCCTTGGCGATCGGCGGTTTTGGCGGGCATCAGGCGCACGATCTCGGCCTTCACTTCAGCCGGTGGGCGTGGGGCGGGTTCGCCGCTGCGCTGGCTGGCGCAACCAGCCAGTACGAGCATGGCGGCGAGGGTAATCAGTAATCGAGGGGTGTGCATGTTGCTCCATCCAGTCCGTTGAGCCGGGTTCACCATACGATCAATGGTGTGGCGCAGGCTAGGACTGTGCCGATCCAGAGCTGTTCCGCACGTTTTAATCGTGATGACAAACTGATTGCAAACCGTTACTGAGAAAACCTATCATTTGCGCCTGGAGTCGCATTTGCGCAAGGAGTTCCCGCGCCGCCTTAACCTTTTCTCACCGGCCGTGCGCCTCCAGGTACGAAACATGCTCGCTCCAGCTCGACTCGGCGTTCCTTTTCGCCCGACACTTCTTGCCCTGCTCTGCTCCCTGACCATCACCGCCCACGCCGCCGAAGAAGACGGCAAAGAGCTGGTGCTCGATAACGTCAACATTAACGCCCAGGCGCCAGCGCCAAACGCCTTGCCGCCGGCCTATTCCGGTGGTCAGGTCGCTCGTGGCGGCCAGTTGGGCGTGTTGGGTAATCAGGACATGATGGACGTACCCTTCAGCGCGGCCTCCTACACCGAGCAACTGATCCAGGATCAGCAAGCCGAAAACGTCGCCGATGTGCTGCTCAACGATTCCTCCGTGCGCCAGGCCTCGGGCTACGGCAACCAGGCGCAGGTTTTCATGATCCGTGGCCTGCCGCTGAACGGCGACGACATTTCCTATAACGGTCTGTACGGCGTACTGCCGCGGCAGATCATTTCCAGCGACGCCCTTGAGCGCGTGGAAGTGTTCAAAGGCCCGAACGCCTTCATCAACGGTGTGACCCCGACCGGCTCGGGCATCGGCGGTGGCGTCAATCTGCAGCCAAAACGTGCCGGCGACGTACCGCTGCGCCGCTATACCACCGACATCAACAGCGAAGGCCGCATCGGTCATCACTTCGACATCGGCCAGCGTTTCGGCGAAGACAACCGCTTCGGCGCACGGATCAACCTGTCCCAGCGCGAAGGCGATACCGGCATTGATCACGAGAACCAGCGTTCGAAACTGTTCGCCATCGGCCTCGACTATCGCGGCGATGCTCTGCGAATTTCCGGCGACTTCGCCTATCAGAAAGAGCGCGTCAACGGTGGCCGCAACTCGGTCAACCTCGGCACCGCCACGCACATTCCGGACGCACCATCGGCCGACACCAACTACGCGCCGAAGTGGGGCTACACCGACATCGAAGACACTTTCGGCATGCTCCGCGCCGAGTACGACCTGAACGACAACTGGACCGCCTACGCGGCCGGCGGCGCCAAACACACCCGTGAAGTCGGGCGCTATAACTCGACCACGCTGGTCGGTAACAGCGGTGCTTCGTTCACCACTGGCTCGTTCATTCCTCACGATGAAGACAACACCAGTGTGATGGCCGGCCTCAACGGCAAATTCAACACCGGCCCGGTCAGCCACAAGCTCAATTTCGGCCTGACCGGGATCTGGGCCGAACAGCGCAGTGCCTATGACTTCGACCTGACCAAATACGCCAACAACATCTATCACCCGGTACAAACCCCGTCGCCGGTCGGTAACTTCTCCGGTGGCGATGTGAATGACCCGGGCATCGTCGGCAAGACCTTCAACCGCAGCCTCGCGATTTCCGACACCCTCGGTTTCTTCGATGATCGCCTGCTGATCACCGCCGGCCTGCGTCGTCAGCAATTGGTCGTGCAAGGTTACGGTTACGCCAGCTACGGCAGCGGCCCGCGTTCGTCGAGTTACGACGAGTCGATCACTACGCCTGTGTACGGCATTGTGTTCAAGCCGTGGGAACACGTGTCGTTCTACGCCAACCACATCGAAGGCCTCGCCCAGGGCCCGACCTCGCCGACCAGTTCTGGCGGCTTGCGCGTGACCAACGGCAACGAAGTCTATGCACCGGCCCGCTCAAAGCAGACCGAGGCCGGCGTGAAAGTCGACATGGGCACTTACGGTGCGAGCCTGGGTGTGTACCGCATCGAGCAGCCAAGCGATGGCTACTGTGAAATCGACAGCGCCACTACCTGCACCTACGTGCGTGAAGGCGAGCAGATCAACAAAGGCGTGGAAATGAACGTGTTCGGCGAGCCGATCCAAGGCTTGCGCCTGATCACCGGCCTGACCCTGATGGACACCGAATTGAAGAACACCCTCAACGGCGCCAACGACGGCAACCGTGCCATCGGCGTGCCGACCTTCCAGTTCAACGCTGGCGCGGATTGGGACGTTCCCGGCCTGCAAGGTGTAGCGCTGAACGCCCGGATGCTGCGCACCGGCGGTCAATACGCCGACGCGGCGAACAACCTCAGCCTGCCGACCTGGAACCGCTTCGACGCGGGTGCGCGCTATGCCTTCAAGGTCTCGGAGAAAGACGTCACCTTGCGTCTGGGCGTCGAGAACCTGGCGAACAAGAAGTACTGGGAATCGGCTCAGGGCGGTTACCTGACCCAGGGTGAGCCGCGGGTTGCCAAGTTGTCGGGCACTATCGACTTCTAAGTAACGCCACGGCTTGAGAAAGGTCCCGCAGCTTCACGGTTGCGGGGCCTTTTTTCCATCCAGCCGACAAACTGGCCACCCTCTCCTTCTGATCCATACTTGCTCCACAGCAAACGGAGGACAGGCCCATGAACCGCAGCGACGTCCTGATCATCGGCGCCGGCCCCACCGGGCTGGTGCTGGCCCTGTGGCTGAGCAAACTGGGCGTGCAGGTGCGCATCATCGACAAAACGTCCTCCCCCGGCACCACCTCCCGGGCGCTGGCGGTGCAAGCGCGAACCCTGGAGCTGTATCGGCAACTGGACCTTGCCGAAACCATCGTGCGCAACGGCCATCGCGTGGCGGCGGCGAATTTCTGGGTCAACGGCAATCCGGTCGCACAGTTGCCGCTCAACCGTATCGGCGAAGGCCTGACGCCCTACGCGTTCGTTGAAATTTTCCCGCAGGACGAACATGAAAGGCTGTTGATCGAACGCCTCGAAGACTACGGCGTCAACGTCGAACGCAACACGACACTGGAGAGTTTCGCCGAAACCGGTGACGGCCTCACCGCGCATTTACGTCTGCCCGATGGCACTCAGGAAATCTGCCAGGCCTGTTATCTGGCAGGTTGTGACGGCGCCCGTTCGGTGGTGCGCAAATTCCTCGACAGCGGTTTTCCCGGTGGCACCTATCAGCAGATTTTCTACGTCGCGGATGTGCAGGCCAGCGGCCCGGCGCTCAATGGCGAGTTGCATCTGGATCTGGATGAAGCGGACTTTCTCGCGGTGTTTCCATTGGCTGGCGAAGGCCGGGCACGGCTGATCGGCACCGTGCGCGACGAACGCGCGGATCGCGCTGAAACGCTGGAGTTTTCTGATGTCAGCAACCGCGCCATTGAACATCTGAAAGTGCACATCGAAGAGGTCAACTGGTTCTCGACCTATCGCGTGCATCACCGTGTAGCCGAACACTTTCGCAGTGGTCGCGCATTTTTACTCGGCGACGCGGCGCACGTTCACAGCCCGGCAGGCGGCCAAGGCATGAACACCGGCATCGGTGACGCGATCAATCTGGCGTGGAAGCTCGCTGCCGTGCTCAGCGGCGGTGCGGAAGCCAAATTGCTCGACACTTACGAAACGGAGCGCATCGCCTTCGCCCGTCGACTGGTCTCGACCACTGACAAAGTCTTCAGTTTTGTCACTGCTGAGGGGCGCATGGCCGATCTGCTGCGCACGCGGCTGGCACCATTTCTGATCCCGAAAATGGCTTCGTTCGAGGCCAGTCGCGAGTTTCTCTTTCGCACCGTTTCCCAAGTCACCCTCAACTATCGCGGCATGCCCCTGAGCCAAGGCGCGGCCGGCCACGTCCACGGTGGCGACCGTTTGCCGTGGGCACATGACGGTGAAGGGGATAATTATGAGCCGCTACGCCAGCCGTGCTGGCAGGTGCATGTATACGGCGATACCAGCGACGAGATGATCGCCTGGTGCATTGAGCATCATTTGCCGCTGCACGTATTCGACTGGCGCCCGGCGTTTGAAACGGCAGGATTGGGGCGCAACGGCTTTTATCTGTTGCGCCCGGATACCTATGTGGCGATTGCCGATAACAGTGCCGATCCGAAGGTGATCGAGCGGTATTTCAGGGATCACGGGATCAGGCCATTCCTCCCCTGCCCCTGACACACCACAAAACCCTGTAGGAGTGCAGTGCTGTTTAGATCCCGGCCAGCGCCAGATCCATCGCAAAGTAAGTGAAGATCAGATCCGCACCCGCGCGCTTGATTGCGCCGAGGCTTTCACGCACCACGCGATCCTCATCAATCGCCCCGGCCTGCGCACCGAACTTGATCATCGCGTATTCACCGCTGACCTGATACGCCGCCAGTGGCAGGTTCGAGGCTTCGCGGATGTCGCGGATGATGTCCAGATACGCGCCGGCCGGTTTGACCATCAGCGCATCCGCGCCTTCCTGCTCGTCCAGCAGCGATTCGCGCAGGGCTTCGCGGCGGTTCATCGGGTTCATCTGGTAGCTTTTACGGTCGCCCTTGAGCGCGCTGCCGCCGGCTTCGCGGAACGGGCCGTAAAGCGCCGAGGCGAATTTGGTCGAATAGGCCATGATCGGAATCTGCGTGAATCCGGCCGCGTCGAGTGCCTGGCGAATCGCCCGCACCTGACCGTCCATCGCCGCCGACGGTGCAATCACATCAGCGCCAGCCCGCGCCGCTGCCACAGCTTGCTTGCCGAGGTTGACCAGGGTCTGATCGTTGTCGACTTCATGGTTGTGCATCACGCCGCAGTGGCCGTGATCGGTGTATTCGCAGAAGCAGGTGTCGGACATCACGATCATTTCCGGCACGGCATCCTTGGCGATGCGCGACATGCGCGAGACCAGACCGTTTTCGCGCCAGGTGTCGCTGCCGTTGCTGTCCAGATGGTGGGACACGCCGAAGGTCATCACCGACTTGACGCCGGCACGGGCGTAGCGCTCGATCTCGCTGGCCAGTTTGCGCTCGGGGATGCGCATCACCCCGGGCATACTCTTGATCGGCACGAAGTCATCGATTTCTTCCTCGACGAAAATCGGCAGCACCAGATCGTTCAGGCTGAATTCGGTTTCCTGGAACAGACTGCGCAGGCTCGCATTGCGGCGCAGACGGCGGGGACGTGCTTCGGGGAACTGACTGGACATGGGGCTTTCCTGAAACCTGCGGATGAGACGAAAGTCGTAGGGGGCGAAGCTTATGCCTTGCGGGGGTTGAGGTACAAACCTGGATCAATCAAGAGTGCATTACCGGGGGTGCAATAATCCTCAAGTTTTGCACGTAACCCTGCGGAGTGAGCCTGCTCGCGATAACGGTGTGTCAGCCGGCATATTTTTACTGAAACACCGTTATCGCGAGCAGGCTCACTCCTACAGGGGTTATGTGTGGGTCAGGAAGGAATGGCCAGGCCTCGAGCCACCGCCGGGCGGGCGAGGAATCGCTCCAGCACGCGGGTAACGTTGGGGAAGTTCTGGATGCCCACCAGATCGCCCGCCTCATAGAACCCGATCAAATTGCGCACCCACGGAAACGTGGCGATGTCGGCGATGGTGTAGCGCTCGCCCATGATCCAGTCGCGGCCTTCGAGGCGAGTGTCGAGCACCTTGAGCAGGCGTTTGCTTTCATCGACGTAGCGATCACGCGGACGCTTGTCTTCGTAGTCCTTGCCGGCAAATTTGTTGAAGAAACCGAGTTGGCCAAACATCGGGCCGATACCGCCCATCTGGAACATCAGCCACTGGATAGTTTCGTAGCGCAGTGCGCCTTCCTGCGCGAGCAACTGCCCGCTCTTGTCGGCCAGATAGATCAGAATCGCGCCGGATTCGAACAGCGGCAGCGGTTGGTCTTGAGGGCCGTGGGGATCGAGGATTGCCGGGATCTTGTTGTTCGGGTTCAGCGACAGGAACTCCGGGGACAACTGGTCTTGGGTGTCGAAACCGACGCGGTGCGGCTCGTATGGCAGGCCGATCTCTTCGAGCATGATCGAGACCTTGACGCCGTTGGGGGTGGGCAAAGAGTAGAGCTGAATCCAGTCTGGGTACTGCGCGGGCCACTTTTGGGTGATCGGGAACGCGGACAGATCGGTCATGGGAAGCATCCAGTCACAAATGAAAGGTCTGAGCATAATCCAGGATCATCCGCTCTAGCGCGGGTTCTTTTCGCAGGCGGCCACTTGCTTACTTAATTTCGCAACATCCTGTCGCTAACCTGCGTACAGGCCATTCAGGGTTGCCGCTAGAGTGCTGCGCACTTGTGCCGATCGAACCAACCGGCCTCAGAGGACTCTGAGTTATGCCTTTCGCAAAGGAAAGCGCACTACGACATGGAAAACGCCCGGTGCTGGGAGCCCGCGGTGTAAAGGTTTGTCAGCCTTAACCGAACATGCTGAAGAACCCCTAATTTCATGACGAACCTTATGAGTTTCGCCAAACGCTTCAAACACCGCGCGTATGTGGCCCTGCCCTCCCTGTTGGCGGTCAGCGCGCTGTTTCTGTCGCTGGAATCCAGCGAAAGCCGTGCGCAGCCGGTCGACGGCACGCAGACTTTGGTATTCCTGCGCCACGCTGAAAAACCAGAGGGCGGTCTCGGCCAGCTCAATTGCCAGGGCCTGAACCGCGCCATTGACCTGTCGACGCTGCTGCCGGAGAAGTTCGGCAAGGCTGACTACGTGTTCGCCGCCAATCCGACGCGCAATGTCGAGGAAGGCGAGCTGGACAATTCCTACAGTTACATTCGCCCGTTGATGACCATCAGCCCGGCCGCGATCAAGCTTGGCCTGCCGGTGAACATAGAGTTCTCGGCCAACGACACCAGCGATCTGGCGCGTGAGCTGCTTGATGACAAGTATCACAACTCGACGATCTATACCGCCTGGTCACACGGCTATCTGCCGGAACTGATCAACAAGGTCGCGGGCAACGCGGTCGGCGAGAAACAGAACATTACCGATGACTGGGCAGGTAGCGACTTTGACTCGCTGTATGTGCTGACCCTGACCTGGCACAACGGCAAGGCCAGTTTGCAGAACCATAGCTACAAGCAGGGTCTGGATAATGGCAAGGAATCCTGCCCGACTTGAGTTTTGTGCGGGCTGGGAAGATCCATTCGCGAGCAGGCTCGCTCCCACATTGGATCTGTGTCGATCACAAATCAGTGCCTGACTCAGATCTCCTGTGGGAGCGAGCCTGCTCGCGAAGAGGCCGGTAAACCAGCCTCAATCTTTCAGACTGACCCGCTCCCGCAGATATTCAATAACCGCCCTACGTTCCCCCGCAAACTCGATCCGCCCGCCCTTCTTCTCCCGCTGAAACACATACATCGGGTCGTAATACTCACGCAGCAGCCCCTCGATCCAGCCGCGGTGCAGGTCCACCACGCCGCTGCGCGCCTGCTCCGCCAGCGCCGCTTCCATCAGATCGAACATCCGTCGATGCCGCTCACCGCCCAGGCGCTTCTGCACATTGTTCAGGCTTTCGAGCAATCGCTCAGCGAACAGCGCAAATCCTTCCTCGCCATGCACCGTGGAAAATTCAGCCGACAGATCCACCACGTAGTCGCGCAGGATTCGCTCTACGCGATCTTCAAAGCGGTCTTCCAGCCAGACCATCGGGTACTGCTGCATGCCTTGATACAGCGGTAGCGGCAACGCACAACTGCCCACTACCCGACTCTCATCCTCCAGCACAAACTGGCCGATACCGGCGTCGCGTTTCTTGAGAATGTCGATGGCCAGACGGTTCTCGAAATCGATATTCGACGGCTGCCCCGTGGCACGTTTGCCAAAACTGGAACCGCGATGATTGGCATGCCCTTCCAGATCCAGCCCGTTATGCAACTGCACCAGCACTTCGGTTTTACCGGTGCCGGTCATGCCACCGAGCAAGACGAAATCACATTGCGTGATGGCTTGCTCAAGGGTGTCGATCAGGAAATTGCGCATCGCCTTGTAACCGCCGCCGACGCGCGGATAGTCAATGCCGGCTTCGTCACGCAGCCACTGCTGGGTGATCTGGGAGCGCAAGCCGCCACGAAAACAATAGAGATAACCCTCGGGATGGCTTCGGGCGAAGTCGGCCCAGGCCTGGATGCGCTCGGCCTTCACCGCGCCGGACACCAGTTGATGACCCAATTCGATGGCCGCTTGCTGCCCGTGCTGTTTGTAGCAAGTGCCGATCTTCTGCCGCTCGATGTCGTTCATCAGCGGCAGATTGATCACGCCCGGAAACGCGCCGTGGGCGAATTCGACCGGCGCGCGGGCATCCATCAGCGGCCGGTCGTTGAGGAAGATGTCGCGGTAATCCGTGCAGTCGCGGAGCATCAAATCACCTCGACTGCGTGGCTCTGTCGCTCAACCAGTTCGCCGATGGGCGCCAGGTTCAGGCCCAGTTCGGCGGCGACCGCGAGGAACTCGTCATTGCCTTCAGGCGTGACCGCAATCAACAGACCGCCACTGGTTTGCGGGTCGCACAGCACGCGTTTGTGCAACTCTTGCACCCGGCCGACCTTGCTCGAATAACTGTCGAAATTACGCAGCGTGCCACCGGGCACGCAACCCTGTTCGAGGTAATACTCGACGCTGTCCAGACGTGGCACGCGGTCATAGCCGATACGGGCCGTCAGCTGGCTGCCATCGGCCATTTCCACCAGATGCCCGAGCAAGCCGAAACCGGTGACGTCGGTCATCGCGGTAACGCCGGCCAGTTTGCCGAAGCGGCTGCCGGGCTTGTTCAGCGTACACATCCAGTCGCGGGCGACGCCGACGTCGCTGTGGCGCAACTTGCCCTTCTTCTCGGCGGTGGTGAGGATGCCGATGCCCAGCGGTTTGGTCAGGTACAACAGGCAACCGGCGGTGGCGGTGTCGTTGCGCTTCATGTGGCGCTTTTCCACAAGGCCGGTAACCGCAAGGCCAAAGATCGGCTCCGGCGCATCGATCGAGTGCCCGCCCGCCAACGGAATCCCCGCCGCGTCGCACACTGCACGCCCACCACGGATCACTTCCCGCGCCACTTCCGGCGCCAGCACATTCACCGGCCAGCCGAGGATCGCAATCGCCATCAACGGATCACCGCCCATGGCATAGATGTCGCTGATCGCGTTGGTGGCGGCAATGCGCCCGAAATCGAAAGGGTCATCGACAATCGGCATGAAAAAGTCCGTGGTCGACACCACACCGCGCTCGGCATCGATCTCATACACCGCCGCGTCATCACGCGAGGCATTGCCGACCCACAGTTTCGGATCAAGGTTCTGCGCACCGCTGCCGGCCAGAATCACTTCCAGCACCTGCGGGGAAATCTTGCAGCCGCAACCGGCACCGTGGCTGTATTGGGTCAGACGAATCGGCTCGCTCATGGGGGGGGCAGTCTCTTTCAAGGAATGGGGCGGATTCTAGCAGAGCACGGACTGACAATTTGCCTGGTGACTGTCATGACGCCTTCGCGAGCCGGCCCGCGAAAGCTATCGAACAGTCAATGAGCACTGCACTGCAAAACGCAGAAAGAGCCCTGATGAAAAATCATTTGTCACTGGTCGACGGTTCCTACATCGATTTCACTGGTTACATGTTTGGGCTACGGCGGGTTGCGTCTTTGCCTACAACGACGCCAGAATCGGCCGGCTTGTGTGCCTTGCGTGCTGTGCCTATTGTTTCTCGGTCGCTGAAATACAGCGGTCGGGCTTGGCGGCCCGGAAAGGTGTTGCAGGTTCTGTCATGAAAGTTTCAGGCACTTATGAGTGCCGGACTCACTTTATGGCGGGTTGCACATGGATTCCTTCGGGGATGCCGATTCACCTTTCTCGGTCCGCCAACCCTGTGCAACCTGCCACCCAATCTGCTTGGCGGCAGATGGGGTCAGTCCATCGATTTGAAAGGTGATTTCACAATGGTCAAAGTAACTCCGGATCCCCCCAGCACCATGTTCATGCTCGCCCCCAACATCGACACCGAATCCCTCCTCGCCAACGCCTGCGAATCATTGGCCTCTGCCAAAGTGATGCTGGCCGAATTTGCCGCACTGCTAAACGGCCCAAACCGCAGCATCGCGCTGGGCATCGCCCAGATCGTCATGCTCGGTGAACTTGCAGTCAGCCGGGCCTTGGACAATATCGACCCGCAACAATAAAGATCAAAAGATCGCAGCCTGCGTCAGCGCCTACAGGAAAACGCGAATTCCCGTGTAAGAGCTGCCGCAGGCTGCGATCTTTTGCCTAACCCAAAAAAAACCGCCCTTTCGGGCGGTTAAAAGTGCTTCGACCCTAAATCAGAAGCCAAGGCTGAAGCTGACGGTCATCGCGTGGTCGTTGTTGTCGTTCGACAATTGGCCCGAGTAGCCGATACCGAGTTTGCCGGTCGGGCTGATCTGGAAGTCCACGCCCGCTTCGACGATGGCACTGTCCTTGGCAATCGGTACGCCCTGAGTGCTGAACGAGGCGCCGCCGTCGATGAAGGTCAGATCCGCGTCAGGCTTGGTGTCGCCAAAGGCATGCCGCCAGCCGACGGCCGCGCGCGGGGTGAATTGCCCGCCGTTGGCCAGGGTGATGACTTTGCCAGCGCGCAGGCCGAGGGTGGAGAAGGTGATGTCTTGATCGGCATCGGCCTTCAGACGCCCTACTCCGCCTTTTTCCTTGGCCTTGTCGGTGTCGTAGTTGACGTAAGCGAGACCGGCGAACGGTTCGAGGGCAATGCCGCCGGCATCAATCGTGTAACCGACTTCACCGAACACCTGGGCGCTGCGTGCATCGTAGTTGGCCTTCAAGCGGTCGTTGTAGGTACCGACGCTGACGTCGCGCTTGGTCTCGATGTCGTGCCAGCTGTAAGCGGCGCCGAGGCGCACGGCCAGTGCGTCGAACTGCGAGTTGAGGTACGCCGCCAGGTGATAGCTCTCGACCGTCGCATTGGAGCGACGATCATGCGCGTCGAGGTCGCTGCGGGTGTAACCGGCCGCCATGCCCACGCGCCACTGATCATCGAGTTGCTTGTCGGTGCCGAGCATGAAGCCGCTGAGGTTGCGATCAAGCTTGGCGCTGTTGCTGTCGCCATCCGATTCACCCCAAGCGCCGAGTGCGCGCGCCCAGCCAACCATTTCGCCGTGGCAACCGTTGCTGCTCAGTTGGTTGTCGCTTGGCGCCAGGGCGCGGCGTGGATCATCCGGCGCGCTGCACGACGGCTGGCGCATGCGATCGTTGACGGCCTCCCGCACGTAGCGCGAATCCTCAAGGATTGCGCTGGCGGTGCTGGCGTGGATTTCGCCGGACAGGCTGTCGAAGGCGTTACGCGCACCGGCCACGCTGAGGTTGACGATTTCGTTCTGCAACGCAGCGCCCGCCGCACCGTTACGCGACAACGCCGACGCGGTGTTGCGCTGGTTGTCCGTGGCCGCCACATCGGCGAACGAGTTGCCGTTGCGGCTGACCGCCAGGGTCACCGAATCGGCACCGTAGACCAGCGAGCTGTTGAGGAAAGCGTACTGCGGCAAATCTGCACTGCTGAAGGTGCCGGTGACACCGCCGCCCGCCGTGATCAGCGAATACACGGTGTTGCCGGTGAACGGTGCGAGCGAATTCACCTGCAAGCCGCCGCCAAGCGCCGCCGTACCGCCGACTGCCAGCGGTGTAGCGGTTGCCGAACTGATGGTCAGCGCCAGCACACCGGTAGGAGCATTGCTCAGGTTACCGGCGACGCTCAGGGTGCCAGCCTCGCCACCCGAAACCACCAAACCATTGTTGACCACCGACCCGACGCTGCCGTTACCGCTCAGCGCAGCGCCGTTGGCCACGGTGACTTGCCCGCCCAACGAGGCCCGCGCCGCGCGGCTGCCGACTTGCAGCACGCCTTGATCGACCGACACGGTGCCGCTGAACGGATTGTCACCGGTCAACAACAAGGTGCCCGTGCCGCGTTTGGCCATGGCGCCCAGTCCGCTCAGCGATCCATTGAACTGGCCATTGAAGTTCTGCAGGAAAAACAGCGAAGCGTTGTTGAGGATGTTGCCTTGCAGGCTGGTGGTGTTACCGATCAGCGTACCGCCGCTGACCGTGGTGCCACCGCTGTAAGTGTTGGCGCCGCTCAGTACCAAGGTGCCGGAATCCAGTTTCTCGATGCCGCCCGTGCCCACCAGCGGTGTGGAGATTTCCGCGCTCGCACCGGCATTGACCCGCACGGGTGCGAGACTGCCGTCGGCACCGTTGACCGGAGTCAGCGTGCCGCCAGCCCCGGGAATCAGGCTGTAACCGTTGGCGAGGAATTGCAGGCCGGTGAAGTTCTGATTGCCCTGGACGCTGACCGTACCGCCCTGCCCACCAAACACCGCGAACTGACCGTTGGACGCCAACGCCTGGGTGCCGGTCGGATCGGTCCAGTTGGTGTCCGGCCCCCACACACCGCTGCCGCCCCCGATGCTGCCATCAGGATTGGTGGTGCCGCCGTTCCAGAACTGCACCTCCCCCGGTGTGCCCTGCACCAGCAGATTGATCTGGTTGGCGATGGCGGTTTGCAAGGTCAGGTTGGCCGCCGAGACCGGCAGGCTGCCGTAGACCAGACCGTTGTTGGTCAGGCTGCCGCCGTAACTGAACAGTTGATAGACCCCGGTGCCGAAGCCGCCGGCATTGCTGATGTTCAGCGTGCCGTCGAGGGTCAGGTTGCCGGCGACGTTGACCACGGTTGTAGAACTGGTGGCCGAGCCGAGGCTGAAGTCCAGGTCGGTGCCTGAAGACAAGGCCAGCGAACCCACTGACAACGGCGTCGCCGTGCCGCCACCCGCCAGGGTCGCTCCGTCGGCCAGTTGCAGCGCCCCGCCGAGTTGCCCGCCACCGCCGATACTCGCACCGCTGGCGACGTTGACGCTGGCGCTGTTGAGCACGCCGTTCACAGTCAACGTGCCGGCCTGAACCGAGGTGTTGCCGGTGAAGGTGTTGTTGCCGGTCAGCAGCAATTGGCCGCTGCCGGTTTTGTTCAGCGTACCGGTGCCGGTGAGGTTGCCGGTGTAGCTGCCGTCAGCATTCTGCTCGAAGGTCAGCGCCGCGTTGTTGACGATCGCACCTTGCAGGCTGCTGGTGTCGCCGCGAGTATTGCCGCCGTTCAACGTGGTGCCACCGCTGTAGGTGTTGGCGCCACTGAGCACCAGGTCGCCGCTGCCGTTTTTCACCAGATTGCCAGTGCCGGTCACAGCGCCGAGCAACGTGGTGTTCTGGTTACCGGCCAGGGTCAGTTGCGCACCAAGGTTGATAGCGTTGGCCAGTTGCAGCACCGAAGTGCTGTCGAGCGTGCCGTTGCCGAGCACACTCAATGCGCCGCTGCTGATCGCGCTGTTGTTACCGAGGATCAGCGTGCCGCCGCTCAGTTGAGTGCCACCGCTGTAAGTGTTGCTGCCGTTGAGGGTCAGGCTCGAAGCGCCAGTCTTGATCAGACTGC
The DNA here is from genome assembly GCF_030687715.1 of Pseudomonas sp. FP2196. Lineage (GTDB taxonomy): Bacteria > Pseudomonadota > Gammaproteobacteria > Pseudomonadales > Pseudomonadaceae > Aquipseudomonas. The sequence continues at coordinate 4,016,269 of NZ_CP117445.1, forward strand.
CGCTGCCGCTGACCACACCGCCGAGCGTCAACGCATTGGAGCCGGCAACGTTCAAGCCACCGTTGAGCACCACATCGTTGGCGAGGCTGACGCTGGTGTTGCTGTCCAGCGCGGTGCCGTTGGCCGCCGTCAACACGCCAGTGCCGAGCGCCGCGTTATTGCCGACTACGATCTTGCCGCCATTGAGCACGGTGCCGCCGGTGTAACCGTTGGCGGCGTTGAGCACCAACGTGCCGGTGTCGTATTTGCCGAGGGTACCGGCACCATTGAGCGCTACGCCGATGGTCGCGGTGGCGTTCGGATCGACCCGCACCGAGGCGTTGCCGAGTGAACCATTGACCAGATTCAGCGAACCCGCCGTGCCGTTTTGCAGGCTGTAGCCATCGGTGACGAACTGCATGCCGGTGATGGTTTGCGCACCGTTGACGGTCACAGTACCCGCTGCGCCCTGGAACACTGCGAAGTTGTTGGTCCAGGCTTGATTGGTGGTGCCGTTGACGTCGGTCCAGTTGGTGGTGCCGGTGCCCCAGGTACCGCTGCCGCCGTCTACCGCGCCGTTGGCGACCAGTTGATTGCCGTCCCAAAACTGCACGGTGACGCCCGGTGCGGTAACCAGCAGGTTGATCTGGTTGGCCAGTGCGGTTTGCAGTTCCAGATCGCCCGGGGTGACGCTGCCCGGCACCGTGCCGATCAGCATGCCGTTGTCGGTCAGGCCGCCGGTGTAGTTGATCAGGCGATACACACCGCTGCCGAAGCCGCCGATGTCGCTGACGTTGAGGGTGCCGTCGAGGGTCAGGTTGCCGCCGACGTTGACCAGTGCGTTGCCGCCACCTGAGACCGGTGTGCCGAGCCCGACGTCGAAGTTGGAGTTGCCGTTTAACACCAGCGAATCCACCGACAAAGTGCTACCGGTAACGCCTGCCAGATGACCGCCATCCGCCACCGTCACCGCACCGGTCAGGGTGCCACTGCCGCCGAGAGTGCCACCGTTGTTGACCAGCACATTGCCGCTGGCCAGCGAGCCGTTGACCTGCAAGGTGCCGGCATTGACGTTGGTGTCGCCAGTAAGGGTGTTGTTGCCGGTCAGGGTCAATGTACCGCTGCCCAGCTTGGTCAACCCACCCGGATCGATGCCGTCCCTGAGGACGCCAGCGAATGTGCTGCTCTGGTTGTTGCCGCCGATGCTCAGGGTGTCAAAGTCACCGATGCTAACCGTACCGTCACCGGTCAGGCTGCCGATGCTGGTCGAATCGCCGATGTTGAGCGTGGAACCGACGGCAAGACTGACGGCGGCGTTATCACCCAGCGCGGTGCTGCCGACAGTGTTCAGGCTGCCGGCCAGTACATCGATCAGACCGTTGAAGGTGTTGTTGCCACTGAGCGTCAATACCGCCAGACCGTTCTTGGTCAACGTGCCAGCGCCGGCGATCACACCGCCCAGCGTCAGGCCACTGTTACCGGCAATGCTCAAATTGGCATTGACGTTGATGTTGTTGGCCAGCACCAGCGGTGCGGAGTAGTCGAGGGTCGAGGCGCCCGCCACGGTCAGTGCGCCGGAACCCAGCGAGGAGCCAGTGCCGATGGTCAGCGTGCCGGCGTTCAGCGTGGTGCCGCCGCTGTAGGTGTTGATGCCGTTGAGCGTCAGGTTCGACGCGCCGTTCTTGATCAGCCCACCAGCGCCGCTGACGACTCCCGCGAGGGTCAGGTTGTTGCTGCCGGTGTTGCTCAGGTTGGCGTTGAGCACGACGTTGTTGCCCAGGCTCAGCGCACTGTTGCTGTCCAGCGCCGAGGCGCCGGCCACAGTGAGGTTGCCCAGCCCCAGCGCCGAGTTGCTGCCGGCGGTGAGGGTGCCGGCATTGAGGTTGATGCCGCCGAGGAAGTTGTTATTGCCGCTCAGGGTCAGGTTGGCCGCACCGTTTTTAGTCAGGCTGCCGGCGCCGTTGACCGTGCCGGCCAGGGTCAGATCCGCCGTGCCGCCGATGCCGAGATTGCCGGCCAGATTGACCGCGTTGTTGACCGAAACGGCGGTGGCAGCATCCAGCGTGGTGCCGCCCGCCGCGTTCAGCGTGCCGGAGCCCAGTGCCGAGTTCGACGCCAGAATCAGTCCGCCCGCATTCAGAGCCACCGGGCCGAGGAAGGCATTGTTGCCGCCGAGAGTCAGGTTGGCCGCGCCGTTTTTGATCAGTCCGCCCGTGCCGCCGATCACGCCGTTGAGGGTCAGCGCATTGCTGCCGACCACGGTCAGGTTGCCGTTCAGTGTTGCGGCGTTGCCGAGGGTCACTGCGACGTTGCTGTCCAGTTGCGTACCGGCATTGGCGGTCAGCGTGCCGCTGCCCAGCGCGGTGTTGCTGCCGACGATGATCTTGCCGCCGTCCAGTTGCGTGCCGCCGCTGTAGGTGTTGGCGCCGTTGAGCACCAGGGTGCCTGCATCGAGTTTGTTGAGGATGCCGCTGCCATCGATGTTCACGCCAAGGGTGCCGGTCACGCCCGGATCGACGCGCACCGCCGTGGTGCCACCCGTGCCGTTGACCGCAGTCAGTTGCCCCGCGGCACCATTGACCAGGTTGTAGCCATCGGTTAGGAACTGCATGCCGGTAACCAACTGCGTGCCGTTAACCGTCACCGTACCCGCCGTACCCTGGAACACTGCGAAGTCGCCGGCCCAAGGCTGGTTGACCAGACCGTTGGCATCGGTCCAGTTGGTGCCGACCGCGTTCCAGATGCCGCTGCCGCCATCGACGACACCGTTGGCAATGGTCTGGCTGCCATCCCAGTAACGAATGTTGGAGTTCGGCGCCGACACTTGAATGTTGATCTGGTTGGCCACCCCGGTCTGCACCACCAGATCGCCCAGGGCGTAACCGACCGGCACAGCGGCAACGTCAAGACCGAGATTGGTCAGCGCACCGGTGTAGTTGAACAAGCGATACACACCGACACCGAAACCGCCGGCGTCGGTGACGTTGAGATTACCGTCGAGAGTAAGGTTGCCACCGACATTCATCAGTGACGCGGTCGAAGGGGTTCCCAGCGCCACATCGACGTTGCTGCCGGCAGCGAGGGTCAGCGCACCGGCGGACAGTTGGTTGCCCGACGACAACGCCAGATGCCCGCCGCTGTTGACGTTGATGGTACCGAGCGCGGAACCGGTACCGGTCAGGGTGCCGCCGGTATTGACGTTGACCTGCGCGCTCGCCAGCGAACCGCTGAGATCCACGGTGCCGCCATTGATCGCGGTGTTGCCGGTGATGCCATTGATTCCGGTGAGGTTCAGAGTGCCGGTGCCGACCTTGACCAGGCCACCGCTGCCACTGAGGCCGCCGTCGAAGGTGCTGGTGACGTCGCCGCTGCCGACGGTCAGCGTGTTGCTGCCGGTGAGCTGCACGTCGCCGCTGCCGGTCAGCGCGCCGAGGCTGGCGTCGCTGCCCAGATTCAGGCCGGCGCCAGCGCTGATATTCACGCCTGCGGTGTTGCCCAGCGCATTGCTGTTCAACGTGGTGACGCTGCCGGAGACGATATTCAGCGCGCCAGTGAACGTGTTGTTGCCGGCCAGGGTCAGGTCCGACAGACCGTTTTTGGTCAGGTTGCCGGCGCCATCGATGATGCCGTTGAGGCTCAAGTCATTGTTGCCCGCGACGGTCAGACCGGCGTTCAACGTGATCGCATTGCCGATGCCGAAGGAGGCGCTGTTATCCAGGGTTGCCGCGCCGCCAACAATCAACGCGCCAGTGCCCAAACCGTTGGCATTGCCCAGAGTCAGGGTGCCGGCGTTCAGAGTGGTACCGCCGCTGAAGGTGTTGTTGCCGTTGAGGGTCAGGTTGGCCGTGCCATCCTTGATCAACTGACCGGTGCCGCTGGTGACGCCGCCGAGGGTCAGGTTCTGCGTGCCGCCGACGGTCAGCGCCGCATTGAGGCCGACGGCGTTGTTCAGCGAAACCAGCGGCGAATTGCTGTCGAGTGTCGCAGCACCCGCAACGGTCAGTGCACCGGAGCCCAATGCCGAACTGTTGCCGACGGTCAGGGTGCCGGCGTTCAGGGTCGTGCCACCGAGGAAGTTGTTCGCCGCGTTGAGGATCAGATTGGCCGTACCGTTTTTCACCAGACTGCCGGCGCCGCTGACCAGGCCGGTCAGGGTCATGTTCGCCGTTCCGCCGATGTCCAACGCGCCGGCCAGCACTACCGCGTTGTTCAGGCTGACGGCGGTGTTGGCGTCCAGCGTCGTGCCTGCCGCCGCGTTCAATGTGCCGGAGCCCAGCGCGCTGTTGCTGCCGACAATCAGCTTGCCGGTGTTCAGCGCGGTGTTGCCGAAATAGGTGTTGGCACCGTTGAGGGTCAGGTCGGCGGCGCCATTCTTGACCAGCCCACCGATACCGGCGACCACGCCGCCGAGGGTCAGCGCATTGGTGCCGCCAACAGTCAGGGTGCCGCCGAGGTTGACGTTGTTGGCCAGGTTTGCAGCCGTGTTGGCATCCAGCGTGGTGCCGTTGGATGCGTTCAGTGCGCCGGTACCGATTGCTGTGTTGGAGCCGACGATCAGCGAACCGGCGTTCAGCGCCGTGGTGCCGGTGTAGGTGTTATTGCCGTTGAGCGTCAGGCTTGAGGCGCCGGTCTTGACCAGACTGCTACCGCCGCTGATCACGCCGCCAAGGGTCAGCGCGTTGGCGCCGCCCGCGGTGAGGTTGGCATTGAGGGTGATCGCGTTATTCAGGGTCACCGCCGAGCCGCTGTTGAGGGTGCCCGCCCCGGCCACGGTCAATGCGCCGGTGCCAAGTGCCGCGCTGTCGCCGACAGTCAGGCTGCCGGCGTTCAATGTGGTACCGCCGCTGAACGTATTGGCGCCGCTGAGGGTCAGGTTGGCCGCGCCGTTCTTGATCAACTGTCCGGCGCCGTTGATCACACCGGAGAGGGTCAGGCCGCTGCTGCCGCCGAGGGTCAGGGCACTGCTGTTGAGGTTGACGTTGTTGCTCAGGTTGACGGCGGTGTTGCTGTCCAGAGCTGAAACATCGATGACGTTCAGCGTACCGCTGCCCAACGCGGCAGCATTGCCCACGGTGAGGGTACCGGCGGCCAGCGTGGTACCGCCGAGATAGGTGTTGGCGCCGTTGAGAATCAGGTTGGCGAAACCGCGCTTGGTCAGCCCGCCACTGCCGCTGATGACACCGCCGAGAGTCAGGTCAGCGCTACCACGAACTTCCAGATCCCCCCCCAGGGAAACCGCGTTGGTCAATGCGACCGCGGTGCTGGCATCAAGCTTGGCGCCTGCCGCGGTCGTCAAGACACCGGTACCCAGCGCGGTGTTGGAGCCGACAATCAGCGTACCGGCATTGAGCGCAGTACCGCCGGCGTAGGTGTTGTTGCCGCTGAGGGTGAGGTCCGCCGTACCGTTCTTGATCAGGTTGCCGGCGCCACTGAGGACGCCGCTCAGGCCCAACGCCTGCGTACCGCCAATGGTCAGATCCGCCGCCAGCGCGACGGCGTTGGCGAGGGTCACCGCCGTGGTCGCATCCAGCGTGGTGCCGGCCGCCGCGCTCAACGCGCCAGTGCCCAGCGCGGTGTTGCTGCCGACAAACAGGCTGCCGGCGTTCAGCGCAGTGCTGCCGCTGTTCGTGTTGTTACCGGTCAGGGTCAGGCTGGCGGTGCCGGTTTTGGTAATCCCGCCGGTGCCGGACAACACGCCGCCCAGGGTCAGCGCATTGCTACCGAGCACGTTGAGGGCGCCAGTCATGGCGATGTTGTTGGCCAACGTGACGTTGGCCGTGCTGTCGAGGCTGGTGCCGGCGGCGGTGGTCAGCGCGCCGCTGCCAAGCGAATCGTTATTGGTCACCAGCAGGCTGCCGGCGCTGAGGGTGGTGGTGCCGGTGTAACCGCTGTTGGCGCCGCTGAGGGTCAGGCTGCCGGTACCGGTTTTGGTCAGGCCGCTGCTGCCGGTGATCAGGCCGCCGAGGGTCAGTGCGCCGGTGCCGCCAGCCGTCAATGTGCCGCCAAGGCTGATGGCGTTGCTCAGGTTGATCGTGCCGGGTGCGCTCAGGGTGGTCGCGCCGGTGACATTAAGAGTACCGGTGCTCAGCGCCAGGTTGTTGCCCAACTGCACGGTGCCGCCGTTGAGTGTGGTATTGCCCAGATAGGTGTTGGCGGCGCTGAGGTTCAACTGGCCGGCACCGACCTTGGTCAGGCCACCGCTGCCGGAAATCACCCCGCTCAGGGTAGTGGCGTTGCTGCCTTGCACGGTCACGCCGCCAGCGCCGAGGGAGATCAGGTTGCTGACGTTCAAGCCGGCATTGCTGGCCTGCAGGATCCCGCCGTTGGAGGTAATCACACCGCTGCCGAACGTGGCGTTGTTGTTGAACTGCGCGACACCGCCATTGAGCGTGGTCGCACCGCTCACCAATGGTCCCTGCAAGGTCCAGGTGCCGCTGTTGATGGTCAGGTTGTTGAAGTTGACGTAGGTGGCGCTCGACGCCGTTCCCGTCCCGGTCGTGCCGCCGCCGACGCCGATCGGGTTTTGCAGGATCAGGCTGTTGGTGCCGCCCGCGCCGCCATCGACGGTGCCGGTCGGGGCGAAGGTCAGGTTTATGCCGATGAGGCCACCGAGACCGACGCTGACCTGAACACCGTCACCGACGTTGACGCTGGAGCCGGTCACTGCGGTGAAGGTGTTGGTGCTCGCCGCGCCCATCGACACGCCGCCTGTGATCGCGCCGGCGTTGGTGAAGGTGTTGCCCGCCGCCGAGGTCTCGAAGGCGATCCGGCCGTTGATGACGCCGGTGCTGCTGTTGGTCATGTTGACCTGCGAGCCGCCGTAGACGCCGACCACCGGGGTATCGGCCAACGTAATGCCGCCGACCGAGAGTCCGGTCGAGGTGATGGTGCCGTTGTTGGTGATGCTGGTGGTACCGGCCGCCGCGTTGTTCACCGCGATACCCAGGCCATCGATGCTGGCCAGGTTGAGGCCGAGTAGCATGCCGGTGCCGCGAATGATCCCGCTGGCGTTGTTGAGCACGCTGACGGTACTCGTCGCACCGGTACCGATAAAGGCACCGCCGCTCAACACCGAGACCAGGCCAAGCAGCGCCGGATCGATGGTGCCGGAGTTGTTCAGGCTGATGTTGACCCCGGTCAGGTCCATCACGTGGCCGCCGAGGGTCGCGTTCATCTGCGCCCCGCTGTTGACGTTGACCGTCAGGCCGTTGGTCGCACTGCTGAAGTTGTTGAGAAACAGCGGCAGGCTCGGCACGCCGGTACAGGTCACGGTCGAGCCGGCTGTGGAGCACGTAGCCAGCGCCGGTGTGCTCACGCCGCCGAACAACAGCCCGGCGACGCTCAGATGCACAGCAAGGGAAAGTGGGGAAAAACGCGAGACGAGGGCGACACCAAACCTTGCTTCCACGGGCTACTCCTTGTCGTGGTCAATTCTTCCTTGAAGGCGTGCGAAGCCTGCTTATTCCACACGCGAATCAAGAGCGCGACGGTCATCACAAAACCGTTGATTGCTCACAAAGCTAGTAGACGCCCAGACATGGGGCACGGATTAAATGGTGTTAATACTTTAATACTAGCCCCTCTAAACCGGGGCTTTCAGCCCTTGGACACGAGGATTTGAACGCTCGGCATCACCCTTGTAGGCGCTGCGGCACGCTGCGCTCTTTTGATCTTGATCTTTAAAGCAAAATCAAAAGATCGCAGCGTGCCGCAGCGCCTGCAGGGGTAACCGGGAGGAGTTGGTACGTGTTATGCAAACGTTTGCGAACCGTCAATCCCGGCATTTTCGCCACACATCCAGTAGGCCCGCAGAATCCGGGCCTTGATCTGCAAAAAAGGACTTTGAATGCACGTCGCTTCCGTTTTATGCGCCCCGTTTGCGCACACGTTTGCTGTTTCCCTGCTACTGACTGGCGTTACCGGAGTTCTCAGCCACAACGCGATGGCGCAACCGGCGCTCCCCGAAGAATCCGCTCAGGGCGAAACCCTCAGCCCCGAAGCCAGTCCGCCGCAAAAAGGTGCGTACCTGTCGGATTGGTACAACCAGGACCTGACCCTGATCGGCAGCAAAGACATCAGCTTCGGACCGCAACCGGCGGACGATATCTACCTGGAATACGAGTATTTCGGGCGCAAAGGCCCGTTCGAACTGTATGGCTACATCGACGTGCCGAAGATCTTCAATATCGGCAACAGCCACGACAAAGGCGTGTGGGACCACGGCTCGCCGGTGTTCATGGAGCACGAGCCACGCATTTCCATCGACTACCTCGCCGGCCGCAGCCTGGCCATCGGCCCGTTCAAGGAGTGGTACGTAGCGTTCGACTGGATCTACGACCACGGCAGCCGCAAAGAGAACCGCGCCAACACCCTCTACAGCGGCTTCGGCACCGACATCGACACCCATTCGCGGGTCAACCTGTCGGCCAACCTGTACGGGCGTTACCAGTGGGAAAACTACGGCGCGAGCAATGAGTACTCGTGGGACGGCTACCGCGCGCAGCTCAAGTACATCATCCCGATCGACAAATTCAGCAACGGCGCTTCGTTGACCTACATCGGCTTCACCAACTTCGATTTCGGCTCCGACATGCACAAGGACAACCCGGCGCGCACCGCCAACGCGACGGTGGCGACCAACGTCTTGCTGTACTCGTTCACCCATTTGCGCTTCACCCTGGTCGGGCGTTATTTCCACAATGGCGGTAACTGGGAAGACGGCAGCGAGCTGAATTTTGGCGACGGCAATTTCCGCGCCCGCTCCAACGGCTGGGGTTACTACGCCGGCATCGGTTATCAGTTCTGAAATAAGGAGATGTTTATGCAAGCAATGATGCGAGTTTTTCTGGCCGCTTCCACCCTGCTCTCTTGCACCGCATGGGCTGACGATGCGCCGATCCAGCCCAAAGTCGTATTGATCACCATGTTCGCCCCCGAGGCGCAGCACTGGATCGATCGCCTTGAGCTCAAACAGCAGATCCGTGTGCCAGGCCTGTCCGCCGAGTACCCGACCATCCGCTGCAACACGCAGCAGGTGTGCCTGCTGACCACTGGCATGGGCCAGACCAACGCGGCCGCCTCGACGCTGGCACTGGCCATGTCGCCGAAATTCGATCTGCGCAAAAGCTATTTCCTGATCGCCGGTATCGCCGGGATCAGCCCTGAACACGGCACCATCGGCACCGCCGCATGGGCGCATTATCTGGTGGAGTTCGGCACGCAGTGGGAGCTGGATTCCCGTGATGCGCCATCGAGTTGGCCGACCGGTTATCTAGGCATCAACACCAAAGGCCCGAATGAAAAACCACCGCTGGATTACAAGACCGAAGTCTTCGAACTCAATCCGACATTGCAGGCCAAGGCTTACGCCCTGAGCCACAAAGTCGAACTGAGCGAGAGCAAGGAATCCGCCGCTTGGCGTTTGAAATACCCGTCAGCGCCCGCCAACCAACCGCCAGTCGTCACCCGTTGCGACACACTGGCGGGCAACACCTGGTTTTCCGGCACGCGCCTGAGCGAACGGGCTGAGGTCTGGACCAAACTGCTCACCGACAACAAGGGCGAATACTGCACGACGCAGCAGGAAGACAACTCCACCTACGAAGCGCTGCTACGCGCCAGCCGTGAAGGACTCGTCGATGTGCAACGCCTGGCGGTGGTGCGCGCTGGCTCCGACTTCGACCGTCCTGAACCGGGCGGTAGTGAAGTGGATAATTTGCTCAAGTATGCCGATCAGGGCGGTTTTGTCCCGGCCCTTGAGAACCTCTATCGCACGGGTAATCCGCTGGTGCAGGACATCCTCAAGCACTGGTCTGCCTGGGAAAATGGCGTTCCACAATCCTGAAGAACTAAAGAACCTTGTGGGAGCTGGCTTGCCAGCGATGGCATCAGTGCAGTCAACATCTTCATCGGCTGCTCTACCGCTATCGCTGGCAAGCCAGCTCCCACAGGTTATGCGGTGTGACGGAGATCAGGGGATAAGGATGACCTTGTCACCGCTGCCCTGATTCACCTCGGCATACCGCGCCAAGCCTTCCGCCAGCGGCGATTCCACCAGCCCTTGCGGCAACGGCAGCAGACCTTCATCAAAGAACCGCCCAAACTGCTCCAGCATGGCCGCGCACGCTTCAACGCCGTACAGCAGCGAGTTGATCCCGACCACCGAACCGCCCTTGCGATACAACGCCAGTGCCGGCAACTGCACATGGCCGTCGACCGGCGCGGCGATGATCGCGATACGGCCGAACGGTGCCAGCGCCGCAACCGAGGCCGGCAGCCAGAAACCGGTGGTGTCGAAAATCACATCGGCGCCGCCGCGATACACCGCGTTGACCTGCACACCGAGGTCTTCGTGTTTATCCAGTTGCAGCGTCTGATAACCCTGCGCCTGCAAGTCCTTGACCTGCTCCGGCCGGCGCGCCGCTGCCAACAATTGCGCGCCGCGTACCTTGGCCAACGCCAATGCTGCCGTGGCCACCGCACCTCCGCCGATCACCAGCAAGCGGGTTTGGGCCGTTACCAGACTGCGCGCCAGCGCATCCCACGCCGTGGTGTAAGGCACCCCGAGGCTGGCGGCCTGGGTGAAACTCAGATGCGAGGGTTTATGCGCCACGCCCTTGGCAGGCAGTTTGACGAATTGCGCGTGGGAGCCATCGGCAAAGAAACCCAGCTCACGCCCGGTGCCCCAGACTTCCTGACCGATCAACGCCTGCGGGCCTTCGACCACCACACCGGCAAAGTCCCGACCGGGAATGCGTGGCAGCGTGGTATAGGGAAAACGCCCGAGCACGTTCTTTACGTCGCTGGGGTTCAGGCCGGCAGCCTTGATCTCGACCAACACTTCATCAGCGCCCGGCACCGGCGTCGGCACCTCGACGTAACGCAGGGAAGACAAGTCGCCGGTTTTATCGAATTGCAGTGCTTTCATGGACACATCCACCGAATAAGAAAGAGGACACTCAGGACAACCAACCGGCCACCAGTTGCCGGCCCATCGGCCACAACTGCTCACCCGCGAGCATGCCTAGCAGTCCGACCAGTGCGATGGCCGGTGGGGCTGGAGAACGGAAATCCAATGCGCCATAGAGCAGGCCGACGCCAAGACCGATGGCCAGCGAAATCAGGTAGTTCATGGGGGAAACTCCGCCGCGAGAAAGGAATGGGCAGAGTCTAGGGAAAGGATTTAACCGGTACCGGCCAAGGACTTCTGAATTTCAGCCAGATAACGGCAAGTCACCACGAAACCCTGTGGGAGCTGCGGTGCGACGATTCGACTTGCCAGCTCCCACAGGGATTGCGTTCAGTCTTTAGTGAATTGCGAAGGAGCGACGCCCAGTTCGCGGCGGAACATGTCGCTGAAACTGCTCGGCGAATAGCCCAGCTCACGGGCAATCACACTGACCGCCACGCCCTGAATCAACTCCGCCGCCGCCGTCGCCAGTTGCACCTGCCGCCGCCATTCGGCGAAGCCCATGCCGAGGCTGTCCTTGAACAACCGCGCCAGCGTCCGAACACTGGCACCAGCATTTTCCGCGTGCTGCTCGAACGGGATATCCAGCGACGGCGCGGCCATCACCGCCTGACACACGTTCATCAAGCGCCGATCGGAATCGTCCGGCAGCGGGATCTTCAACTGCGAACGCCGGGCGCGCTTGAGCTCCAGCAACGCCAACCCGACCAACGCCTCGTAATACTCAGGCTCACCGCTGTTGCCCTGCGCCACCAACCCAACGATCAACTCACGCAGCAACCCGCCGACCTCGATCACCTGCACCGACTCATCCAGCGTCGCCGCCAGCGCCGGGCGCAGATAGATATTGCGCATCTGCAAATCCGACACCACACGAATCCCGTGCGGCACCCCGGGCGGCAACCACACCGCGCGCTGCGGCGGCACCACCAGCGCTTCGTGCGGGGTTTCGACCCACATCACCCCGCTCATCGCATACAGCAACTGGCCCCAGACATGCTCATGCGGCTCGATATACAAACCACGCGGATACGTGCGTGCCAGCGGCTGCACGGGCACATCGGTGTCACTGAGATCGGGGGGCGCGGCAAGGGCCATGGCGAGCATTCATTGGGGTTGGCGGAAGTGCCATGGTACCCAGTGCACCCACGCGTCGCCATTGATAGATACCGTCGGACAATCCGAATGAATTTTCCCGGTGCGCCGCGATCCTTCTATTACTACAGGGAGGAATACGGGCTTTATGAACAACGCAAAACTCTACGTCATCGAATACACCCTTCACGGCACGCCCAAGTCGTTCATTATCCGCTCGGACAAAATGGACAACACGGAGGCGTGGCACTGGGCAAGCTGCGACGCAGGCGTGGGTCGCATCCCGCGCTTCGGCCGCGAGAAAGTGCAGAAAACCAGCAAGCCGATGGCGGAAAAATTCGGCGTGGAAAACGTCGTCTGGCGACCGACCAGCTAAGCTTTACGCAGCGATCGGGATCATTCGGGGGAATGCACAATGAGCAACATCAGCAGTCCGGCACATCTGGATTACGGCCTAGACACACTGTTCGGACGAATTACCAAAAGTGTCGATTGTGAGGTGGGGCTGGAAGCCGTCGAAGATGATCCGTATTGCTTTGCTCTGAGAGTGCCGGCGCCGCTACCTGAAAATCTTGATCAAGCGAAAACCGTGGTAGTCAGGGTTGAGGGTCGACGATTGCAAGGAACCGTCCGGCATACGGAACGGCTGGAGGATGAAAGTCTGAAACTGGAAGTGGAGCCTGATTAGGCTCCACTTTTTTTATCGTCGGTCGTTAGCCGTGTGCACATTTACAGCCCTTGCTTGAGCACACTTCGCCATGTTCGTGATGCTTGGCGCAGCCTTCGCAGCAGTAGTGCTTGCCATGGCGCGCAATCGGATGCTCACCGAGCTTGCAGTTGCATTTAGGACAGTCGCAGGTGCTTTCAGAAGTAACAGGCATGGGACAGACTCCTTCAGTGGTGGTTGTCTGAGGCTTGAAGGGCAAGCCGTAGGAACCAGTGTAGGAGCTGCCGAAGGTTGCGATCTTTTGATTTTGCTTTTTGGGGATCGGGGGGCATATCCGTTGCTGCGGTGGGCCTGGAGATCAAAAGCAACGTCAAAAGCCAGAGCCAGATCAAAAGATCGCAGCCTTCGGCAGCTCCTTGTATCTCGACTATCGCTCCGTCAGGAGCGATAGTTCTCGACTGATCATCGAGGGAGGGACTTGGAAGCCGTGCAGCTCCTTAGGCTTTTTGCCTGTGATGTAGATCGTGCTCCAGCCCTCCACACTCACTCGTATAGTTCGAACGGTATCTTGGGCCCGTCTCTGGCGAGAGCCCGCATTCGCAAGGTTGGACAGAGTGCAGTGATGATCGAAAACCGATTAATGGAGAAACGGTCATGTCCAATTTCGTCGGCGTCGATGTCGCTAAAAATACCTTTGATATCGCCACTCACCTGCCAAACGGCAAGCACAAAACCAAGGCCAAACTGGCTAACGACTCAAAAGGTTTCAAAGAGTTTGACGCCTGGTTGAACAAGCAGGTCGAGCCTACAGCCCTGATCGTGATGGAAGCCACCAGCGTTTATCACCTGGAACTTGCCGAGTTCGTCTACAACAAGGGTTACCGGGTCTGCGTCGTCAATCCGGCGACGACCCACGCTTACGCCGACAGCGAGCTGCGCCGGATCAAAACCGACAAAAGCGACGCCAAATTGATCGCTGACTTTGCTCGGGAAAAGGCTGAAAAGCTTCAGCTTTGGGCTCCGGAGCCGCTGAAATATCGTCAGCTAAAGGCGATGGTACGTCGCTTGGATGACCTTCAGGAAATGGAGCAAATGGAGCTCAATCGCCTGGATGTGTCCGACGAAAAGGTCAAAGACTCGATCAACTCTGTGCTGCGTCACATCGAGAAAGAGATCGTTGAAACTCACAAAGCAATCAAAAAACACATCGACGATGATCCAGACATGCGCCAAATGCGCGACTTGATCGTGACCATCGACGGTATTGGCCAGAAAACCCTTGAGCGGCTGCTGGCAGAGTTGGGCGACCTGCGTAAATATGACGACCCTCGCAAACTGGTCGCTGCCGCCGGGTTGAACCCAAAGCTGCAGGACTCGGGAAAGTTCAAAGGCAGAGCAGTGATTTCGAGGATCGGATCGGCTCGCGTTCGGGCGGGTCTATACATGCCTGGGTTGGTTGCACTGAAGCACAACAAGGCAATCATCGCCATGAAGGAACGCTTGAAGGCCAACGGCAAGGCCCCCAAGCAAATCATCTGTGCAGCGATGCGCAAACTCCTACATTTTGTCTACGCCGTTCTTAAATCGGGCCAGCCATTTGACCCGAAAATTGCCCTTGCCCGATGAGGGGCAAGACGGTATCTACAGGGAATGTGTACACCCACCAGAACCTGGCCGGCTGTCAGGCCGCCATCGCTGGCAAGCCAGCTCCCGCAGGACAATGAGTCCCCCCCCGCACGCGGCGAATGCCGCCCCACTCAACACAATGAGCGTTAGCTCGAGTACCGCTTTTGATCTGCGAGCGCCCGCAGGGAGGGCCGTACGTCAGGGCGGAATCCTAGGTCGCCTTACTCAGTCAGAAGAGCGAACACTACTGCGATACATGAATACCAAAGCCAACCCCAAACAAACCATCGCCAAAATCCGACTCGAAGAAAGATCGATCGCCGGATTACCCAACCAGCCAAAGTTATCAATCAACATCCCCATCCCCAGCTGCCCGACAATCACCGCCACCGTCGCCACCGCCGTGCCGATCCGAGGCACCGCACCGACCATCACAATCATGTAAACCACACCGAACAACGCACCACTGAGCTGCCATTTCGGCACATCGAGCAAACTCACCGCATGGGCCGGTTCAAAAAACAGAATCAACAACCCGGTAACCAGCGCCCCCACGGCAAACGTCAGCAAACTACTGCGCAACACCCCAACGGTTTCCCCCAGACGCCCATTGATCGCCGCCTGAACACTCAACACCGCACCTGCCGCGACCACCACAGCCAACAAAATAATCAGATTCATCATCAACCCCGAGCAATCAAGACAAGTGCAGCAACAATCAACAACAGCGCCAGCCAACGCTCAGCGTTGACCTTCTTGCGCGCCGCGCCGAACCAGCCAAAGTGGTCGATCAACACACTCTTGCCTACCTGCCCGGAGAGGATCGCGATCATGGTCATGGCGATGCCGATGTGCGGGGTCGCCAGCGTCAGAACCACCACGTAGATCGGCCCGAGAATACCGCCGATCAACTGCCAACGCGGCAATGTGTTCAACGCCGGCCCTTGTTGCGGGCCGCTGAGCAACAGCAGCAAAAACAGAATCGCCGAACCCACGCCGAAAATGCTCAAGGTCGCCCACAGATGCCCGACCTGCACACCCAAAGGCCCGAGCAACCCCGCCTCCACCGACAGGCCCATGCCCGCCAGAATCACCAGCGGCAGCAACAACAAACGCAACCCCGGTTTGGCCACCGGCGGCGCGACACTTACCTCTTCCAACGTCTGCATAACTAAAACCCAAGCAAATAATCGATGGCGCGGATTATCGACTGGCGGCGCTTTGCGATAAATGGGAGCATCCTGACAACACTTTTGCGCAACTCGCACAGCAGGATGATTCATGCACGGGCTCAACGAACTCGGATTCAAAGCGCTCAGGCTGTTTGTGGCGGTGCTCGACCACGGCAGTTTCTCCGAAGTCGCCCGCCGCGAAGGCGTGGCACCCTCCTCGATTTCACGGCAGATTCAGTTGATGGAGCAGGCGCTGAACCAGCAATTGCTCTACCGCCACACTCGCGCAGTCACGCCGACCGAAGCCGGGCGCATGCTCGGCCATCATGCGCGGCTGGTGCTGGTGCAACTGGAAGAAGCCGAGCAAGCGCTGCAGGAACAGCAAAGCGAACCCACGGGGCTTGTACGAATCAACGCGCCAGTGGTGTTCGGCCAACGCCATCTGACGCCGTGGCTGGGGCAGTTGTGCGCGCGTTATCCGAAGCTGCAACTGGATATCCAACAGACTGACCACTACGTCGACCCGTTGCAGGAAGGTGCCGACCTGCTGTTCCGCATCGGCTCGTTACACGATTCGAGCATGCAGGCGCGGATTCTTGCGCCGCATCGCTTTCAAGTCGCGGCCAGCCCCGCTTACCTCAAACGTCACGGCACACCGCAACACCCCGACGAACTCGCGCAGCATCAATGCCTGGCCTACAAAGGCGCGACCGGCCAGCAACGCTGGTTTTTCCGTCAGGGTCAGGGCGACTGGACACCCTACTCGGTCAAAGGCCCGATCACCGGCAACCACGCCGACACCCTCACCCAAGCCGCCGAACAAGGTCTGGGGCTGGTGATGTTTCCGTCGTGGCTGATTGGCGAAGCCGTGCGCGAAGGCACGCTGGTGCCTGTGCTGAGAGAGTATCAGGTGTCGAACAGCCTGGAGCCGCAGCAGATTGCGGTGCTGTGGCCGGGGAGTAGAAGGTTGTCGGTGAAGGTGCGGACGGTGATTGATTTTTTTGTCGAGTGTTTTGGGGAAGTGCCGTACTGGGACAGATCTTAATCAGTCCCCGTGTAGGAGCTGCCGCAGGCTGCGATCTTTTGACCTTTAAACAGCAAGAGCAAAAGATCGCAGCCTGCGGCAGCTCCTACAGGGGATGTTGTGGACGGTTTTAAATGCGGAACTGCCCAACCAGCTTGCCCAGTCGCTGACCCAGATCCGCCAGACTGCGCGAAGTCTGCGCTCCCAGTTGGGTCTCATCCGCCACGCTGTCCACCGCCACCGCAATCTGATGCACGCTGCGGTTGATCTCTTCGGCCACCGCCGTCTGCTCTTCGGCCGCACTGGCAATCTGCGCGTTCATCGAGTTGATGGTCGCGATCAGCTCAGCCATCGCATCCAGCGAAGCACCGGCCTGATTGGCCTGCTGCGAGGTACCGTCACCCGCCTCGCTGGAACGGCGCATCGCTTCCACCGCAGACTGCGTGCCCGCCTGCAAGCGATCAATCATCCCCTGAATTTCCTGAGTACTGATCTGCGTACGACTGGCCAGCGCTCGCACTTCATCCGCCACCACGGCAAACCCGCGCCCGGCCTCACCGGCCCGCGCGGCTTCAATCGCCGCGTTCAATGCCAGCAGGTTGGTCTGTTCGGCAATCGAACGAATCACCCCGAGCACGCCGACAATCGAACTCACGTCCTGCTGCAAACTGTCCAGCGACACACCGCTGTTGCGGATGTCATCGACCAGCGCATGAATCTGTTTGATGCTGCCGGCCACCACGCGTTTGGCGCTCTGGCCTTCTTCGTCGGTCTGCTGGGCCGCGACCGCAGCGTTTTGCGCGCTCTTGGCGACTTCCTGGGCGGCGGCAGACATTTCGTTGATCGCCGTGGCCACCTGATCAGTCTCGTGGCGCTGGCGCTCCATGGCTTGATCCGAACGCTGGGCCTGATCCGACACTTGTGTCACCAGCCCGGTCAGTTGCGTGGTCATCTCGGTGATCTGCCGCACCAGGCCGTGGATCTTGTCGACGAAACGGTTGAACGAGCCGGCCAGTTCGCCGAGTTCATCTTGGCTGGTGATGTTCAAACGACGGGTCAGGTCGCCCTCGCCCGCCGCGATATCGTCGAGGTTGGCTTTCATCAGAGTCAGTGGACGCAGAATCGTGTTGGCCAGCAGCATCCCCGCCGCCGCGATCACCAACAGCACCACCACCGCCACGCCGACGATGCTGAAGATCACGCCCTGCATACGTTCCTGCACCTGCGCTTCAACCTGCGCCACCTGCGCTTCGATGCCGTCAAGGTTGACCGAGGTGCCGACCGCCATGTCCCATTTCGCCAGGTATTCGGTGTAACCGAGTTTTGGCACCAGCACCTTTGCGTTGCCCGGCAACGGCGAGCTGTATTGCAGATAGTGGGTGCCGTCCTTCGCCACTTTCACCAGACCGAGGTTGACGTAAACACCGTTCGGGTCGCGGTTGTCCTTGAAGCTTTTACCCACGCCTTCAGGGTCGTTGGCCTTGAACAGGCGCACGGTCTCGGAGTCGTAGCCGAAGAAGTAGCCGTCCTTGCCATAGCGAATGCCCGACAGCAGTTTGATCGCCTGCGCGCGCGACTCGGCATCGCCGGGGACGGCAGCGTCATACAGCGGTTTGATCGTGGTCATGGCCACGGCGACGTAACTTTGCAGAGTGGCCTTGGCGTCGCCGAGCAGGCGTTCGCGGGTCTGTTCGACCTCTTTATGCGCCTGTTCCTGGAGGATGAACAGCGTGGTCAGGCTGATGACCAGCGCAAAGAGCAATACCGGAAGGACGGCAAGGGACAGGACTTTGGCCTTGAGACTCAAGCGCATGGGGGAAGCTCACTCTTTTGATTTTATTGGCGTGGTTAAAGGCTTTAACGGCACGCCAGATCAAAAGTTGAGTCAGCAATTCCCCCCAATCCCCCTGTGGGTTCAGAGAACCATCGCGGCCACCCAGCCGAACGCCAGCAATGGCAAGTTGTAATGCAGGAAGGTCGGCACCACGGTATCCCAGATGTGGTGATGCTGGCCGTCAATGTTCAGGCCGGAGGTCGGGCCAAGGGTCGAATCCGAGGCGGGCGAACCGGCGTCGCCCAGCGCGCCGGCGGTGCCGACAATGCAGACGATGGCCAGCGGACTAAAGCCCAATTGCACGCACAACGGCACGAAAATCGCCGCCAGAATCGGCACGGTGGAGAACGACGAACCGATACCCATGGTCACCAGCAGCCCCACCAGCAGCATCAGCAAGGCCCCAACACCCTTGCTGTGATTGATCCACGACGCCGACGACTCGACCAGTGTCTGCACCTGCCCGGTGGCCTTCATCACTTCGGCAAACCCGGAGGCGGCGATCATGATAAAGCCGATCATTGCCATCATTTTCATGCCTTCGGTGAACAGGTCATCGGTCTCGCGCCACTTGACGATGCCCGATACCGAGAAGATCAGGAAGCCGGCCAGTGCGCCGATAATCATCGAGTCCAACAGCAGTTGAACGATGAATGCCGCCGCGATTGCCACACCGGCAATCATCAGACTCATCGGGTTGTACTGCACGACTACCTGTTCAACCTGCTCGATCTTCGTCAGATCGTAAACACGCTTTTTGCGGTAACTGATGAACGCCATTGCCAGGCCGAACACCATGCCCAGCGCCGGAATGCCCATGGCGTGGGTGACGTTGATACCGCTGATGTCGACACCGCTGCGCGCGACGTTGGCCAACAGGATTTCATTGAGGAAGATGTTGCCAAAACCCACCGGCAGGAACATGTACGGCGTGATCAGGCCGAACGTCATGACGCAGGCGATCAACCGGCGATCCAGTTGCAGCTTGGTCAGCACATATAAAAGCGGCGGCACCAGCAACGGAATGAACGCGATGTGGATCGGCAGGATGTTCTGCGAGGCAATCGCCACCACCCACAACAGGCCGATCAGTAGCCATTTGACGCTGCCGCCGCCCGTCGAATGTTGACGATCGACCATCGCCAGCGCCTTGTCGGCCAACGCATGGGCCAGTCCCGACTTGGCAATCGCCACGGCGAAAGCACCGAGCAACGCGTAGGACAACGCCACCGTCGCCCCGCCACCCAGGCCACTGTTGAACGCCTTGAGCGTGGCGTCGATGCCCAAGCCACCGGTCAAACCGCCAACCAATGCACCGATGATCAAGGCGATCACCACGTGCACGCGGGACAGACTGAGGATCAGCATGACGCCGACCGCAGCAATCACTGCATTCATTTCACTACCTCAAAAACACTGCGGTGGACAATTCACCGCCAGACAGGATGAGTCCGCCACGAAGCACCGGCGGATTTGCAAAGAGGGTCTTGTTAAAAGGGCGCGCACTGTGCCGCAGAGTGGCCGCAGTGTCAAAGCCCTGTGGCGAGGGGATTTATCCCCGATGGGTGGCGAAGCCGCCCTCCTGCGCAATGACTGCGGCAATCGGCCCTATTGTGTTTCCAGCATAAAGAAAGTCGAAACGCGGCCGCTACAGTGCAAAGTCTCAGATATTTATCGAATAAGGATGTTTCCATGTCGCTCAGACAACTTTCCATCCAATGGAAAATCACCCTGCTCGCCGGGCTTTGCCTGGCCGGTATCGTGACCCTGTTGGTGGGTCTTTCGCTGTATCGCATGGAGCACAGTTCCGAACTGGTGAAAGCTTCGAGCATGGAGATGCTCACCGAGTCGGCCCAGGCGCGCATCGAATCCCAGGGCGAGGTGCAAGCGGCGGGCATTCGTCAGCAGTTCATGGACGCCTATCAGTACGGCCACGGGTTTTCGCGACAGGTGTTGTTCCTGCGTGAACAGGCCGAGAAACGCTTCCTCGATGCGTTCGACCTTCGCGAAGACATGACCCGCCAGGTCAAATCGGCGCTGCAAGCCAACCCTGACTTGCTCGGCCTGTCGCTGGTGTTCGAAGCCAACGCACTGGACGGCAAGGACGAGTTGTTCGCCGGCCAGGCCGAACTGGGCAGCAACGACAAGGGCCGCTTTGCCCTGTACTGGTCGCAGCCGACCCCGGGCAAAGTCACCTCGATGGCCCTGCCGGAAAGCGACATGACCGACATCAGCATCGGCCCCAGCGGTCAGGCCGCCAACGCCTGGTTTACCTGCCCGCGCACCACGCTCAAACCGTGCGTGATCGAACCGTACTTTTATGTGATCGACGGCCAGAAGGTGCTGATGACCAGCATCGTTTTCCCGCTGATGGTCAACGGCAAGGTCATCGCGTCGCTGTCGGTGGACATCAACCTCAACAGCCTCCAAGCAATCAGTCAGGGCGCGAGCAAGAAGCTTTACGACGGCCAGACCGTCGTGAGCATCATCAGCCCGGTCGGCCTGCTGGCCGGTTACAGCCCGGATGCCGGCAAACTCAGCCAGCGTCTGGATGCCGTGGACAAGGCCAGTGGCAGCGAACTGTTGCGCGTGCTCGCCTCCAGCAACAGCGTCAGCAGCTTGCACAGCAACGGCCAGTTGAAAGTGCTGTCGCCGTTCCAGCCGATTCCGGGCGGACCGTCGTGGGCGGTGTTACTGGATGTGCCGGAGAAAGTTTTGGTGGAGCGTGCCGAGGCACTCAAGCAGCAACTGGATGCGAGCAATAATTCCGGCACCCTGATCGAGTTGAGCCTCGGTGTGCTGGCCGCGTTGATCGGCCTGCTGCTGGTGTGGCTGATGGCGCGCAGCGTGACCAAACCGATCCTCGGTGTCGCGCACATGCTCGAAGACATCGCCAGCGGCGAAGGTGATCTGACCCGACGTCTGGCCTATGACAAGAAGGATGAACTGGGTCAACTGGCCGGTTGGTTCAACAAGTTCCTCGACAAGTTGCAGCCGATCATCGCCGAGGTAAAACGCTCGGTGCAGGACGCGCGCAACACTGCCGACCAGTCGTCGGCCATCGCCACCCAGACCAGCGCCGGCATGGAGCAGCAATACCGTCAGGTCGATCAGGTTGCCACCGCGTCCCACGAAATGAGCGCCACGGCGCAGGACGTCGCCCGCAGTGCGGCGCAAGCGGCCGAAGCGGCCAAGGACGCTGATCGCGCCACCCGTCAGGGCCTGACCGTGATCGACCGCACCACCGCCAGCATCGACACCCTCGCCGCCGACATGAGCGCGGCAATGGTGCAAGTCGAAGGGCTGGCCGCCAACAGCGAGAAGATCGGTGCCGTGCTTGAAACCATCCGCGCCATCGCCGAACAGACCAACCTGCTGGCGCTCAATGCGGCTATCGAAGCGGCGCGTGCAGGTGAGGCCGGACGTGGTTTTGCCGTGGTCGCCGATGAGGTGCGCAACCTCGCCCGTCGCACGCAGGAGTCGGTGGAAGAAACCCGTCAGGTGATCGAGCAACTGCAAAGCGGCACGCAGGATGTGGTCGGTTCAATGGGCAACAGCCATCGTCAGGCGCAGGGCAGTGTCGAGCAGGTCGGCCAAGCGGTGACCGCGCTACGGCAGATTGGTGATGCGGTGACAGTGATCAGCGACATGAACCTGCAGATTGCCAGTGCCGCCGAGGAACAGAGTGCAGTGGCTGAGGAGATCAACAACAACGTGGCGACAATTCGCGATGTGACGGAGTCGTTGTCCGGGCAGGCGAATGAGTCGGCGCGGGTGAGTCAGTCTCTGAACAGCCTGGCGAATCAGCAGCAGAGTTTGATGGATCAGTTTCGGGTCTGACGGCCCATTGCAAAACCCAATGTGGGAGCGAGCCTGCTCGCGAAAGCGGTGTGTCAGTAAACGATGATGTGTCTGACCCACCGCATTCGCGAGCAGGCTCGCTCCCACAAGGGATTGGTGGTGTTTGGGTGATCAGCGTTTAGGCAACTCGATCACCACCTTCAATCCGCCCCACTCGCTCTCGCCCAGCACCAGCAATCCGCCCCATGTATCGACGATATCGCGCACGATCCCCAATCCCAGACCATGCCCGTGAGTCTGCTCATCCAGCCGCGCGCCACGGCTGAACACCTGAGCACGCTGCTCCTCTGGAATCCCCGGCCCGTCATCTTCCACGCTCAGGGCAAAGCCGTCTGTTCGTTCAATCACACTCAAGCGCACTTCGGCATCCGCCCACTTGCAGGCGTTATCCAGCAAGTTGCCGAGCAGTTCCAGCAAGTCCTCACGATCCCACGGCAATTGCAGCCCCGGCGGCGCCACGTAGCTCAACGCCAGATGTTCACCGTGAATCATGTTCAGGGTCGCCAACAGTCCCGGCAGTTCCGCGTCGCAATCGAACAGCGCCCCCGGCAGCGCATCCCCGGATAAACGTGCGCGATTAAGCTCACGATTGAGCCGCTGCTGCACTTGCTCCAGTTGTTCCTTGAGAATCTTGCGCAGTTCGGGATGGCCATCGAGTTTTTCGCTCGACGCCAGACTCAGCAACACCGCCAACGGTGTCTTCAGCGCATGGCCCAGATTGCCCAAGGCATTGCGCGAGCGCTTGAGACTGTCTTCGGTGTGCGCCAGCAGATGGTTGATTTGCGCCACCAACGGCTCCAGTTCCACCGGCACCTGATCATCGAGCTGCGAACGCTGTCCCTGCTGCAATTGAGCGATTTGTTCACGGGCCTTTTCCAGCGGCTTCAAGGCGCGACGCACGGTCAGGCGTTGCAAAAACAGAATCAGCAACAACCCGGCCAATCCCAGGCCGAGGCCGATCTGGCGCATGCGCTGAAAGCTCTCGCGCACCGGGGTGTAATCCTGGGCGACGCTGATCGAAATCGACTGGCCCAGCCGGCGATAGTCCGAACGCAGCACCAGCAACTGCTGACCGTCCGGCCCCAACTGCAGATTGCTGTGCAGGCCGGGATGTTCGAGCAGCGGCAAGTCCTGATCCCACAACGAGCGCGAGCGCCAATGGCTATCGGCAAAGTCGATGCGGAAATAATGCCCGGAAAACGGCCGCTGATAGGCCGGCGACAAGTGTCGTTCATCCAGTTGCAAACCCTGCGGACCACGCACCAGCGCCACCAGCAAGCTTTCACTGTCGTTGCGCAACCCGGCTTCGAGGTAGCGCTGCAAACCCATTTCAAACAACCAAAGACTGGTTTGCGCCAGCACCAGGCCAACAACCACCATCACGCTGATCAACCCCAGGCTCAAGCGGCGCTGGATCGACCTCACGAAGCTTGCCCGCCGAACAGGTAACCCTGACCGCGACGGGTTTCGATCACGCTTTTGCCGAGCTTGCGGCGCAGGTGATTGACGTGGACTTCGAGAACGTTGGAATCACGCTCGGTTTCACCGTCGTAGAGGTGTTCGGCGAGGTGGCTTTTAGAGAGGATCTGTTCCGGGTGCAGCATGAAATAGCGCAGCAGGCGGAATTCGGCGGCGGTCAGCAGAATGTCGGCACCGTCGCGGGTCACGCATTGGCGACCCTCGTCCAGGTGCAGGCCGGCGGCCTTGAGCGTGCTTTGGTTGGCCTGGCCCTTGGAGCGGCGTAACAGCGACTGCACCCGCAGGTGCAGCTCTTCGGGGTGAAACGGTTTGGTCAGGTAATCGTCGGCGCCGGCCTTGAGGCCTTCGATGCGTTCAGCCCAGGAATCGCGCGCGGTCAGGATCAGCATCGGGATCGACAAGCCGCCCGCGCGCCACTGCGCCAGCACCTCAAGCCCCGGTACACCGGGCAAGCCGAGGTCGAGGATGATCAGGTCATAGGGCTCGCTGCTGCCCTGATACACCGCATCGCGCCCGTCCGCCAGCCAATCCACCGCATAGCCTTGGCGTTGCAGGCCGGCGATCAATTCGTCGGCCAGCGGTACGTGGTCTTCCACCAGAAGCAAACGCATCGATCAATCTTCCTTGTCTTTCACGAGTTCGCCGGTATCGGCCTTCAGGTGCAGCTCGCGCGCGACACCCTCGGCGGTCAGCAACTCGACTTCATAAATATAGACGTCGTGTTTCTCTTCCAGCTCGACTTCCAGCAGTTTCGCGCCCGGATAGCGATCCATGGCCTGCTGCAGCACTTGCTCCAGCGGCAGGATCACCCCGCGCTCACGCAGCTTCAGGGCTTCGTCCTGATCGAGGTCGCGGGCCATTGTCGTCGAGCAGAAAATCACAAGCGCCAACGCAGTACGGCTGGTGGCGCGAACATTAACCTTCATTACGTATCCTGATGATCCTTGAGAACCTGCCCGCTGACCGCGTCTAATTCCAGATCCCACTCCAGACCTTGCGGATCACGCATTTCGACCTGATAGATGTACTTGCCGTACTCTTCTTCCAGCTCGGTTTCGGTGATCGTCGAACCCGGGTGTTTGGCCAGTGCCGTGGCATTGAGCTTCTCGAAGGAGACGATAGTACCAGCGTCGCGCAGACGCAGGGCTTCATCGGGACCCAGATCGCGTGCATGAGCGAGGCTGGCGGTGAGGCCGATGATCGAGGCGAGGGACAGGGCAGTCAGGGTTTTCATGGTGTCTCCGTAATTTTTATGTGTTGCGTACGGTGGGCACCTTAGCGGGATGAACTTAACTGAAACTGAATTGCCATCATTGCCCCAGAGCAATACCTCTCTCCCCCTGTGGGAG
Organism: Pseudomonas sp. FP2196; assembly: GCF_030687715.1. Lineage (GTDB taxonomy): Bacteria > Pseudomonadota > Gammaproteobacteria > Pseudomonadales > Pseudomonadaceae > Aquipseudomonas. The sequence goes on from NZ_CP117445.1 coordinate 4,041,324, forward strand.
CGAGCCTGCTCGCGAATGCGGTGTGTCATTCAACATTCACGTCTCTGATACAACGCTTTCGCGAGCAGGCTCGCTCCCACAAGGATCCAGAGTGGCTCTATAATTGTTCGCTTGCTAACGATCGAGACCGGTATGACAGCCATCCACATCAAATTCCCCGCCCTCACCCTCAAGGCCGGCCCTCGCGCCATGGCGCGCATTCGTGCTCAGGGCCTGAACGCTGCCGACGTCGGCACCCTGCCCGGCGCGGCCGGTGGGCCGAAGGCGTTGGGGATTCAGGGGCTGGATCTTGCGCTGTTCGGTGAATGGCTGCCGAGTGCGCCGCGCGAGCGTTCGCTGATCGGCGCATCGGTCGGTTCCTGGCGCTTCGCCAGCGCCTGCCTGCCGGATGCCGCCGAAGGCATCCGCCGTCTCGGTCATCTGTACGCCGAGCAGAATTTCAACAAAGGCGTGACCATGGCCGAGATCAGTCAGAGCTCGCAGCGCATGCTCAATGACCTGCTCGACGGTCGCGACGCGAGCATTCTGAACAACGCCGATTACCGCTTGAACATCATGGTGGTGAAAAGTCAGGGCCGCCTCGCTGACGACCATCGCGGCCGACTGGGACTGGCGCTGGGTTCGGTGATCGCCGACAACCTGCGTGGCCGCGCGCGGCTGTCGCGGCACTTTGAACGGCTGATCATCCACGACCCGCGTCTGGCACCGCCGGTCAACGCACTGAACGATTTCCCGTCGCGCTTCGTCGCGCTCAACGCCGGCAATCTGCGCCAGGCACTGCTGGCCTCGGGCTCGATCCCGATGGTCATGGAAGGTGTGCGCGACTTGCCGGGCGCCGGTGCCGGGACGTTCCGCGATGGCGGTCTGCTCGACTATCACCTCGACCTCCCTTACAGCGGCGACGGCATCGTGCTCTATCCACACTTCACCGACCGGGTGATTCCGGGCTGGTTCGACAAGACCCTGCCATGGCGCCGCGCTTCGGTGGAGCGCCTGCAAGATGTGCTGTTGCTCGCACCGTCGAAGGAATATCTGGCGCGCCTGCCCTACGGCAAACTCCCTGACCGGAACGACTTCAAACGCTTCATGGGCGATGCGCAGAGCCGACAAAAATACTGGCACGCCGCGATGGACGAGAGCCGCCGACTGGGCGACGAATTCCTCGAACTGACTGCCAACGGTCGCCTCGCCGAGCGCTTGCTGACCCTTTAGTCAGTGTTTTGCGCAGAGCTCTGGTAAACTCGCCGCCTGCCCGAATCGCTGCGGCGAACGCCATCTGAACAGAGCCGAAACTACTGTGGAAATCTTCAAAGAGTTTACCTTCGAATCCGCCCACCGCCTGCCGCACGTCCCGGACGGCCACAAGTGCGGGCGTCTGCACGGTCACTCGTTCAAAGTGGCGCTTCACCTGAGCGGCGACCTCGATCCGCACACTGGCTGGATCCGTGATTTCTCCGAGATCAAGGCAATCTTCAAGCCGCTGTACGAGCGTCTGGATCACAACTACCTGAATGACATTCCAGGCCTGGAAAACCCGACCAGTGAAGTGCTGGCCAAATTCATCTGGAATGAAATGAAACCGCTGCTGCCGGAACTCAGCGCGATCCGTATTCATGAGACCTGCACCAGCGGTTGCATCTATCGCGGCGAATGATCCAACACCGATACCCCGTGTAGGAGCAGCCTCCGGCAGTTCCTACGGGATCGGTGTTTATCCAGGGAAATAGAGAACAGCCTTTACGGCTGTTTTTTTATGCCTATGCTTCTTGGCTCAAACCCGCCAAGAGGACAGGCCCATGACGGACTGGCTGCTGGATCAGGTCTTTGATTTCCATGGCCGACAAATACGTCATGCCGTACGCGGCGACGGCCCGCCGCTGGTGTTTGTGCATGGCACGCCCTTCTCGTCCTATGTCTGGCATCGCATCGCACCGCATTTTTTCGCCACACACCGCGTGCATTATTTCGATTTGCTCGGCTACGGGCGCTCGGAAAAACCGGACGCCGACGTGTCACTCGGCGTGCAAAACCAACTCCTCGCGCACCTGCTCGATCACTGGAACATCCAGCGCCCCGACGTAGTCGCCCACGACTTCGGCGGCGCCACGGTACTGCGCACGCATCTGCTCAACGACAAGGATTACCGCAGCCTGACGCTGATCGACCCGGTGGCGCTGACGCCGTGGGGGTCGCCGTTCGTGCAGCACGTGCGCCAGCATGAAGCGGCGTTCAGCGGCCTGCCGGACTACATCCAGCGCGCCATCGTGCCAACCTACATTCGCGGGGCGATTCACCGGGATATTCCCGATGATGAACTGGCCCCGTACGTGCAGCCGTGGCTCGGCGATCCGGGGCAAGCGGCGTTCTATCGGCAGATCGCGCAGATGGATGAGCGCTATACCCGTGAAGCTGAAAGTTTGTACTCGGCGATCCGTTGCCCGGTGCAGATTCTCTGGGGTGAAGAGGATCAGTGGATCCCGATAGAACGTGGCCTCGCGTTACACAACTTGATCCCCGGCTCACAATTCCACCCAATCCCCCACGCCGGCCACCTCGTCCAGGAAGACGCCCCTGAAGCCATCGTCGCCGCCCTGCTGCGATTTCTCTGAGCCCAAAAATCCCCCTGTAGGAGCTGCCGAAGGCTGCGATCTTTTGATCTTGCTTTTAAAGATCAAAGTCAAAAGATCGCAGCCTGCGGCAGCTCCTACAGGATCGTTGCACATAAAATCCTGGCAGCCCCCACATTGTGCTTCGTTGCAGAGGGTGCACCGCTTTCGCGCCAAAAAAATGCTGGCTCGTCTATACATACCCGGCAACTTCCGGTTTGGCACGACCACTGCAACCCTCCCCGCGTCTCCCCTTTTCAGCAAGGAACGCCCCATGACGCAAAACGATCCCGGTAACGATTACCCCCTCAGCGAAGTCCCCATGCACGCGCGCAAAGGCCTGGCCTCCACAGCGATGGTGCTGCTGGGTTTCACCTTCTTCACCGCGACCATGTTTGCCGGCGGCAAGCTCGGTGTGGCGTTCAGTTTTGCCGAGATGATGGCGGTGATCATCGTCGGTAACCTGCTGCTCGGCCTCTATGCGGCGGGGCTGGGCTACATCGCCTTCAAAAGCGGCCTCAATTCGGTTCTGATGGGCCGTTTCTGTTTCGGTGAAGTCGGCAGCAAGCTCAGCGACCTGATCCTCGGTTTCACCCAGATAGGCTGGTACGCCTGGGGCACAGCGACCGCTGCGGTGGTGCTCGGTAAATACTTTGAGCTGGGCGAAGGCACCGTTCTGGTTCTGATGGTGTTGTTCGGCCTGGTGTTTTGCGCCACGGCGTATGTCGGTTATCGCGGCCTGGAGATTCTGTCGTACATCGCGGTGCCGGCGATGATGCTGCTGTTGATGTTGTCGATGTGGGTGGCGACGGTGAAAGTCGGCGGTTTCGAGGGCTTGCTCAGCGTGGTGCCAAGCGGCTCGCTTGACTGGTCGACCGCGATCACCCTGGTGTTCGGCACCTTCGTCAGCGGCGCGACCCAGGCGACCAACTGGACGCGCTTTTCGCGCTCGGCAAAAGTCGCGGTGCTGGCCAGCCTGATCGGTTTTTTCATCGGCAACGGCTTGATGGTGCTGATCGGTGCGTACGGTGCCATCGTTTATCAGCAGCCGGACGTGGTGGAAGTGCTGCTCCTGCAAGGCTTCGCCATGGCCGCGATGGCCATGCTGCTACTCAATATCTGGAGTACCCAGGACAACACCATCTACAACTTCGCCGTCGCCGGCTGCAATCTGCTGCGCACCGGCCGACGCAAGACCGTGACCCTGGCCGGCGCAGTGATCGGCACCCTGCTCGCCCTGCTGGGCATGTACGACATGCTGGTGCCGTATCTGATTCTGCTCGGCACGGTGATTCCACCGATTGGCGGGGTGATCATGGCCGACTTCTTCTTCCGCTGGCGCGGGCACTATCCGCGCCTGGCCGACGCACGGCTGCCGGCCTTCAACTGGCCGGGCCTCGGGGCTTACGGGGTCGGCACTATCGCGGCGTTCAGCTCGCCGTGGGTTGCGCCGCTGGTAGGCATCGCCGCTGCCGCGCTAACGTATGTCATCGTCACCGGCCTGCTCGGCGCCCGCCGCGCCAGCGCGCCACTACAAGACCTATAAGAAGGATTTGCCTGATGCACATCATCAACGCCCGACTGCGCAACCAGGAAGGTTTGCACGAATTGCACCTTGAGGACGGGCTGATCCGCAGCATCGCCCGGCAGACCGAAGCGCCGTCCCTCGGCCCGGACGACCTCGACGCCGGCGGCAATCTGGTGGTGCCGCCCTTCGTCGAGCCGCACATTCACCTCGACGCCACCCTCACCGCTGGCGAGCCGCGCTGGAACATGAGCGGCACGCTGTTCGAAGGCATTGAGTGCTGGGGCGAGCGCAAGGTCACCATCACCGAAGAAGACACCAAGACCCGCGCCAAGAAAACCATTCAGACCTTGGCCGCCCACGGCATCCAGCACGTGCGCACCCACGTCGATGTCACCGACCCGCAACTCACTGCACTCAAAGCCATGCTTGAAGTGCGCGAGGAAAGCCGGCATCTGATCGACCTGCAAATCGTTGCGTTCCCGCAGGAAGGCATCGAGTCATACCGCAACGGCCGCGAGCTGATGGAAGAAGCGATCCGCATGGGCGCGGACGTGGTCGGCGGGATTCCGCACTTTGAGTACACCCGCGATCAGGGTGTGAGTTCGGTGAAGTTCCTGATGGACCTGGCCGAACGCACCGGTTGCCTGGTCGACGTGCATTGCGACGAAACCGACGACCCGCATTCGCGCTTCCTTGAAGTGCTCGCCGAAGAGGCACGCAGCCGCGACATGGGCGCCCTTGTCACCGCCAGCCACACCACGGCGATGGGCTCTTACGACAACGCCTACTGCGCCAAACTGTTCCGCCTGCTCGGCCATTCCGGGATCAGTTTTGTCTCCTGTCCGACCGAAAGCATTCACCTGCAAGGCCGCTTTGACAACTTCCCGAAACGCCGTGGCGTGACCCGGGTGAACGAGTTGCTGGAAGCCGGGATGAACGTGTGTTTTGGCCAGGATTCCATCGTCGATCCGTGGTATCCGCTGGGCAACGGCAATATCCTGCGCGTGCTGGAAGCCGGGCTGCACATCTGCCACATGCTCGGTTACCGCAACCTGCAAAGTGCGCTGGATCTGGTGACCGACAACAGCGCCAAAGCCATGAACCTGGGCGAGCGATACGGCCTGGAACAGGGGCGCCCGGCGAACCTGCTGATTCTGTCGGCGGACAGCGATTACGAGGTTATTCGCAGTCAGGGTCTGCCGCTGTATTCGATTCGTGGCGGCGAGGTGCTGATGAAGCGGCAGATGCCGGTGGTGGAATTTATGTGAGGTATGGCAGCCGACGTCATCAGGTTGTGGTCGTCGACTGACTGAATCCGTGTAGCCAGGTAAAGCACATTTACGGTTATGGCGTGCGCTGTTCTTATCGCGAAACAGTAGAGCAAACCTGTCAGATCTGACAGGCGACACGCTCAGCGAACAGACTCACTGTGTCCTCTTGGGATCGACGGATCCGGAGAGGACGACCATGAACGCGATTTCACCGCTCAAGCTGTTTGTCTGGCTATGCCTGACCTTCACCGCGACGCTTACCGCTAACGCTGCAGTTCGCAACGGCAGTGGCGAAGAGATAATGCTGCAAGGGTTTCACTGGAACTCAAGCCGTAATTCCGAGCCGTGGGATTCGGTGCTCTTGCAAAAGGCTGCAACCATCGGCTACGACGGGTTCACGCTGATCTGGTTGCCGCCGGTCTGGACCGATACCTCCAGTTGGAGCAGCGCGCAGAGCAGCGGCGGCGGTGAAGGTTATTTCTGGAGCAGCTTCGACAAAAACAGCCGGTACGGTAGCGATCAGCAGCTTAAACAGGCGGCAGCGGCGCTCAACGCTGCCGGCGTCAAAGTTGTATACGACGTGGTGCCCAATCACATGCGCGATGATAAGGCGGTCACGTCAATGTTCCCCCGCGGCAGCCATGAATGGCGCCACGATTGCCTGCAATGTGATGAGGGCGATGCGTTCATGGATGGGGAGGCAGACCTGAACACAGCCAATCCCAGAGTGTTCGAGACCTTCAAGAACGAATTCATCAATCTGCGCGACAACTATGGTGCACAGGGCCTGCGCTTTGATTTCGTCCGCGGTTACGCTCCGGAGACGGTAGACCGCTGGATGAACGCCCTTGGCAGCCGGCAGTTCTGTGTCGGGGAGAACTGGAAAGGCCCTGACGAATATCCTGAAGGTGACTGGCGGCGCTCTGCCAGTTGGCAGGACGTGCTCAAGGATTGGTCGGATCGCTCGCATTGCACCGTGTTCGACTTCGCGCTCAAGGAGCGCATGCAAAATGGCTCGCTCGCCGAATGGCGCCATGGTTTGAACGGCAACCCGGATCCCGCCTGGCGCGCGATTGCGGTAACGTTCGTCGACAATCATGACACCGGCTATTCGCCCGGCGCCTACGGCGGACAACATCATTGGGCGCTGCCCGATGCGCAGGTCAATCTGGCGTACGCGTACATCCTCAGCAGTCCCGGTACGCCGACTGTGTATTGGCCGCACATGTACGATTGGCAGCGCGACCAACTCATCCGGCAGCTCATTAAGCTACGTAAAAGTGCTGCCATCCGGGCCGACTCGCCGATCCGCTTCAACACCCAATATTCGGGGCTGGTGGCCACGACCTCAGGTGCAAGTGGAACCTTGGTGATTGCGCTCAAATCCGATCTGCAACGGTTACCCGAGGGCATGGGCGCACCGACGCTGACGTGGGACAACGGCGATATCCGCATCTGGAGCAGACCGGCGCAATCGGCGGCAGTCGCGGTCAACGTCCACTGCGAAAACGCCAACCCGCAACCGGGTGAAGGGGTGTACGCCGCGGGCTCGTCTCTGGAGTTTGGCGCGTGGGATCCACAGCACGCGATTGCGCTGACCGCCACAGGCAATCGCTGGAGCGCGAGCATCGAAGTACCCGCGCAGCAGACACTCGAATGGAAGTGCATCGTGCGCGGGCAGAATGCTTCGCCGATCTACTGGCAACCGGGGGCGAATAATTCGTTCACCAGCGGCGTTGTAGCCGACACGGTCGGGCGGTTTTGATCGCGAATTGTCAGCGATTCCCTGTCCGCAGCGCTGCGCCAAACAGTTGCACGCCGGTCAGTTCGCCCGCTTGGGTCTGCAGCAGAATGGGCGCGGTTCCGCCGGGCATCACCACCTGAACTTCACCCGCCGCGACCCAACCGACACGCCACGCCGCACACGCCACCGCACTGGCGCTGGTGCCGGAAGACGCCGTCGGCCCTTCACCGCGCTCGAACACCCGCGCGACGATTCGCTGCTCCGACTCACGCACGGCCCATTGCAAGTTGACGCCTGCCGGGCACGGTTCTCCCGCGCCGGTCGGCTTGGCGTAGGCAATACGGGTCAAGCCCTGGGCCAGTGGCGATTCGCGCATCTGCTCGTTACTCGGTAACCCGGCAACGTCTGTCAGCAACGTCACGCAATGCGGATTACCGATGCGCACGAATTGGCTATGGTTCCATGCGGAGTCAAGTTGCCCCAAGGGTTGGACTTGGCTCACTTCACGACCATTGAATCGACTGCTTTGAACATTCTGCGCACCGACCGCTTGGGGCCCGAATGCGGGTTGGCCGAGGTCGAGCCAGAAACCCTTTACACCTTCGACTTCAGCAGACTTCACCGAAGTCTCCACCGGCTCGCCCTTGTCGTGATGAACACGTAGCAACGCCCCGTGCTCCGGCATCAGGCCCTGTTCGGTCAGGGCTTGCGAGAAAATCGTCAGGCCGTTGCCACTGCGCTCGGCCAAGGTACCGTCGGTGTTGACGATCAGCACGTCAAATGGCGCCGATGCCTGAAACGGGCCGATCAGCAAACCGTCGCTGCGGTGGGACTTGCTGTTCGCCGGACGCTGGCCTTCAGGCCAATCGCAGCAGAGCTTGATCGCCGCCTCACTCCACGACTGACGCGCCGAGGCACATTCGATGGCGTTTGCAGGCAAATCAATGCCCGCCTCCTGCAATGCTGCAGGTGAGATTACGCCGTAGATATTGCCTCGGGCATCATAGAACTGCGTCATCACTTTTTCTCCTTGCAGCCAAAGAAGTCCACTGTAAACCGCAATCCGCTGCAGGGGTGAGGCTGCTGGCGATAGCGGTGTGTCGGGGAAAAATATCGACAGATCCACCGCTATCGTGAGCAGGCTCGCTCCTACAGGTTAGGATGTCGGCTGCACGTCCCCGGAACAGCTGCGATCGAACCTCGACGCTGAATCAATGTCCTTCGGGGACGCGACGTTTTTTGCCAAGGATCGATATGACCAGCCTCAACCCCCAAGACACTTTCGTCCCCGGACGCCTGCAACAGATGTCCACGCGCATCGCTTTCTTCATCGCCGGGCTCGGCATTGCCGCGTGGGCGCCACTGGTGCCGTATGCCAAGGCGCGTGCCGGGCTTGATGAGGGCACACTGGGGCTGTTGCTCTTGTGTCTGGGGGTCGGTTCGATTCTGGCGATGCCGATGGCGGGGATTCTCGCCACGCGCTTCGGCTGCCGCAGAGTGGCGACTGGCGGCACCTTGCTGATCTGTGTGGCGTTGCCGCTGCTGGCGACGGTGTCGTCGATTCCGGCGTTGATCGCCACGCTGTTCATGTTTGGCGCCGGGCTTGGCACGGTGGATTCGACAGTGAACCTGCAAGCGGTGATCGTCGAACGGGCCAGCGGCAAAAACATGATGTCGGGCTTTCACGGCTTGTTCAGCCTCGGCGGGATCGTCGGCGCCGCCGGCGTGAGTGCCCTGCTCGGCCTCGGCCTGTCGCCGCTGGGCGCGATGCTGGTGGTGGTGGCGGTGTTGATCGCCGCGTTGTTCAAGTGTGTACCGCACATGTTGCCCTACGGCAGCGAAAGCTCAGGCCCCGCCTTCGCCATTCCCCACGGCATCGTGCTGTTCATTGGCGGGATGTGCTTTATCGTCTTCCTCACCGAAGGCGCGGCGCTGGACTGGAGCGCGGTGTTCCTGGCGCAAGAGCGCGGGATCGACACCGCCTATGCCGGACTCGGTTATGCGGCATTTGCCCTGACCATGACCGCCGGACGTTTGATGGGTGACCGGATTGTTCGGATTGTCGGGGCGACGCGGATCATTCTGTTTGGCGGTCTGTTGGCATCCGCCGGACTGTTTCTGGCGACGTTTGCACCGAGCTGGGAGGCCGCACTGGTCGGTTATGCGCTGGTCGGTGCCGGCTGTTCGAACATCGTGCCGGTGCTGTATACGGCGGTGGGCAAGCAGACGGTGATGCCGGAAAGCATCGCAGTGCCGGCGATTACTACGTTGGGTTATGCGGGGATTCTGGCGGGACCGGCGGTGATTGGTTTTGTTGCCCATGCCAGTAGTTTGAGTTTTGCTTTTGGGCTGATGGCAGTGCTGCTGGTGGCGGTGGCGATTGGTGGGAAGGTATTGAGAGTCTGAACTTGGTGCATCTGCCAGATTGTTGTTTTGGGGTTGGGATTGGGGGCATATCCTTTGCCGCGGGTGTTGCCACTGGCGGTTTCGCTCTTACAGCGACTCACTTTTCAAAACGCCGGAATGCCGGCCCAGCGAAAAGTAAGCAAAAGGCTTTGCCCCTGGCGTACGGCACTTCGCTGAGGCTCAGTGTTCCCTCGCTACGGTGTCCATCCGGGGGTGGGAGCGCAGCGACCGTTTGGCGTAGCCAAACACATCGAGAGGAGGTGCAGCGCAGCAAACCGCAGGCGACTGCCCCCGGATCAATCCCGCAGCGAAGGAACCCGAGCCAAAGCGAGGGCCGAACGTCAGGGCACAGACCTTTGGTTACTTTGGGGCGTTTGCCAAAGTGACCCGCCGTAAGGGCGGAACCCTAATCAGCCATCACCCCAAAAACGGATATTCACCCAATCAACCCATCAATCAGAACCCCACGCTGGCCTGCACAAAAAACGTCCGCGGCGCCCCCACATACATCCCCGAATTGTTATCACTGGAACGCGTGAAGTACTGCTTGTCGAAGACGTTCTTCACCCCCGCCCCCAGCTTCAGATTCGACACCTGCGGCCCAAAGTCATACCCCCCGCGCACGTTCCAGGTCACATAACCCGGAATATCGCCGTACTGCCCATCCGCCGTACCGTCAGTAATGTAATTGCCATTGAAACTGCCATCAGCATTCACCCCGGTACCCGGCGAGCGCTGCTTGGACTGAGCAAAACCATCAATATTGTAAGTCCAGCGATCAACGTCATACCGCAACCCCACCGTCGCCACCTGACGCGAATAAAACGGCAGATCACGCCCCTTGAACCCCGGAATCTCCCCTTCATACGTCGCACGGGTATAAGTAAAACCGGCATTCGCAGTCAGTCCATCAAGACGCGAATCCAGCGCCGCCATGTCGTAATGCACCGACGCTTCAATCCCCTGGTGCTTGGTCGCACCAAGATTGGTCCAGCCCACATCGTTGCTGATGTATTGCAGTTCATCGTCGAAGTCGATGTAGAACAGCGTCACTTCCCCGCCCCACACGTCATCGTTGTAGCGCGTACCGATCTCGTAAGTCTTGGCCTTTTCCGGCTCCAGACCGTTGGCGGTGTTGTCACCGGAACCACCCTGACCGAGCTGGAAATATTGCAGGCTGCCGAACGACGTCTCGTAGTTGGCGAACAGCTTCCACGCATCCGACAAGTGATACATCACGCTCAACGCCGGCAGCGGTTCGTTGCTTTCGATGCTGCGGTTTTTCTCCGGCACCGGTCTGCCGGCAGTGTCGAGCACGGCGCGGTCGTGCCAGTCGGTGCTGATGTGTTCGAAGCGAATACCCGGCGTAATCGTCCAATTGCCGACGTCGATTTTGTTGTCGACATACACAGAGTTGGCTTCAGTGCCGCCGGTGCGATCCTGAAACACATGGCCGTCGGAGGTCGGCGTAACCACCGGCTGATTGTTGACCAGCGCCAGACGGCTCGACTGCTCGTGCATCGCCTCTTTCAGATAGCGGTAACCGACGCTGACTTCCTGAGTCGTCGGGCCAACGTCAAACACGCGCGACACACGCGGCTCGATGCCCAAGGTGTAATAGGAGCGCGGATACGAGCTGAGGGTTTTCTGGTCGCGGGCGGCGATGGTGCTGCCACGGAAGCTGTCGGTGTAATAGGTCAGCACTTCGGCCTGGGTACGCTCATCGATCTGGCGAATCCACTTGAACGACACGTCTTTGCGCCGACCGGTGAAGTTGTCGTAGTCGCGCACCGAATCGTAGGGTTTGTCGTCGTACTGCTTCTGCGTCAGGCCACCGGGCATGTCGGCGCTGGCGTCGTAGTAGTGGAAGTTGAGGCTGAAATCGTCCTGATCGGTCGGCGCCCAATGGGTCTTGAGCAGCACGTCGTCGATGTCGTTGCCGTTGTTGCGCTCGCGGTAACCGTGGCCATTGACGCCCGAATACAGCAACGCCACGCCCATGCCGTTGTCGGCAGTGCCACCGAGGAACGCGGTGTCGATGTGCTTCCAGCCACCGTATTGGGTGGTTTCCAGCGTGGTGCCGATTTCACCGGTGGTTTTTTCCGGGATCGCGCGGGTGACGAAGTTGATCACCCCGCCGACGTTCTGCGGCCCATAACGCACGGAGCCGGCGCCGCGAACCACGTCGATGCTGTCAAGGTTGCCCGCAGAAATCGGCGCCATCGACAATTGCGGCTGACCGTACGGCGCGAACGCTGCCGGCACGCCATCGATCAGTACAGTGGAGCGCGGCGACAGACGCGACGTCAGGCCGCGTACGCCGACGTTCAGCGCGATGTCGCTGCCGCCGGTACCGTTGGAATCCTGCACCTGCACACCCGGCACCCGTTTGAGCACGTCACTGACGTTCATCGCGCCCTGCTCGACCATCGCTTCGCGGCGGATCACCGTACGCGCACCGGGGTGGTTCTGCACCACGGCCGCATCGGCATCACCAAGCCAGTCGCCGACCACTTTGATGTCGGTCACGCCCAGTTCCAGCGGGCCGTTGACGGGGGCCGTCGCGGCGGGCGACAGGGTCACTGAACCTTCGTTGATCTGATAATCCAGACCGCTGCCCTGCAGCAATTGGCGCAGCGCCTGCTCCGGCGAGATGTCGCCATCCACTGCAGGGGCTTGTTTACCGGCAACCAGATCGGGACTGAAAAACACCTGCAGCGAAGTTTGCTGCCCCAGTTCGCTCAGGGCCTGGCCCAGTGGCTGTGCGCGGATATGAATGGCGTCGGCAGCGAATGCCAGTGGCATGGCAGCATTGACCGCCAGCGCGAGGGCCAGCGGCAACCAGGGTGATTTCTTGTTGTTGGCAGAGGTGGTTTTCACGTCGAACGTAGTCCTGTGGATCGCAAGAGTGTGCGGCTGTTAATGCAAACCAGTTGCAGTTGAACAGGAAGACGATGAACTCGAAAAAAACCTGAATTTTATTTTGAGATTATTTCCTGACTGCCGTCCGCAAGGGTGCGCACGGCCACCGGCAGAATGCCCGGCAAGGCTTTGAGCAAGGCATCGGTGTTGTCGGATTTGAACACGCTGGTCAGGCGCAGACTGGCCACGGTGGGGTTGGCGACCGTCAACGGCTTATCGCGATAACGCGACACTTCGGCGGCAACTTCGCTGAGGCTGGCGTTGTTGAACACCAGTTTGCCGCCGCGCCACGCCGTCAGCTCCGCCGGGTTGACCGCGTAGGCCGCCGCGACTTTGCCTTGCGCATCGACATGGGTGCCGAGGCCCGCGGTCAGGCTGGTGAACTCGTTGTCCGGCGCAGCACGGCCCTGCACCTTGACCGTGCCCTGCTCCACCGCGACCCGGGTTTGCGTTAAATCCCGGCGCACATCGAAGCGAGTGCCAGTGACGGTAACCTTGCCGCTGCCAGCCTCGACCACGAAGGGCCGGGAGGTGTCATGTTCGACGCTGAACATCGCCTCGCCTTCAGTCAGCTCGATCAGCCGTCGATCCTTCTCATAGCGCACCTGCAAGCGGCTGCGACTGTTCAGATCAATCACCGAGCCGTCCGGCAACGCCACATGTTTACGTTCACCCAACGCCGTGGCGAACTCGGCGCTGTAGCTCCCCGGGTGATTCAAGCCGCTGAACAGACCCAGTCCAAGCGCCACCGCCAGCACACTGGCCGCCACGGCATAACGCAGAAGCGGACGGCGTTCGCGGCGCGCAGGCGTAGTTTCAACAAGGGCTTTGAGGCGAGACGCCGGCAGCAGATCCGCCGCCGTCCACAAGCCCTGGAGCAACTGGAATTCATCCCGGTGCTGCGGATGTTCATTCAGCCAGGCGTCGAAGCGCTGCTGCTCGTCGACACTGGCGGCCGGCTCCTGCAAACGCACAAACCAGCCAGCCGCGTCATCACGTACCGTCGTTTGCCCGCACGCGCAATCACGAGTATCCGTCATGGAATGTCCTGTTTGGCTGGGGATGAAAAAGCACGGCCGCTCATGATTGCAATCCGTCGAGGCGATCACGCAAATGCCGCAGGGTGCGGATCATATACTTTTCGACCATGTTCTTGGACAGGCCCAGGCGTTCGGCGATTTCCGCCTGGGTCAGGCCTTCGATTTTCTGCCAGACGAAAATCTTCCTGCAGTTGACCGGCAGCTCGCTGAGCGCCCGTTCGATGGAGTCGGCCAACTGGATCGCATGCATGTAATGCTCCGGGTCGCCGGACGACGACACACTGTGATCGATCGCCTCTGACTCCATGGCGCCGCGCCGATCCTCACGCCGATACCCATCCACCGCGATATTGCGCGCGGTCTGATGCAGATACGCCCGGGGTTGCTGCACCGCCGCCGAATCGGACTCAAGCACCCGCACAAAGGTGTCGTGCGCCAGATCCTCGGCCTGCGCGCGATTGCGCAAGCGGCGAGTCCAGGTGCCGATCAACTCTTCGTAATGCTCGAAAAAGCCGGGTCTGCGGGAACGCATGGGGGTATTGGCGACGTGCTGAGGGAAAGGGTGTGAATAGTAATGGTTACCATTAAGCCGAAGCAATGGATTCCTCGACCGACCGTCCGGGTCGCCTCTCCAGCTCAGCGTTTTATCGAAATCACTCCACTCATGTATTCATGCAGATCGCGCAGATCCTTAACGCTCCAGGCGTGCGGCGGTATTTTTACCCCGTTCTCCTGCAACGTTTTCGGAATCAGGTTGCCGTTCGGGCGAAGGATGATCGACGACACAATGACGCCCGGATACTCATTCAGTCGTTTTTTGAACGCGGACGTTGTCAGGTCGGGTGTGGGTGGATTGCTTTTATGCGCCAGTAGCCCTGTGCCTTTTATATCGGCTCCATGGCACACGGCGCATCGCTGCACATAGAGATTTTTGCCATTGCTGTTATCCGCAAAGGACACGGAAGGTTGAGCGATCAACCAAGCCCCGAGTACAGCGAAGAATGCTGTTTTCATTGTTTGCCTCCCTGGCATTCAAGAGGCGCAAGATAATGAGTTTTAACGCCTGGCGCAAAACCAATGCGGGAGCGAGCCAGCTCGCGAATGCGGTACATCAGTCACTCACTGCATTGACTGAATGGACGCCTTCGCGAACAGGCTCGCTCCCACAGTTTTTTGGTGGATGCCGGTTCAAGTGCATCCGCCACTGGCGGGTGGATCAACCTTTTTCGTCAATCCCCGCTTGCAGGGGCTGCCCTTCCAGGTGGCCGCTCAGGGTGACCGGGCCGACCTTCAGGTTGCCGTTTTCAAGAGAAACCGTCGGCGCGTTTTCTTCCTTTTTCTGTGGCAGATCCAGTCCGGCTTTCACGCCGTAATCGAAGTTGCTCAGGTCGGTGCTGCTGACCGTCGAGCCATTCAGATCAACCTTGCCCTCACGCGCAGAAATATGTGCACCAGTCAGTTGTGTGGCGCCGCCGACATTGAGATTTACTCCTTGGCTACCGCTGATCCCGGAGGCCTCAGCAACGCTGTCCTTGTGCGCGTATTCGCCCTGCGCTTTCAGACTTGGCTTGTAGTCGGTACCGGCGAGTTTTTCCTTGTCGCTGGGTGGATTCTTTTTCGCGGTCAGGCCCAGATCGACATCGACCTTGGCGTGGGTCTGCGAGTCCTGACGGCTTTCGACGGTCAGGTCTCCCGCAACGTTGCCGCTGACGTTTTGCGCATCGATCCGCGCACCCGAAAGCTGCGCATCGCCCGCGCTGTTGAGCACCACCCTGTCGGCCTTGATCAGGCTGTTCTGCTGCGTGGTGCCTTGCAAGTAATCCACGCCGACCTTGGCCCCGGCATTGAAGCCGTGATCGCTGCTGGCCTTCTCTTCGGCTGCTGTCGGTTTTTTGCTGCTCAGGTTACCGCCAGCATTCAGCGCCACATTCCAGTTGTTACGGCTGTCGGTGGATTGCGCCGACTCCTGCACATAACCGCCCTTCTGCGCATCGATGCTGACGTTTGGCGCGGTGACTTGAGTGCCTTGCAAATGAACCGCATCACCGCTCAGGGCGATACCGCTCTGGCTGTTGAGTTGGCCACCGGTCAGGGTCTGCGAGTGCTCGTTGACCTGACCAATGTTGAAGTTGCCGCTCAGATTACCGCCCTGATCACGGCTCTTCTCGCTGCTGGTTTTGCTGCCGCCGCCCTTCAAGCCACCGCCGAGATTGCTGCCGGTGGCGGTGTGAGTGTCAGTGGCTGCTTGCAGATCGAGTTTGCCGTCGGCGTGCAGATCGATGGCGCCCGCGCTGTCGATTTTCGTGCCTTGCTGAACCTGATCGCCCCCGCTGCTCAGTTGCACGCCGTTGCCGCTGATGCTCGCCACATGGGCCTGTGTGTCAGTGGTCTGCTTGCCGCTGTGATCGAGCTGGAACCCGGCGCCGAGGTCAACGTTGGTGCCATCGGTGCCTGGCAAGGTGCCGACCGTCAGCGAGCCATTGCCGCGCAGGCTGGTGTTGCTGCTGCTCTGGCGGTCGGTGGCCTGATGCAGCGCCAGGTCGCCGCCGGTCTTGATGCTCACGTTGCCCTGCCCGCCGTCGAAACGGCTGCCTTCGAACTGGGCATCGCCTGCGGTTTTGATGTTCACACCCTGGCTACCGGCATAACCGCCGACCACGGCGGTTATGCCGTCCTTGCTCGATTGGCTGCTGCCGCCCGCGCCGCTGCCGGCGACATTCACGTCCTCACCGGTTTTGGTGTAGACGCGCACATCAACCTTGGCATCTACCGCGTTATCAGTACTGCTGTGGGTGTTGTTCGCGGCATCGGCGACCAGTTTGTCGGCGCTGATGTTCACTTTGCCGGCGCCGGCGGTGTACTGGGTGCCTTGGTCGTGCAGCGTGCCCGCGACTTTCACGTCGACGTTGCCACCGTCAAAGCGGCTGACTACAGCGTTGCTGCTTTGCTGGGTTTTATTGGCGCTGCCGTGACCGACCGCAACGTCGATACCGACATTCGGTTGACCGAGATTAGCCAGCGCATCCTTGTCCGGCACTTTGCCGTTCAACGCATCTTTGACGACACCCGCAATCGGCCGGGCGATGTCTTTGTACTCGACGTTGGCACCGATGTCCGCCGACCAATTGCTCTCGGCGTGGGTGCTGCTATCAGTATTGCTGGCCGCGCGGTTGTCGACTTCGTTGGCCGCGATGTTCAGACCATTTCCGGCCTTCACCTGAGCACCTTCAGTGGCGAGCTTGTCGGCGTTGATTGTCAGGCCGCCGGCACTCTGCACACTGCTGGTTTGCGCCGTGGTTTTGCTCGTGGTGTCCTGCGAGGTGCTGTGGGCGAAATCGACGCCACTGCCGGCGCGGTCGAGGCCGCCGGTGTAATAAAAACCGCCGCCAGTGCTGGACGTCTCGGTGGTGGTTTTGTGGCTGTCCTGCTCGGCCAGCAACGACACGTTTTTACCGCTCAACGTCGTGTCGCCAGCGGTGGATTTAACGTCCGAGCCCTTGACCGTCAGATCGCCGCCAGCCCTCACCTGCACGGCGCCACCGCTGAGGCTGGAACCTTGCTGGGTGACGTCGTTGCGGGTCACCGTTTGCTGCTTGTCTTCGTAATGAATCCCGGCGCGGTACTGCTCCGGCGTTTGCTCTTTCGCATAAGCGTCGAAGCCACGGGTTTCAGTGGAGTTGCTGCTTTCGTGAGTGTTCTGCGCGGAATGCACGTTCACATGCCCCGCCGCGTCCGCCGTCAGCGCGCCGTCAGCCTTGACCGTCGAGCCAGCGACTTCAATGTCCTTGGCGCTCTTGAGCTTGAGGTTGCTGTCGGACACCAGTTCGCTGCGCACCGTGGTGCTGTCCTTGGCGTTCTGGCGCGACTCGTCTTTGCTGATGCCGAAGAACTTGCTGTCCTTGTCATGATTGTTGCTGTGCGAGGTGTCTTGGACACCGTCGATCAGCAGCGAACCTTTGTCGCTGATCACGCTCGCGTCGGTGCCGCCACGCACCTGACTGCCGCTGATACGCACGTCGTCAGCCTTGACGATCAGCTTGCCGGCCGCATTGATTTTGCTGCCCTGATGTTGGGTCTGGCCCTTGTCGGCATCGCCGGTTTTTCCAAAGAAACCACCGCCGACCAGATCGCCGGAATAACGATTGTCGCTGCTGCGATTGCTGCGTGTGGCGGTAGCGATTTCCACTTGTTTGCCGGCCAGTTGCAGGTCGCCCGAGCTGTCCAGTTCGGCGCCTTCGGAGCGCAACAATGCAGCGGTTTGCAGGGCGATGTTGCCAGCCTTCAACTGGGTGGTGACGCTGCGTTGCTCTTCGCTACTGGTGTTCCAATTGGCCTTCCACAGGTGCTTGCGATGGTTACCCTGATCGGTCTGGGTGTGGCTTTCGGTGGCCGCAGTCAGGCGCACATCGCCGCCGCTTTTCACATCCAGACTCTTCGCCGCTTCGACCTTGGCCGCGTTCAGTTCAGTGTCTTTGCCGGAGGACAGTTTCACGTCACGGCTGGCAACGATCTGGCTGCCGTGCTGACGCGTTTCGCTGTCGGTCTGGGTGCGATCGTAGGTTTCCCAGGTGATGCCGATGGTGCTGTTGTTCCAGTTCTCGCGTTTTTCCTGGAGCTTGCGGCTTTCGACCGTGCTCAGGGTCAGATTGCGCTTGGCATCAACCGTAACGTCACGGCCGCTGACATCGGTAGCGGCCAATGTCAGGTCCTTGCCGCTGTGCAGACCAACATCGCCCTGGCTGCTGCGGATGCCCGCGCGCGTCACGTCGAGACTGTTGGTCACGGCCTCACCGCTGACACTGAGGTCACCGGCCGAACGAATCTGCACGCCGTCACGCCCGGCCACTTGCACCGCGCCGACGCGCACGCCGGCACCTTCAGCGGTGCTGACAATGTTGATGCGTCCGGCCTGCATAGCGCCGAACAGGCTCGCGTCGATGCGTTGATCGGTGGTGTTGCCTGCCGCGTCCACGGTTTTCACCTGGCCGCTGGCGTAATCGACCTGATTGCGGCCAACGGTGAGGTTCAGTTGATCACGGGCAGTGAGCGCGCCCTGACTGTCGATACGCGGGGCGATCAGGTTGATCGAGCCCTCGCCGTTACGCAGGCCGCCGCTCTGAATCTGCAACTGGCCGCTGGCGTCACGGGTGCTCAGGGCTTGCAGTTTGCCGTCGTTCAACTCCGGGCGACCGACAACGAGGTTGGCGTTCGGCGTGTTGATGAAACTGCCGCCATTCACCGAAATGCCGTTGGGGTTGGCCAGCACATAATCGGCGGCGCGACCGAAGATTTCCTGGGCGCCGTTGATGGCCGACGGGTTGCGGCTGATCACTTCGTTGAGGATCACGCTCGCCGCTTGTCCTTGCAGTTGCGGGTTGGCTGCCAGTTGCCCGGCGAGTTGCGATTGCCCGGCCTGCAAGGCGTTGTTCAGTACCAGCCCCTGGCGGTCGACGTTGTAGTCGAGGAACTGGTTGTGCGACAGGCCCGAACCGTTGGGCGCGACGATGTTGACGATGGGCACACCGCCCTGGGTTTGCAATTGCGCGGTACCGCCGGGGCCGGGTGCGACGACGACACCACCGGCCAGAGCGCTGGGCAGGTGCACGGCGAAGAACAGGCTGGCGATCGCCCAACGCAATTTGCCCCGTGGGGAAAGATGAAATGCAAAGGTGTGTGCTGGCATAAAAACGTCTCCATGTGAGTACGGCATCACGTCGCGCGATTTTTCCTGGCCGTGGCTGTCGCGCTCAGATCCAACGGCTGTTTGTTCACTGCATTCTTCGTTTATGTAGCGCTCATATTTGTAAGCCGACCCGCATCAGCCAGGTCTGCGGCTCATGCTGCAGACCGTTGGGCGTGTTGAGGGCACGTTGGTAATCGACGTCCACTTGCAGGTTCTTCCAGCCCAGATTCAGGCCGACACTGGCGCCGCTCAGGCGTTGGCCCTGGGCGCCGTGATCGGCCTTGATCCAGCCATGGTCGAGACCGATGCGCGGGGTCATCTGCATCGGCCATTCGCTGCGCAGCGGCAGGCGCAAGGTGTTGCGCCAGATCGCGCCGCTGGCGCCGGACGCACTGCTGACCCGATAACCGCGAACCGCCGAATCATCAGTGCCGAGCAGTTGTTCGATGGCCGGCAACGGATCGGGGCTGTACTGCAAATTGAGCTGGCTCTGCCACTGCCACGCTTGCGCGCCGAACTGGCCATTGCGCCACTGGCTGAGGCCGGCGCGGTACTTGTGAAACTGCGCCTTGGGCAGGTTGTTGATCTGATGCTGCGAATCGTCATCGGCGCCAAACCAGCGCAGGCCTTGGGCGTAGTTGACGTCGAGGTTCCACACCGCGCGGTCGAGCCAGAACAGATTGAGTCCGGCTTCGGCCACGGTCAGGGTCGGGCTCTGAATTCCCAGGCGCACGTGTTCCAGATAGCTGTCGACGTCCTTGTGCGCCAGTTGCAGGTTGGCGCTGAGCTGGCGGCTCTGGTCGCGCCACAACACGCGATCGGCGCGCAGGCTGACCTGGTCGGTGATACCCGTGCTGTGAAAAGTCGTGCTTGGCAGTTTGAACGGCGCGCGGTATTCGGCGTGGCTGGCGAACACGCTGTAGGTCCAATAACCGTAAGGGATCGCGTAATACAGGCTGGCGTTGCGACTGTAGCGGTCGCCCTGATTGAGCGTGTCGCTGGCACTGAGACTTAACAGGTCGTTGAGTTCCAGCGGGCTGTCGAGACTCAAGCTGAGCGTGTCGCGGTCGCGCCCGGTGCTGGCACTGCCAAGGTTGTCGATTCCCGCGTTCAAGGCCCAGCGTGACTGCCCGGTGGTGCGCGAACGCAGGATGATTCGTGAGGCGCCGGGCTGGCTGCCGGGGGCGATATCGGCGGTCAGGTCAACAGAACGCAAGCGGTTCAACTGATCCAGACCTTGCTCCAGGTCACGCAGATTCAGCGGCCCACCGAGCATCCCCGGAAAAGCGCCACCAAGGGAAACCGGCAGGCTCTGATCGGCCAGTTCGATGGACTCGATGTAGCCCTCGTCGACCATGACGTCGAGCGACTGCCCCGCTGCCGGAGCGCTCGCCAGATAAGGACGGCTGGCGATATAGCCCTGCTCGACGTAGATCGCGGTGATGGTCGCCAGCAGGTGATTGATCTGGCCGACGCCCATGCACGGTGCCAGCAGCGGTTTGATCCGGGCGTTGAGTTTGCTGCTGTCGATCAATGTGACGCCGCCGATGCGCGTGCCGCTCAACGGCCAGCAGCGGTCATCGGGGGTTACGGTCTGGGGAATCGCCGGAGTGACCGTTGCCGGGCCGAACGCGCCGCGCTCCAGTTGCCGCTTCCTTTGCTCAAGCTGAAGTTGTTGCAGATCGCGCTGCTGTTGTTGCTGCTGGCGCAACACTTCCTGGCCCGGGACGACAGGTTCGGCCGCCTCAAGCGAGGAGGCACAGACACTCAACACAAAGGCCGACAACAGCGGGCAACGCGTGGCAAAACGACGAAACACAGCTTGAAGCGAATACGGCACGCAACTTCCTTGCAATCATCAAATGGCGTAATGCCACCCTATCAATGATCGTGATAGTCGGAGCCCTCCTACACAAATGCAAGACGCTTCCTACAGCGCTTACATTTCTTAAACAATTGATTTGCCAGACATCAGGGTTTCCCCTAGGGCCCGTCGGGAACCCGCATATAGCGCTTGGAGGGGCAACTTACGATCGGTCGAAGATTTCAATTGCCACTAAATATTACCTGCGTCATATTACATCCGTAATAACGACCCGTTTCCACAGGTATTTCGCCATGACCAGCATGCCCACCCTCGAAGCCGACCAGGCTGTGCCGGTGAAGACCAGGCCTACCCTGTTTAACCGCCTGTTGATCCCCAGCGCCGGTCTGATCGCGCTGGTGTTCGCCGGTTTATATGCCGCGCATTGGTGGGGCACCGGGCGTTTTCTTGAGGAAACCGACGATGCCTACATCGGTGGTGATGTCACTGTGATCGGGCCGAAAGTCGCCGGCTATATCGAAGAAGTGCTGGTCAGCGACAACCAGTCCGTGAAGGCCGGCGACGTGCTGATTCGTCTCGACGCTCGCGACTATCGCGCCAACCTGGCCAAAGCCGAAGGCGCGGTGGCGGCCGAACAGGCGCTTTTGGCCAACCTCGACGCCATCGAGCAACTGCAACACGCGGTGATCGGTCAGGCCCGCGCCGGCATTGATGCGGCGGGTGCCGAAACCGCGCGCTCGCGGGATGACAACGCGCGCTACAAACGTCTGGTGACCACCAATGCCGTCTCGGTGGAAAGCGCCCAGCGCGCCGACGCCACCTTCAAAACCGCCCAGGCCCTGAGTGCCCGCGCGCAAGCCGAACTGCTCGCCGCACAGCGCCAGCTCGCAGTGATCGATACCCAGAAACAGCAAGCCCGTGCCGCTCTCCAGCAGGCGCGCGCCGAACGTGATCTGGCGCAACTCAACCTCGGCTACACCGAACTGCGCGCCCCGGTCGATGGCGTCATCGGCAACCGCCGCGCGCGGGTCGGTGCCTACGCGCAGGCCGGCTCGCAGCAACTGTCGGTCGTGCCGGCCAGCGGCTTGTGGGTCGATGCCAACTTCAAGGAAGACCAGCTTGCAAGAATGCGCCCCGGCCAACGCGTGAGCATTCGTGCCGACGTGTTATCAGGTCAGCCATTCCACGGACGCCTCGACAGCCTCGCCCCCGCTACCGGTTCGCAATTCAGCGTACTGCCGCCGGAAAACGCCACCGGCAACTTCACCAAAATCGTCCAGCGCGTACCGGTGCGAATTCTGCTCGACCCGGCTGATGGCGTGCTCGGCCACTTGCGGCCCGGCCTGTCGGTGACCGCTGAAGTCGACACCCGCGCGCAACCTGAAACCAGCGCTGTGGCCGTCGCGCCATGAGCACCACCCTCGCCGCCCCGGCGCAACCGTTCAATGCGGCGGACATGCCGACCGCGACCAAAGTCTTCGCCTTCGCCACGATGTGCATCGGTATGTTCATTGCGCTGCTGGATATACAAATTGTCTCGGCGTCGTTGCGCGATATTGGCGGCGGTCTTTCCGCCGGCACCGACGAAACCGCGTGGGTGCAGACCAGTTACCTGATCGCCGAGATCATCGTGATCCCGCTGTCGGGTTGGCTGTCGCGGGTGTTTTCCACACGCTGGCTGTTCTGCGCCTCGGCGGTCGGCTTCACCCTCGCCAGCCTGCTCTGCGGCGTCGCCTGGAATATCCAGAGCATGATTGCCTTTCGCGCGCTGCAAGGCTTTCTCGGCGGCTCGATGATTCCGCTGGTATTCACCACCGCGTTCTTTTTCTTCACCGGCAAACAACGGGTGATTGCCGCCGCAACCATCGGCGCGGTCGCTTCACTGGCGCCGACATTGGGGCCGGTGATCGGTGGCTGGATTACCGATATTTCCTCGTGGCACTGGCTGTTCTATATCAACTTGGTACCTGGGATTTTCGTTGCCGTGGCGGTGCCGATGCTGGTGAAGATCGACCAGCCGGAACTGTCGCTGCTCAAAGGCGCGGACTATCTGAGCATGGTGTTTCTGGCGCTGTTTCTCGGCTGCCTGGAATACACCCTTGAAGAAGGCCCGCGCTGGAACTGGTTCAGCGATCAGACGATTCTGACCACCGCGTGGATCAGCGGGTTGGCGGGATTGGCCTTCATCGGCCGCACCTTGCACGTGGCCAATCCGATCGTCGATCTGCGCGCACTCAAGGATCGCAACTTCGCCCTCGGCTGCTTTTTTTCGTTCGTCACCGGGATTGGTCTGTTCGCGACGATTTACCTGACGCCGCTGTTCCTCGGCCGAGTGCGCGGTTACAGCGCGCTGGACATTGGTCTGGCGGTTTTCTCCACCGGGGTGTTCCAGATCATGGCGATTCCGCTGTATGCCTTTCTGGCCAACCGGATGGATCTGCGCTGGATCATGATGATCGGGTTGGGTTTGTTCGCGGTGTCGATGTGGGAATTCAGCCCGATCACCCACGATTGGGGCGCCGGCGAATTGATGCTGCCGCAAGCCTTGCGCGGGATTGCCCAGCAACTGGCGGTGCCGCCGGCGGTGACGCTTACCCTTGGCGGGCTAGCGCCGGCGCGGCTCAAGCATGCGTCGGGCCTGTTCAACCTGATGCGCAATCTGGGTGGCGCGATTGGCATTGCTGCCTGCGCGACCATTCTCAATGACCGCACTAACCTGCACTTCACACGGCTGGCGGAACATCTGAACAGCAGCAACGAGGCGATGAATCAGTGGCTGTCGCAGGTCGGCGGCAACCTCGCCACCCTGGGCCAGAGCGGCGACATCGGCGTCACCGCCAGCCTGCGTCAGCTATGGCTGCTGACCTACCGCGAGGCGCAAACGCAAACCTACGGTGACACCTTTCTGATGATCATGGCGTGCTTCGTCATCGCCACGGCGATGGTGCCCTTGATGCGCAAGGTGCAACCACCGGCCGCGCCGAGTGCCGAAGCCCATTAAAACGCTAACCCTGCAGGAGCTGCGGCACGCTGCGATCTTTTGACTTTGATTGTAAAAAACAAGATCAAAAGATCGTCCGATCGCGGCCCGAGCCTTCGGCAACTCCTACAGGGGTGGGTGATCAGGCTTGCGGGATTTTGCGGAAGCCCACTGCCAGACGGTTCCAGCTGTTGATGGTGTTGATTGCGACGCTCAGGTCGACCATTTCCTTGGGCGAGAACTGCGCGGCGACGACTTCGTAGTCTTCGTCCGGGGCGTGGGTCAGGCTCAATTGGGTCAGCGACTCGGTCCACAGCAGCGCCGCACGTTCGCGGTCGCTGAAGAACGGTGCTTCGCGCCATGCCGTCACGGCGAACAGGCGACGTGGAGTTTCGCCGCCCTTGATCGCATCAGCGGTGTGCATGTCGATGCAAAAGGCGCAGCCGTTGATCTGCGAGGCGCGCAGCTTGACCAACTCGATCAGGGTCTTTTCCAGCGGCAGTTTGGAGACGGCGGTTTCCAGGGCCATCATCGCTTTCAGGGCATCTGGGGACGCGGTGTAGAAATCGATACGTGGTTTCATGGCGGGTTACCGGGGCGAGTGAATGTGTGACTACGTTAGTCCCGGCGCGTGGTTCGACAAATAGCCAATATTCGCGAAGATCAGGAGGCCACTTGATTGACCGCTCGTCACTCGACCGGCACCAAGCGTTCGGCGCGTCAGACCAATATCAGGTAAATCCCCTTTTTGGAGACCTACCATGATCACGCGCAAATTCACCTCGTTATTGCTCGCCGGCCTGCTGGCCACGGCTTCGGGCGCCAGCTTCGCGGCCAACGATGGCGCTGATGCGACCGGCACCAAATCCGGCGCCACCAGCGGCTCGACCATGCCGCCAGACAACACGCCGGGCGCGCCTTCTGGTGGTAGCGGTTCCAATGGCGCCGGTTCCGGTACCGGCACTAATGGCGGCGCCAGCGGTTCGGGCTCGGGTGCCGGTGGCGGCACCGGTTCGGCAGGTGGCGGGACTGGCGGTGCGGGCGGTGGCACGGGCGGCTGAACGAACAAGAGCCACCCTTGGTGAGAACGCTCCTTTGAGTGTTTCCACAATCCTCGCTCAATGAAAATCCCTGTGGGAGCTGGCTGGCCAGCGATGGCGTCAGCACGGTCAACATCTTCTTGGGCTGACAGACCGCTATCGCTGGCAAGCCAGCTCCCACACGTTTTTGTGCTGATTTGTGGTTAGCGATCGGAGCGCATGAGTTCCGCTGAACCGTCCTCCGGCGACAGCACCGCCGCCCGGTTGCGCCCGGCATTTTTCGCCTGATACAGCGCCGCATCCGCCCGTTGGATAAACACTTCCGGGCTGTCATTGCCATTGGGAATAAATGAGTAACAGCCCAGACTCACGGTGAGATATTCGGTGGGTGATCCGCTGTGGGTAATGCGTTTGTCGATCACGCTGCGGCGAATCTGCCCGGCTATCGCCAATGCGCCGTTGATGTCGGTATCGGGCAACAGCACCGCGAACTCCTCGCCCCCGTAGCGCACCGCCAGATCCGACTTGCGCTGGCAGCAGTTCTTCAGCACCTGCGCCACTTGCATCAGACAATGATCGCCGGCCACGTGGCCATAAGCATCGTTGTAACGCTTGAAAAAATCGATATCGAGCATGATCAGGCTGACCGGGCTGACCTGCCGCGCGCCCCGGGCAAACTCGATTTCGAGTGACCGTTCAAACAGTCGCCGGTTGGCCAGTCCGGTGAGACTGTCGTGGGTGGCAATCTGCTCCAGCGAGCGTTGTGCCTGGCGCAGGTTCTTCTCGATCCGCTCACCGTTGCGAACCTGATGGATAAACACCCAGCCAAACAGCCCAATACCCAGGATCACCAGCGCCACGATCACGCTGGACTGGAACGCACGTTCATACCAACCCTTGAGAATTGTGTCCCGCGAGGTCGCGGCAGACACCACCAACGGATACGACGCCAGTTGTCGATAGCCGTACAAACGGTTAACGCCATCGACCACCGAATCGATCATCGCCGTGCCGGCCGCCGCACTCGGCAGCAGTTTCTGATAGATCTCGCCCTGAGCCAGTGACGTACCAATCAGCGATTCATCAAACGGTCGGCGGGCAAGCAAGGTGCCGTCGGTCAGGCCGAGAAACATGATGCCGTTGTCGTCGAGGCTGAAGCTTTTGAAGAATTGGTCGAAGTACGCCATCTTGATTCCGGCCAGCAACACACCTTGAAAATTGCCGGCGCGGTCGTTGACGCGCTTGGAGATCGGGATGATCCACTCGCCATCCTCGCGGTTGCGAATCGCCGGGCCGATGTGCGCCACGGTCGAGGCGTTCTGCTGATGGAACTTGAAGTACTCACGGTCAGCCACGTTGATGCCATGGGGCAGATCGTTGAATGAGGTAAGCACCCACTGTCCCTGCTGGTCGAACAGGAACATGCCGTGTAACTGACTCAGTTGCTGCACCCGGCGGGCGAAGGTTCTTTGCAGGCGCGGCTTCTGCGCCGCGCCGTAACCATCATCCTGAATCCAGTCGACCAGGCTGGTCATCACCAGATCCGCCGCGAGAAACGTGTCTTCTGCCTGCTGCGCCATCGCCCGGGTCAGGTTGCTCGAGGCCATTTGCGCCACCGCCAGATCCTGACGCCGCGACTGCTCCAGTTGCAGGTACAGCAAACCGAACAGGCACAGGCTCACCGCAACGACAAACAACACCGCCGCTTTTCGTAACGGCAGGCGTTTAAGCGCGCCGGGGGCCTGTTGCGGATCGTGAATGGGGATTGGCAAAAGCATGTCCTGGGCAGGTACGACAGGGGCGCGAGCCCGAAACCCTTATGTTTTGTGAGCTTAGTTCACACGGATGCAGGGGGCAAACACCCCGCTCTCGCCCAGTTGTATCGGCGCGCGGTGGATTTGGATGATCGCCACAGGTCGATTTATTTTTACGATTGGTTTTGCAGTAGATAAGCAGCGTGGACACGAGGCCCCTGTGGCGAGGGGATTTATCCCCGATGGGTCGCGCAGCGGCCCAAGAAACCGGACTGCTGCGCAGTCCATCGGGGATAAATCCCCTCACCACAGGTTCAGAGCAGAGAGCACTGAGCTCTCTGCTCTCTGCTCTCTGCTCTCTGCTCTCTGTTCAATGCTCAGCGCTCAGCGCTCAGCGCTCAGCAATTCTGATTCAAATCACCTCAGCGCGACGGCGGCACCCGAATATCCCCCGCCCGGCACTGCGTCTTCACCCCTTTGCCACAGGCGCCAGGCTGCAAGTCTTTACCCATGCACACGCGCACCTCCGACAATTCCGGGCCGCTGCAAATCACCGCGATGCCATCCGCCGCAATTCCCGGGTTGGCCTTGCGGAACAAGTCGGCGATTTCTTGCGCCTCAAAGTAATAGGACGTGCTGAACGGTTGCAGCTCTTGCGGGATTTTCACCGCGCCAACAGCCTTATCCGCCGCATCCAGATAGCCCATCGCGCCGAGACCACTGCATGTGCCATGTTTCGACCATTCGTGATCAAGCAACTTCTTGGTCGGGAACAGCGTCATGCCCTTGCTGCTTTCCGCCGCCGACAGTGTGGTCAAAGGCGGGCAGGACTGCGGCCAGCCGCCCTTGGCATATTGCGGCCACAAACCATGCAGGACGAAGCCGTAACCTTTACCGGAACACTGCACGTCATCCTTGTGCGTGAGGCAAAACGTCGGTGACCAGGACAGCGCCAACAGGTAGTAATCGAATACCCCCGCCACCGATTCCGCCTGCACCTTGCCGGACTGGGATTGACGCGCCGAACTCAGACCGACGCTACCGGCCGTCAGCGCAATCACCGCCAAAATTGTAAACAGCTTTTTCATGTACCCGCTCCTTGGGACGCCTGCGTCCGTGGTTTTCGTTCCTGACCAGACGTGGTCAGGGCTGATTTGGACACGCCAGTGTTGCAAGCGCATGACGCAAGGCAAGGCCGTACCCCGTTGAAAGGTCTACGATTAATAAGCAGCTATCAAACACAGGGATCCGAAATGAGTAAAGCAGACGAACTCGCCGCGAAGCTCCAGCAAACCCGGCACACCCGCGCGGCCGGCATCACCTGCGCGGCACTGGAAATCGATTGCTGGCCGGCGCAGGTCTACGACCTGTACCACCGCATCGAGGCGTGGCTGCAACCGGTGACCGAAGTCGGCCTGAAGATTCGGCGCAATCCTACGCACATTTGCGAAACCTCCCCGGATGGTGAATCCCACGACTACGCCATCGACCAACTGGTGATCGACGCGAATAACCAAAGCCTGACATTTGATCCCATCGCCCGCTTTACCGAGGATGGCGCCGGCCGCGTGCAAATCACCCTGCCGGAGCGAAACACCTATCTGTTGCGCACCGTCGATGAACACCACGAAAGCCACTGGTGGCTACAGACCGTTGAAACCGGGCAGGAGCTGGATGCGATTGCATTGACGGAAAACAACCTGTTGCAGGTGGTGCAGGAAGGGTTGGGGCTTTAGGTCATTGCTGAACCTGTCAAAACTGTAATCTGCCCCTCAGCCAACTGAAAGCTTACGCTGGTTAGCCTCCCTGTCATGGATCAAACGGGGACTCATCGCGCATGCCTTCCAACACCTCAAGACGCACCTTCGTCAAAGGCCTGGCCGCCGGTGGTTTGCTCGGTGGCCTCGGCCTGTGGCGCACCCCGGTCTGGGCGCTGAGCGGTCCCGGTCAAATCAACGAACTGAGCGGCAGCGAGTTCGAGCTGTTCATCGGCGAAACCCCGGTCAACTTCAGCGGCCAACCGCGCACGGCGATGACCATCAACGGTAGCCTCCCCGGCCCGCTGCTGCGCTGGCGCGAAGGCGACACGGTGACGCTGCGGGTACGTAACCGGCTCAAGGACAGCACCTCGATTCACTGGCACGGCATTCTGCTGCCGGCCAACATGGACGGCGTGCCGGGCCTGAGTTTTCATGGCATCGAGCCGGGCGGCGTGTATGTCTACCAATTCAAAGTCCGACAGAACGGCACCTACTGGTATCACAGCCATTCCGGGCTTCAGGAGCAGGCTGGCGTCTATGGGCCGCTGGTGATCGACGCCAAAGACCCGGAGCCATTCCAATACGACCGCGACTACGTGGTGATGCTCAGCGACTGGACCGACGAAACCCCGTCCCACCTGATGAAGACCCTGAAAAAACAGTCCGACTACTACAACTTCCACAAACGCACCGTTGGCGACTTCATCAACGACGTCAGCGCCAAAGGCTGGGGAGCCACCGTCGCCGACCGCAAGATGTGGGCAGAAATGAACATGAACCCCACTGACATCGCCGACGTCAGTGGCGCCACCTACACCTTCCTGATGAACGGCCACGCGCCCGACACAAACTGGACCGGCCTGTTCCGCCCCGGCGAAAAACTGCGTTTGCGCCTGATCAACGGCTCGGCCATGAGCTATTTCGACGTACGCATTCCGGGGCTGAAAATGACCGTGGTCGCCGCTGACGGCTTGCACGTCAAACCGGTCAGCGTTGATGAACTGCGCATCGCCGTAGCGGAAACCTACGACGTGATCGTCGAGCCCGAATCCGAGGCCTACACCCTCTTCGCCCAAGCCATGGACCGCACCGGTTACGCCCGTGGCACCCTCGCGACCCGCGCCGGGCTGTCAGCCCCGGTGCCGGCGCTGGACCCGCGGCCATTGGTCACCATGGACGACATGGGCATGGGCGGGATGGATCACGGATCGATGGACATGAGCGCCATGGATCACTCGGCCATGGGGCCGATGCAAACGCATCCCGACAGCGAGAAGAACAACCCGCTGGTGGACATGCAAGCCATGACCACCGCGCCGAAACTCAACGACCCCGGCCTCGGCCTGCGCAACAACGGTCGCCGCGTGCTGACCTACGCCGACCTGCGCAGCACCTTCGAAGACCCGGACGGCCGCGACCCGGGCCGCACCATCGAGTTGCACCTCACCGGCCACATGGAAAAATTCGCCTGGTCATTCAACGGCATCAAGTTCTCCGATGCCGAGCCGCTTCGCCTCAAGTACGGCGAGCGCATTCGTCTGGTGCTGGTCAACGACACGATGATGACCCACCCGATTCACCTGCACGGCATGTGGAGTGATCTGGAAGACGAAAATGGCGACTTCCAGGTGCGCAAACACACCATCGACATGCCCCCCGGCACCCGCCGCAGCTATCGCGTCACCGCCGACGCACTGGGCCGCTGGGCCTTTCACTGCCATCTCCTGTACCACATGGAAATGGGCATGTTTCGCGAAGTACGGGTGGAAGAATGAAGGGGCCGATCATGACTCGATTCACTGCGTTGTCCTTGCTGCTTGTCGGCAGCTCGGCCATGGCCGCCAGCGACATGCAGGGCATGGATCACAGCCAGATGCCCGGCATGGATCATTCGGCGCTGCAAAGCATGGACGACGGCATGATGCAGCCCGCCGCCCCGACAGAAAGTCGCACACCGATCCCCGCGCTGACCGACGCCGACCGCGCCGCCGTGTTCACAAGCCCCGGTGGCCATCAGGTACATGACAGCGCGATCAACAGCTATTTCCTCGCCGACAAACTCGAATGGCAGGACGCCGACGACGGCAGCGCGTTGGCGTGGGATTTGTCCGGCTGGATCGGCGGCGACAGCGATCGCCTGTGGCTGCGCTCCGAAGGCGAACGCAGCAACGGCAAGACCGAGGACGCGGAAATCCAGGCCCTGTGGGGCCATGCGATTTCGCCGTGGTGGGACGTGGTCAGCGGCGTGCGCCAGGACTTCAAGCCCGGCGCCCCACAAACATGGGCGGCCTTCGGATTGCAGGGCATGGCGCTGTACAACTTTGAAGCCGAGGCCACCGCGTTTATCGGCGAAGGAGGTCAGAGCGCGATTCGGCTGGAGGGCGACTACGACATTCTGCTGACCAATCGCCTGATCCTGCAGCCAACCGCCGAACTCAACGTTTACGGCAAAAACGACCCGCAACGGGGCATCGGCTCAGGGCTGTCCAACACCGAAGCCGGCCTGCGCCTGCGCTATGAAATTCGCCGTGAATTTGCCCCCTACATCGGCGTGACCTGGAACCGTACCTACGGCAACACCGCCGATTACGCACGGGCCGAAGGCGAGGATCGCAGCGAAGCGCGCCTGGTGCTTGGCGTGCGGCTGTGGTTCTGAAGCCATTCGTTCAATAACACAACAACCACCGCCCAAGAGCGGTAAGAGGCCTCGCATGCGCACATTGAAAACCACCGTCATACTCGTCACCGGCCTGCTCTTGAGCAGTCTGGCCCAGGCTCACCCGAAACTGCTCTCATCGACCCCGGCCGAAGGCGCGGACGGCGCGGCGCCCGGCAAGATCGAATTGCACTTTTCGGAAAATCTGGTGACCCAGTTCTCCGGGGCCAAACTGGTGATGACCGAAATGGCCGGCATGGCCCATGCGCCGATGCCGATGAAAGCCAAAGTCAGCGCCGGCAGCGACCCGAAAACCATGCTCATCACCCCGCTCGCCCCGTTGCCTGCCGGCACCTACAAAGTCGAATGGCGCGCGGTGTCTTCAGACACCCATCCGATCACCGGCAACGTCACGTTCAAAGTGAAGTGAGCGATGGGCGAACTGAGCAACATCATCCTGCGACTGGCGTTGTATGTGGATCTGCTGCTGTTGTTCGGGGTGGCGTTGTTTGGGGTCTACAGCTTTAACCGGGTGCTGCGGTTTCAGCCGATGTTGCGCGCCATGGCACTGCTCGGGATTGTGCTGTCGGTGGCTGGCGGAGTGCTGATGACCAGCGCCATGAGTGGCGAAACCGAGCTCGCGGCGCTGTGGCCGCATCTGCAGATGATGCTGCTTGAAACAGACGTGGGGCTGGCGTGGGCGGTGCGGGTTTGTGCGCTGATCGTCGTGTTGATCAGGCCGGGGTTGTGGATCGCGTCGACTGCCGGCGCTATCGCCCTCGCATCGCTAGCCTGGAGTGGGCATGGCGCGATGGACGAAGGATGGCTGCGGATCTGGCATTTCCTCAGCGACATCCTCCACCTGCTTGCTGCCGGGGCATGGTTGGGCGCCATGCTGGCGCTGGTGTTGATGGCGCGCGGGCTTGTTGATGAACCAAGACTTCGGCAACTGGCTCATGCCGTCAAACGCTTCGAACCGGTGGGCGCAGTGATTGTGCTGACGCTCGCCGTGACTGGCGTGGTGAATTACCTGTTTATCGTCGGCCCCAAGCTCGATGACGTGTTGCTTGGTGCCTACGCAATTCTGCTCGCGATCAAGGTGGTGCTGTTTGCGGCCATGCTGGTGTTAGCGGCGCTGAACCGCTTTCACCTCGGGCCATTGCTGGAGAAGTCCTTGCGCGATGGTCAGCACTGCAAAGCTGCGAACGCTCTCAGGCGCAGTGTTCTCCTGGAGTTGGCCATCGCGCTGCTGATCGTGGCGCTGGTTGCATGGCTGGGCACTTTGAGTCCCGAGCCGGGATGACACCCGGCAAAGGCTTTCACTACACTGGGCTACCTTTCCCTGCATAAGCCCGATCGCCATGACAACGCTAAAAAGCACGATGATCTTCTGCGGCCTGCTGACCCTGACCGCCGGCGCTCACGCGGAGCCAACCCCTTCGCACCTGGATACCATTCAGCAACAAGGCCAGTTGCGCGTCTGCACCACCGGCGACTACAAGCCCTACACCTTCAAACGCACTGACGGTGACTTCGAAGGCATCGACATCAGCATGGCCCGCTCGCTGGCCGACAGTCTCGGGGTCAAGGTCGAGTGGGTGCCAACCACCTGGAAAACCCTGATGCCGGACATGCAGGCCGGCAAGTGCGACATCGGCATGGGCGGGATTTCGGTCACGCTGGACCGGCAGAAAAAGGCTTACTTCAGCAACACCCTCGACGTCGACGGCAAAATCCCGCTGGTGCGCTGCGCCGACCAAGCCAAATACCAGACCGTCGAACAGATCAACCAGCCCGGCGTGCGCTTGGTCGAACCCGCCGGTGGCACCAACGAAGCCTTCGTCCACGCCTTCCTGCCCAAAGCGCAACTGGCCCTGCACGACAACGTGACGATCTTCCAGCAACTGCTCGACAACAAGGCCGACGTGATGATCACCGACGCCTCGGAAGCGCTGTATCAGCAGAAGTTGAAACCGGGGTTGTGCGCGGTCAATCCGCAGCAGTTCATGCAGTACGGCGAAAAGGCCTACCTGCTGCCGCGTGATGACATCAGCTGGAAGCTGTACGTTGATCAGTGGCTGCACCTGAGCAAAGTGACCGGCAAATACCAGAAGGTGCTCGGCGAGTGGCTGGCGGTTCCGCAGTAAGCATGCTGTGAGTTCGGAGTAACTGTGCAGGTGTGCGATTCAGCACCCGGCATCAACATTTTCAGTACTTGAGGTGCCCCATGAATGTCGACTGGCTCAACTTCACTCCGTGGTCATCCCTTGCCGGTGGCGCACTGATTGGCCTGGCGGCCAGCCTGTTGGTTGTCGGCAATGGGCGTATCGCGGGGATAAGCGGCCTGATCGGCAGTCTTCTGCAACGAAGTCGTGAAGGCGCAAGCGAGAAAGCTCTGTTTCTCCTTGGTCTGCTCGTCGCGCCAGTGCTCTGGGGATTGTTCACCACGTTGCCGCGAATCGAGTTCCAGAGTGGCGGGTTCGGGCTGGTCGTCGCCGGTCTGTTGGTCGGCATTGGCACACGATACGGTTCAGGTTGCACGAGTGGTCATGGGGTTTGCGGCATATCGCGCCTTTCACCGCGCTCAATGGCCGCCACTGCCTGTTTCATGCTCAGTGGATTCATGACGGTGTTTGTCCTGCGTCATGTGCTGGGAGCATGAACATGATCAAACTGAACGCGTTCATTGCCGGCCTGCTTTTCGGCCTGGGTCTGCTTCTGGCAGGGATGGCCAACCCGGAAAAAGTACTGGCATTTCTGGACTTGGCCGGTGCCTGGGATCCCTCTCTGGCATTGGTCATGGTGGGGGCCATTGCCGTCGCCATCGGCCCCTTGACCTGGGCCCGTCGGCAATCCCGATCCCTGCTGGGAAACCCCATGCAGCTACCCGTCAAACGTGAGCTCGACCGACGATTGATTGGCGGCAGTCTGCTGTTCGGTGTTGGCTGGGGAATAGCCGGTATCTGCCCTGGACCTGCAGTGACCATCCTGCTGACAGGCCATTGGCAAGTCATCGTGTTCGTCATGGCCATGCTGGCTGGCATGTTGCTGTTTAGCGTACTGGAAGCCCGACGCGACGCCTGACCCGCGTTATCGAAAGGATCAGTGCGAGCTGAAAGTGTTCATCTCTTCGGCCACGCACCCGTGGGGATCGGCGCCAGTGATTTGAAAGCAGGCTTGGCGAACCAGTAACCCTGCATCAGATAAATGCCGCAATCGGCGAGAAAGTCTCTTTCCTGGGCATCTTCGATGCCCTCGGCGATCACCTCCACGCCCAACTCTCTACACATGTTCACGACGTTACGCACGATGGTCTGGCGCACACGGTCCGTGTGAATATCCCGGATCAGCGCCATGTCCAGCTTGATCAAATCCGGCTGAAAATCCGCCAACAGGTTAAGACCGGAATAGCCGGCGCCAAAGTCGTCGATCGCCGTTTTGAAACCAAACTCGCGGTACTCACGCAAGATATTCATCAAATGCTTGTTGCTTTCAACGTGCTCGCCTTCCACCGCTTCAAAGATCAGGCGATCCAGTGGGAAGCCATAAGTGCGCGCCGCTTCCAGCGTGCTGCGAATACACATTTGCGGGCGGTAAACGGCATTCGGCAAAAAGTTGATCGACAGGTACTGCGTCATCCCTAACTGAGCCGCCGTGGAAATCGCCCGTACACGACACAATTGGTCAAATCGATAACGGTTTTGATCGTCCACCTGATCCAGGACGGACAAGGCGCCTTCACCATTCACGCCGCGAACCAGGGCTTCATGAGCAAAAGTCGTCTGATCGCGCAGATCCACAATGGGCTGAAACGCGAAGGCGAAATCCATCTCCGGAACGCCTTTGTTCTTACAGCCCTGGCAGCCTCCGGGCGAGGCGAATGATTTTGGAAAGTCGGTCATGACACCCCCTGACAACGGGTTGTAACCGTCCATGGTGATAGATAAAAAGCAGTTCGGCTTATTTGCTAACCCGCCATAACTCTAGCCCAACGGCGCCTGAGTATTTTGAAGGCGCCGTGGGCTCATCGTTCACAAAATCAAGTGCGGAAATGCGCGGTCATTCGCTGCAAGTCCTGCCCCAGCGACGCCAATTCAATCGTCGCCGCCGCACTCTCTTCGCTGGCCACCGCCGACTGGTCCGCCACATCACGCACACTGACGATGCTGCGATTAATCTCGTCGGCCACGGCACTTTGCTGCTCGGCAGCGGCCGAGATCTGCAGGCTCATTTCCTGGATCGTGCCGATGGACTGATTGATCTCGGTGATCGCCAACTCGGCCTTCTGCGCCAACACCACCGTATCGAGGGTGCGCTCGCGGCTGGAAGCCATCAGCGTAGAGGCCGCTTGCGTGCCCTGTTGCAGGGTGACGATCAGCGCTTCGATTTCCTTGGTCGAGTCCTGCGTGCGCTGCGCCAGCGAACGCACTTCGTCTGCCACCACGGCAAAACCACGACCCTGCTCCCCCGCTCGCGCCGCTTCGATAGCGGCGTTCAACGCGAGCAGATTGGTCTGCTCCGCGACGGCTTTGATCACATCGATCACTTTGCCGATCTGCTCACTGTCCTGAGACAGTACGTTCATCGCGCCGCCCAATTCTTCAATGGCCACCGCGAGCTCGCTGATCTGCACCGTCGCCTGCTTCACCACCGTACTGCCGTGGCGAGCCTGCTGATCGGCCAAGGTTGCGGCCGCGGAGGCGTCGGTGGTGTTACGCGCAACTTCCTGCACCGTCGAAGCCATTTCGTGCATCGCCGTGGCGACTTGATCCACTTCACTTTTTTGCTGACGCACACCCGCGCTGGTCTGCTCGCTCATGGCCGAGAGTTTTTCCGCAGAAGTGGAAATATGCGTGACGCCATTGCCGATACCTTGCACCAGCGTATTCAGGTTCTGCGCCATGTCCTGCATCGCATTTTGCAGATCGCCCAACTCATCTTTGCGCGCCGATTTGGCCTGAACCGTCAGATCGCCTTTGGCAATACGCCGAGCCAGATCAACCGTCAGCGCCAGCGGCGAAGTGATCTGCCGCGAGATGACCACCGAAGCAAACAGCCCGACCACCAGCGCCAACACAGTCAACACCGCCATCTGAATAAAGGCTGAGTGCTGATCTTCACGCGCCAGACGCTGCTGGGTGTCCATCAGGCCGTTCATGATGCTGTCCATCGCCTTGCTTTCCTGGTCGACCTGCTGACGCATGCTCTGCTTCTGCTCAAACAGCCCGGCCACTTCCACCAAAACTTCGCGATAACGACGCATCCCCGCGTGAGCTTCTTCCAATTGACTCGACAGGGTCGCCGGCAGACTGGTACGCGCCTTGGTGATATCGCTCAGGAACGAGTCGATGGTCTCCATCAGCACTTTTTTGTTCGCGTCGTCGGGCACCGCAATGTAACGACGCAACATCAGACGAAACGTAGTCATGCCGTTGCGCAAATCGGCCACCGTGCGCAGCTCCCGAACGCGTTCGCCATCGGCAGACGCCAGAGCGTTGGTCGTGGTGGCTTCAAGCATGCCGGCAAATGTCTGCGCGTACTTGTCCGACAGCGCACCCAGCGGTTTCAGGGCATCCGTCGTCGACTTATCGGCATCGATCAGCCGCTTTACCTTCTGATCGTAGGCAACAATCGTGGTTTGCAAAGCCTTCAAGGCTTGCTGGTTTTCAGCGCGCGTCAACGTTTCCAGAGCCTTGCTCACAAGGCCCTGCAAGACATTCAACTGCGCGTGATAAGAGTCGGCGAAAGCGGCGTCAGCGGCGGCTTCGTATTGTTTCTCGGACAGACGCATATCTTGCGTAGCGTCATTCAACGTGCCGATCAGACGCGTCGTACTCAAACGATCAACCAGCACGCTGTTGCTGTTATAGCCAATGAAAGCAACCGCCAAAACAGCCAGCAAAAGAATGCCGAAACCGGTTCCCAGCTTGCGGGAAACCTTGATGTCACCCAGAAAATTCGATGCAACTGCCATATTCAGCCTCAAACGCCCTGACGCGAAACGCCAGGCACAAAAAATAGATCTTCGGCAACCGCAGTCACCGTCCAGACATTCGGGGGTCGTCATCCAAGGCGTGTAACGGGACGCTCCAGCTGTCCCGGAAATGCGAAATACGATGCTGTTGATGCGTCAACGAAAGACCCGACGCGAGCATCGGCAGACAAACCATCACGTCGCAAACAGAGCGTCCGGACGCAAGATTTATCGATTCAGCAAAGGTATCTGGAAGGGATGCTATAAACTTTAGGAAAACTTGTACAACTTTTTATTTTTGTACAATCATTGAACTTTCAGAGCCGCGTGATGACGCATTGCCATCACAAATTGTGGCACATCGCTACTGGCGCAAAAAGACGCTGAAAAAGCCGATTCAGAACCCCGCCCCTCTGCGGCAACAGCCTGCAGCACGCCGCAGAGGGGCACGGGTTTTACGGCTTGATTTCGACGTGATCCAACGCCTGATTCACCGCCAACTCACCCAACATCACCACCTGCGCAATGCCCAGCGCGGTTTTACGGTTCGAGGGATCAAGCAGCGCGGCGAAGTTGTTGAGCAACTCGGAGGCCGAACTCAGGGTTTCACTGGCGTTGGCCAGCAGGGATTCGGTGTCGTACTTCGGATTGGCGAAGTACATGCGTTCGGGCTCGTTGGTGCTGGCCATGATCTGGCTGGCGGGAAGGAGATAGTGATCGAGCGCGCGCTCGGCGGCTTCGTGGAGTTTTTTGGAATGGGGGGATTCGTAGGGGGATGCGGGATCGGATTCTGGTGGGTTGGGTGTTGGTTTGAACATGGTGTAACTCCTGACGGATAAACGAAAAGGAGCCATCACTCTCGCTACCAAACGAAGGGTGGAGGCCATACGCAGGTTGGTAGACCGGTCGTCAGGAACCCCGGCGCATCCGAAGACGCCCCGCGCATGACCACCATAAAACGAAGACGAGAAACGCCCTCGAAAGACAGTAGTCTTGTGCTTCTGACGGAGACGGGCTACCAAACCCGGTCACTGGTTTTCAGTGACCCAGGAACGATAGAACCCGCGAGCTAGACGCACAAGCCGGCGGATTCTGTCTTAGGTGTAGGGGGAGGCGCAAGGTGTTGTAGGGCGTGGGTGGCGCTACGTAGCCGCAATTAAACAGAAGTAGAATTGTTGTTGATATCGTATAGGTCAGTTGAAAAAAAGGCTTCACGGTATGCTGAAAATTAAATCCCGTCCCGTTTTGCAACAAGGACAGATGAAAGCGCTGCCTAAAGTTAGCAGTTTGATGGACAAAACAATGCGAAAACGCTAAATATAGCCTTCGCATTTTCCATGCTTGGATAGCCATATGACTAGCGAAACCCCAACTGCGAGTTCCGACACGGTAGAACGATCGTTCGCTGACTTTTTAGAAGCATCGCCACCTAACCAGATAGCTATCATCAACGATCTGATGGAGAAGAAATGGGATGGGGGAAATCAGTACTACTTCTTAAAAACTCCGGAAATACAAATTCATTGCCCGGACGAGTCTTGCAATGGAATAAGATTTCACCGATGCGTAGACGGTCACAAACTCGCACCTACTGAAGCAAAACCAGCGAACTATTTCATAGTCTATCGTTGTTCCAACTGCACGAGACATGTAAAAAGTTTTGCAATCTCCGCATATCGCGACTCTTTAGTATCAGGCACACTAGTTAAATTTGGAGAAAACCCCGTATTTGGCCCTCCTGTTGCATCAAGACTATTAAAGCTAATCGGACCTGATCGAGAGAACTTCCTTAAAGGAAGAAGATGTGAAAACCAAGGACTTGGCATTGGAGCTTTTGTTTATTATCGGCGAGTGGTAGAGCATCAAAAAAATCGAATATTCAAAGAGATCGTAAAAGTATCCGAAAAAATAGGCGCTCCCACTAACAAAATAAACATTCTAAATGCTGCATTAGAGGAGACACAATTTACAAAAGCCCTAGATATGGCAAAAGATGCGATGCCTGATAGCCTGCTCATCAATGGGCACAGTCCTCTAAAACTTCTTTATAGAGCGCTGAGCGAAGGGATCCACAATCTTTCTGACGAGGAATGTTTAGGTTTTGCGTCCAGTGTACGAATCGTTCTTGGTGAGCTATCAGACCGGCTTTCACAAGCGCTCAAGGATGAGGCTGAAATCACAAACGCCCTCAACCGATTGCTAGCCCCCACCAAATGATCTCTAGACCTTACATCTTAATCACTGGCTTATAATTTTCGCCTCATCTACAAGGAATGAAATAGGGACGGATTTATCTTCCAAAACAGCGAAAAAATAAATCCGTCTCTATTTCGTTTTGCAGGCGACAAAGTGGACGGATTTATTTACTGCCAAGCCCTATCTATCTACATAAATCCGTCACCTTTTTCCCATAAAACGAAGACGAGAAACGCCCTTGCAAGAAAGTAGTCTTGTGCATCTGTCGGAAGACGGGCTACCAAACCCGATCAATGCTTTCAGCGACACAGGAACGATAGAACCCGCGCGCTAGAGGCACAAGCCGGCGGATTCTGTCTTGGGTGTAGGACGGCGCAAGGTGTTGTAGGGTTTGAGCGGCAACACTAAGCGTGTTTTAAACAAAATAAATTTAATGTTTAAATCCGTTTTAATGAGTTGATAAATCACTCTATCCTTAGCAAAAATCCGCCAACGCCTCACTTTAACAAGCCAACCGACACCTCTCTATTATTTTAACCAGCTAACAATTTAGTTAGCAGTGCTCCGATGACGCCACCAAAAATCGCGGAGCTTATGACTGCAACAATCTCAGCAGATTTAAATGACGCCTGATTTACATGTTGAGCCCAACTCAGAATGGACTCAATTGGGTAATCGGGACTTTGCTCATCGCGCCCAACCAAATATCGTTCAAAATACCTTGAAACACCCTTACCATAGGTCGATTTTAGAAGTGAATTATTCTGCTGCTGTTGTAATTCAAACTCCACACGCAAGGAATATGCATCCGAAATCAATTGCTTTGAACCAGTATGGATCTTGAATCTTTCCAAAACACGAAATATCGAAAAATCGGCATCGACAGCTTTCTTAAGAGCGGACCAAGCTGTCGTTATGTCTCTCCATTTTTTCCCCATACGGACGCGTGCGCGTTGAAGTTCATAAAACAGACTCATCTCATCATCAATCAGCCGATATACCATGCTCATTTCCCTATCACTTGGTGATGAGGACCCATTACTTACCGCAAAAACAAATTTATCGTAGCCTTTTTCAACATTAACTTCGAGCGCTACATCTCCACCGTTTTCCACATCACCTTTAACAAAAAAATCTCCGTGAAAAGGCGATGGTCCGATGCACTCGAAGGTCACCCCATTACTCACTCGCTTAAACTCTCGCTCTAAAAACTCGCGCAACACTCGTACTGACTGAGAGGGCGAGTCGTTTTTAGAGCCCACACTCTCGACAAAAACAAGCGGACCATAATATTTGTTAAGCATTTGAACCTTGAAGTGCTCGACTCCAGAACGAAGATAATCTTCGGGCTCTGAAATCACTTCAGCCTGCACCCTACGAGGAATATACAAATCAAACTTTATAACCAGCAACTCAACATAGGGGGAATATGCACCACCAGACAACTCAGGTGGACTTTCGATTAATTCATATTCATAATCAAACTTCTCATAATACTTAACTTCGAGCTCGCTAACTGATGACAGTGAGTTCAGCGCGACTTTCACAGCCTCAACATACTCTGATTTCTTAAACTTAGACGGAACACCCGGATTATACCCAAAGTGAAAACAGCCAACACCAAATGCGCGAAGACTAGACATATTTTTGTTCCATCGCAATCCCTAGAGCATATAAATTACTAATTTGCCAACACTAAGTCTAGCGTTCTTCAATCTTTAAACTAATCGTAAGATTCCTCCTCACAACCGATGATTAATGTCTTGATCCCGGATTGAGCAGATGGATCTGCGTTAATCGTGCCGCCATTGATTTCAATTGCAAGACTCTTCTGAGCACTGCATCTCGTTCTGATAAACTCCCACCACCTCCCAGCCTCACCCAATCCAGAAC
This sequence comes from Pseudomonas sp. FP2196, assembly GCF_030687715.1. Lineage (GTDB taxonomy): Bacteria > Pseudomonadota > Gammaproteobacteria > Pseudomonadales > Pseudomonadaceae > Aquipseudomonas. The sequence goes on from NZ_CP117445.1 coordinate 4,082,602, forward strand.
CGCCCAATGTCCCCTATTCCCGCCACACCCGCCCCACTCTCCCGCCGCTTCTCCGTCGCCCCCATGATGGATTGGACTGACCGCCATTGCCGTTTCTTCCTACGCCTCTTGTCGAAGAACGCCCTGCTCTACACCGAAATGGTCACCACCGGCGCGCTGCTCAACGGCGATCACGAGCGTTTCCTCCGTCACAACGAAGCCGAGCACCCTCTTGCCTTGCAGTTGGGCGGTAGCGTCCCTCTCGATCTGGCTGCCTGCGCCCGCATGGCCCAGGAGCACGGTTACGACGAGGTGAACCTGAACGTCGGCTGCCCAAGTGATCGTGTGCAGAACAACATGATCGGTGCGTGCCTGATGGGTCATCCGCAGTTGGTGGCGGATTGTGTGAAGGCGATGCGCGATGCGGTGTCGATTCCGGTGACGGTGAAGCATCGGATCGGGATTAATGGGCGGGACAGTTACGAGCAGTTGTGTGATTTCGTCGGGACGGTGCGGGATGCCGGGTGTACGAGTTTTACGGTGCATGCGCGGATTGCGATTCTGGAGGGGTTGTCGCCGAAGGAGAATCGCGACATTCCGCCGTTGCGCTATGACGTGGCGGCGCAGCTTAAGGCGGATTTTCCGGCGTTGGAGATTGTGCTGAACGGCGGGATCAAGACGATGGAGGCCTGCCATGAGCATTTGCAGACGTTCGACGGTGTGATGCTGGGGCGTGAGGCTTATCACAATCCGTATTTGCTGGCGGAGGTGGATCAGCAGTTGTTCGGCAGTTCGGCGCCGGTGATCAGTCGGGCCGAGGCGTTGGCGCAGTTGCGGCCTTATATCGCCGAGCATTTGTTGGCCGGCGGGTCGATGCACCACATCACACGGCATGTGCTGGGCCTGGGCACCGGGTTTCCCGGCGCGCGTAAATTCCGCCAGTTGTTGTCGGTGGATATTCACAAGGCGAAGGATCCGCTGGCGTTGCTGGATCAGGCGGCGGAGTTGCTTGAAGGCCGTTGATTGATGATTTGAATGTGCGGGCAGCGAATGAGCGCTGCCTGCTGATGTGTTGCTTTTGATGTACCGACAGGATGTCTTGTGTTTATGCCCGCGTTTACTTCTGTGTCATTCAAGCGATTCACCTTCCTCGCTCTACTCTCTACAGCTTCTGCAAGCGCCAATGCCCACTGCGATTTTTTATGCGGCGCGGGTGAGGAAAGCCCTCTACAGATTACTCAGTTCACCGGTTTGATGATTGCGACCACGGTGTTGTCGCCGTTCTATGCGACGTCGGAGGTCTCTGGGCTGAACAAACGTGTTTACTCGGTAGAGGAAATCGAAGCAGCGCGGTATTACCTCGCCAGCGACGGCATGCTGCAAGCCGCGTATTTCACCTCAGCCTTGCAGCGCTTTCGCGAGGCGTCGCCCGACAGCGAGTTAAACGACCTCGCCGTCGCCGCGTTGATCAGCCGTCAGTAATCAGCCTGCCGCCGCTGCTGTCCAGTTGACCCAGCCAAACTGCCACGTTGCCAGAATCAGCAAGCCAAATGCGATCCGATACCAGGCGAACGCGGCATAGCTGTGGTTGGCGATGAACTTGAGCAGGCCGCGCACGGCGATCATGGCGAAGATGAACGCCGTGACAAAACCGAGGGCGAAGACTGGCAGGTCGCTTTGTTCGAACAGGTCTCGGTACTTGTAGCCTGAGTACACGGCGGCGCCGACCATGGTCGGCATGGCGAGGAAGAACGAGAACTCGGTAGCGGCTTTGCGCGAGAGGCCGAACAGCAGGCCGCCGATGATGGTCGAGCCGGAGCGCGAGGTGCCCGGAATCATCGCCAGGCATTGTACGAAACCGATCTTCAGCGCGTCAGACCAACGCATGTCGTCGACATGATCGACGCTCACTACATGGCTGCGCTGTTCCGCCCACAACATGACGATGCCACCGACGACCAGCGCGACGGCAACGGTGATCGGATTGAACAGGTATTCATGGATCGCATCAGCGAACAGCACGCCCAAAACCACCGCTGGAAGAAAGGCGATCAACAGGTTGAGGGTGAAGCGTTGTGCGTTGCGTTCGGTGGGCAGGCCTTTGACGATTTCGAAGATCTTCGGCCGGAACTCCCAGACCACCGCAAGAATGGCGCCCAGCTGAATAATGATGTTGAACGCCATGGCGCGTTCACCGCCGAATTCCAGCAAGTCGGCGACGATAATCTGGTGGCCCGTACTTGAGATGGGCAGGAACTCGGTCAGGCCTTCTACCGCACCTAAAATCAACACCTGGAAAAAGGTCCAGAAATCCATTAATCCTCCGTCAGAGCGCTCATCGCGAGCGGCCCGTTAAACTGCACTCAGGAATTGAGTATCTGAAGTGAAACAATCGGTATATCGACACCCGTTGCCTGACTAGGCGACGCAGAATATGTCTTATCAAAAGACACACTCAAGCCATGTTAGTAATCGTCCGCCTACGAACTACTCGGGAAATATTTAGGCCTTTATATAGAAAAAAGTTGCGCACCCAATAAAGTGTGATCAATATCACATTCTCTTGGATGGCCAGACAGTGGCCAAAGGACATAAGCAAAGCTGTCGCATTGAGTTCAAAATAGTGGCACAATTCCATATTGCCACCATCTAACGACTAGTTCACACTCCCGAAAAAATCAACTAAAAGCCTGAAAAGCTTAATTATTGTTAGAAAACTCGGGAGCCACGTCTAAAAACTGCGCGAATGTTACCAATTGTCAGTCACAGATGAGAACCGGTGCTTTAACATCCCGATGTCAGCACCTAATTCGAGTCAATGCATGATGCTCTCAGGGAACTTGGCGACTAGAAGTCCGCGCCCGACAAACGACGAACCCGGTGTTCTTACTCTGGGCCGTACCCGTGGCGTGGCTGAACATTTTAGAGCGCTGCTCGCCAAGCACGTGCGCACCGACATGGCGCTTGATGCCAATTCGTACACTAGCTCATATAAGCAGAATGAACACTCTGGTTCATATCGGGCCATCTTCATTGTGATCGACAGCCCACAAGCCCTTGAAGACAATCTTGCGCTGGTGGAGAACCTGCGCACCGATAACTTGAAGCCCATCATTTGCGCGGTCATCACTGGTCGCGGCGCCTTTAACAAGATCAAGTATTTTCTTGCCGGGGCGGACTTTTGTATCAAGCTCAATACCCTTTCCGACGAAGGTGCCGAGTTGCTTGCCGAGTTCTTCAACAGTGAAGAATGGCAAAGAGATATCAATCTGACGCTCGACCCTACTCGTATCTGTCTGATGAGCACCAGCAAGAAGCTGGATATCTCTTTCGCTGAAATGAAGATCCTGGAAGCGTTTGCGCAAACCGGCAACCACATCCTCAGCCATGATGAAATTGCCAACATCATGGGGCTCAATACCAATTTCTACGACCCAAGGGCGCTGGAGAAATCAATCAGCCGCTTGCGTGGAAAAATCAAGGACATGTATGGTACAAACGCGATTCAGAGTATCCGCGGCTATGGCTATCGCCTGATGCGCGGTCTGATATCGACTGCCTGACTCAAGGGCAGCCACCCTTTTGCATGCTTACGAAGGATCGTCTGATGCAGCCATATAGCTCTAGTTCTACTTCACGCCTACCAATAAAAAAGCGATTGAATGAGCGCGCCAACATAACAATAAACTTAACAACATAGCAGCAGAACGAGTGGAACTTATCGAGGGCCATTTTCGGGCCCAGACCCTGCCTGTCGATTACTTCCAAGGAAGTCATTGCTCGCCTGCCGATTTACCTTTTAGCCAATTTTGGTACGCAGTTAAGGAGAGAGACATGGAAACTAGTACAACCCTCCCCAGAAAATATTTTGTCGTCGTGACTCACAGTACAACGTCGCAGCGTGAGCTTGAGAGCATTCTGTCCAGCGAACGATTCAATTCGTTTGGCACGTCTCAGGCGCAAATGTTTATTGAAGGTGCTACTTCGCCCTCTTCCGCCCCCGTGCTGATGGAGTTCACTTACCCAAGCGGCACCCGTAAAAATGTCGCTCGCACAATTGAACATGACACCCAGCGTATATTGGCCACGCTTGAGTCTGAATGGCTGGCCGCTCAATCGGCGACTCCGTTTCGCAGCACTCCAGTAATAACCGCTGAAGCCGGCAACCCGCCTCCCGCTCTCGACAGTGCCGCTCCTTACACTGAGACCTGGCACCTCGACAATGATCAAGGCGCATTGATCAAAGAAGACGTGGAGATCAGTCTCACCGGGCTCGAAACTGCACTGGTCAGAAAAATGCTGCACCACGAAGAGCGTGTAGTCAGCCGCGACGAGTTGATCCTCAGCATCGGCCGAGAGCCGGAGCAATATCGCGGGCTGGAGATGTGCCTGAGTCGCCTGCAAGACAAATTCAAAAGCGCCAGTAAGGGTGAGCGACTGTTCCGCGCTGTAAGAAACCGCGGCTACTGCCTCATTCAAGAAATCGTGGCTTAAAGACAGCGATATCTGCGAACACATCAAACAGAAAACAGTGCGACTACAAAAACAACAAGAGCACTCTGTTTGGCTTCACCTCCCTTGATTAATAAAATCCCTGCCTCCACCCATCAAACAGTAACAAATACCCCCTCGATTATTCACCCCCTTCTCTGCGACCTTTTCTAACACCCTAATATTTAATTATTAAAAAGTTGGCATTGTGCCATCTTGTTAGAACTCGTCAGACACCATTCCCGGCAATAACTTAGTCTATTGACTGACGACAGTTCGGCATATCGGCGTTGTTACCTCAGGACACTCGTTAAAACAAAAACAATAACTCTGACTAACAACTCGGCTTTCAACTGTTGAAACCTGAATGGACGTCTTTTGGGGATATCGTATGGATCTTTCTCTCAGTATCAATCGAAGCACGGGCCTCAAGGGACTGACCTTTTGGGGCCAATGGGCGCTGGCACAGGGATTTATCGTTGCTCTGTTGTTTGTACTGGCCGAGCAGCACACCGGTACGGTCGCGTTCTACTACCGAATGTGCGCAACGCTGGCGGTACTGGCTTCGGTGCCGGCTTATACGTTCAGTGGTGTGTATCGCAAACGCGATAACTATCTGACGGGGTTGGGTCGCCTGTTCATGGGCTGGTCCATGACCATGGCGGCGCTGGCGTGCATCGCGTTTATCTGCAAGGCCGATGAGCTGTTTTCCCGACAGGTGATTCTCAGCTGGGCGGTGTATGGCTTCCTCGGACAGGCGCTGTTGTATGCACCGTTGCATGCGTTTTCGAAGTTCTATCAGCGTTCACGTAAAAGCGAGCACAAGACCCTGATCGTTGGTACGGGTGAGCTGGCGCTGGGCCTGGCGAAGAAGCTGAGCCAGATCGAGAACCTGCCACTGGTAGGTTTGATCAGTAACGGTAGCGTGCCTGCGCTGGAGTCGGATGCCCCGCGCATCGTCGGTGCTCAGGAACAGTTGCTGGAGCTGATCAAGGCCCACGACATCCGCCGTTTGTACATCACCCTGCCCCTGTCGGAAGCGGCAAAAATCGAAGCGATGTATGTCGATTTGCTCGGTGCCAACGTCGATGTGGTATGGGTGCCGGACTTGAACAGCCTGACGCTGCTCAATCACTCGGTTAAAGTCGTGGACGGCCTGCCGGCGATCTACCTGAACGAAAGCCCGCTGACCAGCCGCCCGACCGCTGCCCTGAGCAAAAGCCTGGTGGAGAAAGCCGTGGCGCTGCTGGCGATCATTATGTTGAGTCCGGTGTTGGCGATCATTGCCCTGGCGGTGAAGATCAACTCGCCAGGCCCGGTGTTCTTCAAGCAGGATCGCCACGGCTGGAACGGCAAGGTGATTCAGGTCTGGAAATTCCGCTCGATGCGTGTGCACGATGACAAAGACGTCAAACAGGCCAGCCGCAACGACTCGCGCATCACCCCTGTTGGCCGGTTCATCCGCCGCACTTCGCTGGATGAGTTGCCGCAACTGTTCAACGTGCTGCAAGGGCACATGGCCCTGGTTGGCCCACGTCCGCATGCCGTCGCGCATAACCATTTCTACTCGGGGAAAATCCTCGCTTACATGGCGCGTCACCGGATTAAACCGGGCATTACCGGGCTGGCTCAAATCAGCGGCTGCCGCGGTGAGACGGACACCATCGACAAGATGCAGAAGCGTGTCGAGATTGATCTGCAGTACATCAATAGCTGGTCGCTGTGGCTGGACTTGAAGATCCTGGTGAAGACACCGTTTACGTTGCTGTCGAAGGATATTTACTGAGGTTCAGCATTACGCAAGGCAACACCGCAAGGGGACGAAAGTCCCCTTTTTTGTGCTTGGGATTTGAGGTGACGAATGAACCCTGTGGCAGCTGGCTTGTAACTGGATTTGGGGGTCGCCATTGAAACCTGTGGGAGCTGGCTTGCCAGCGATAGCGTCAGGTCAGTCAACATTGATGCTGAATGTGCCGCCGTCATCGCTGGCAAGCCAGCTTCCACAGGGTTTTACGCTGAATCGGGACTTAAGGTTCGCCCCATGACCAATGTAGGAGTGAGCCTGCTCGCGATGGCGGTGTGTCAGGCGAGGTTGATGTCGGCTGGTCTGGCGCTATCGCGAGCAGGCTCACTCCTACAGGGATCTGTGGTGGCCGGGATTTTGGGGATGACACATGACTGGTGTGGGGAGCCGGCGAGCCAGCTCCCCACAGGGATTGAAGGTGAACGCTGAGTTACTCGGTGATCTTCTCGAAGTTGCGATAGAACATGTCGTCATCGCGGCTATCGGTCATCGAGTGCAGTTGGTAACCGCGATTGAGCCGCGCACCACCGTCACGGGTCAATGGTGCCCAGACGAGGTTGGCGCGGCGCATGGTCGACATACTCATCATCTCGTCGAACGGGATCGACAGATAGAGACCTTTGTCGAAGCTACCTTCCCCGTACTCGGCACTGCTGGCCGTGGTGATGGTCGCCCAGGCGCCGAAGCGCACGCCGTTGGAGAACTCGCGGGAAATATCCAGCGTGCCGCCCCAGTCACCGGCCAGATACCGGCCGACGCTAATGGCTGCGAGCGTGTCGTAAGGCAAATCCGTATAGCCAGTGATGTGCCCGGTGACCACCGAGTAATCACGCAGACCAAAGCCCTGATCGAACTCACGCTGACGCACGTAGTTCAGATCCGCGCCCACCGACCAACGCTCACCGGTCGGACGAAACAGCACCTCGCCCCCTACCCCGGCAAACATCGACTCCAGATAACCGCCGTAAACCATGCCATACCAGTCTTTATCCAGTTGCTCGGCATGGCTGAGCTGGAACATCGGCATGGTCACTTCAGACTCGGTCAGGTACTGACGCAAATCCGTGCGCACGCGCGGCAAGCCGCTGGGTGCGTCGTAGGAGAATTTGTCGAAGTTGTTGATCAGGTTGGCGCTGAGCAAGCCGCTCCACCAGGTGTTGCGGTTGAAGCGGTATTCGGCGTCCGCGTCGGCACTCAATTGATAGAGAAAGCCATCCGGGCCGCCGACGTTCTGCTTGAAGCCGAGGCCGACGCCATAACTAAAGTGCTGCGGCGCTTCGGTGTAGAGGGTTTTCTCGTTGTGCGGCATCGCCGGATTGATCTCGGTGGTGCGGTGCAGCGACAGCAGCGGTTCCTCGTTGTTGATCACTTCGCGGAAGGTCTGGCGCGGCACGCTGGTTTCTTCCAGCGGCAAGTCGTAGCGCTTGTTGACCAGGGTGAACCAGTCAATGTCGTCGTTGACGCTGTTATCCAGAATCCGGCTTGCACGGCCGACAGCCTTGGACGAATGGAAGTAACGCTGCTGCTCGCCATACACGATCAATTCGGAATCACGCTGGCTGATGCGCTCGACCTTGTATCCGGCGTTCTGCTGCAAACGCTGCGAGACGTTGGCCCAGTCGACTTGCTCCATCGACGTGGTCGGCATCTTCGCCGGCAACGGTTCAGGGGTGGGGTCGTAGGTTTTGGCCGGTGCCTTGCGGGTGGCGAAATTGGTGTGGAACGTGATGCCGAACATCGCCGTATTGCCGCGCTCCCACGCCGCGCTCACATCGACCGAATCCGCCACTTTGAACACCGCGCCGAAGTTGATCGGCGAGTCCTGCTTGATGATGTTGTCCTTCGGCTCGTGCTTGTAGTCGTTGCCTTCGTATTCGAGTTTCAGGCTGAGCCGATCCCAAGGCGTCTGATAACTCACCCCGCCGAAAAACGAAGGCTTGCCGCGAAAGTACGAACCCGAGTTGACGTCACCGGTGCCTTCGAGGGCGGGCCGGGTATCGAAGCGATCGCTGACATAGCCCAACGGGTTGTCGATGTCGCCGCGATTGCCCAGATAACCCCAGGCAATGCCGGCGCTGAAATCAAAATTGTCGAAGCGCTTGTTGGCGACAAAGAATTCACTGGAGAACAAACCCGTACCACCGATATCTCGGAAGCCCAGGGCTACATCGGGCAGCCAATGGCTCTCCTGCCAGAGCCGGACTTTGGCGTCGACCGCCTTATCCTTATAGCTTTGGCTGCCGCTCAGGGCCTCGGAGCCGTATGGCCGGTTGGTGATCGCGGTGTAGCGAAAGGAGCCTTCGAGCCAGTCCAGCGGCTGCAGCGACACGCTGTAGCGACTGTACGGCTCGGTGCGGTTGGCGTTGACGCTCAACTCGCCGGCCGGCGCCATGCGCGCTGTCGGCGTCTGCAACAGGCCGGTGCCACCGAAGTCATTTTGAGTAATGCGCGGTTCGGCATGCGCCAGACCACACGGCAATAACAACACAGCTGCAAAACGTAAATTCAACGAACCACCTCGGCCAGCTGCGTGGCAATCAATTCGGCCAACTGCTGATTCAGCTCAGGGACAGGCGGATCAAGATCATCATTTTTCACCGGCACCAGAATCTTGCTGCCGGCCACTGGAAAGTGCCCGCTCTCGCGATTCCAGTGTGCAATGCCGACGCGCCGGACCACGCCGTTGGGCTGAATCAGCCACAGGTAATCGGCTTCGGCATCGTCCAGTGGCGTGCAGCCTTCCAGGTATTCACGCGCTTCAAGCAACGGCTGATACGGCAAGTGGCAGGTTTGGGCGACAGCACCGAGCACTTCGACCTCATCGACCCGCTTGGGGTAGATCAGGCGATCGCCATCGTCGAGACGAATGTTGCGCGCGAAACCGACTTCCACCGCGACCGGATCGAGATCGGCAACCTGCCGCCCCGTTACCTGCATCTGCCGCACTTGCTCGGTCAAACGCAGTGCCAGCGCTGCACGGCTCGGTTTGTCGAAGAGCAACGCCATGCGCTGCAGCACGTCCAGATCGAACAACACGCCAGCCTTGAGCCGCGCCTGCTCTTCCAGCAACGACTGCCGCAACAACACGCCCGCCAGCCAATAACCTTCGGCATTCGGTACGGCCTCGTTGATCACATCGAGCAAGCGCCCGCCTGCCGGTAGCTTGACCGAGCCGGGGTTGGCGACGTCGCCGCTGACAGTGACTTCAGCCTGACTGACGCTGCTGATCAACAACAGGCACGCCGATAGAATCCTGAGCCGCTTCACGGCAGGTGCCTGCGATCAGGGGTCAGTTGCATGATCCTGACGCGCAATTGCGAGGTCAGTTGCTGCTCACTCTTGAAGATGAACCCGTCACGCGGATCGACCCAATAACGATTGGTCGCACTCAGGCCAATGGCCGGGGCGTCAATCTGCTCATCGACACGCAGCACGGTGTATTCCTTGTTGAGAATTTCCAGGGTTTGCGTGGAGCGGCGGATGAAGCGACTGTTGACGATCACCCCGACTTCCTGGCCCTTGTAGAGATCGATCCAGCGCCGGGTCGTGAAGCCATCGGCAACTTGATGCAGGCCTCGTTTGAACGGCGAGTCATCCGACAGGCGTGTGCCGTCCAGATCCCCTTCCAGGCCCAGACCAATGCTGCGCACGGCGAGGCCATCGCGCAGCAGCAATACTTGTTTGCCGGAAGCGACCCAGAACTGCAGGTCGTCGCGCTCGCGCACCAACGCCAGCACCCCAGAGCCGGACGGCGTGGTCAGTTTGAGTTGCGGATAGTTGACCTCGGCCACCTGGGCCGCGGTCACGTCCACCTCGTCCGGCCCGATCACCGCCGACTTGAGGTTGTTCAACGAAGCGCTCATCAGCGGGTTGCAGCCACACAACAACAGGGCCGCACTCAGGCAGACGCCAACTTTCAACGTGTTCACAGTCGGCGGCCTTATTTGCTGTTGTTACTGTATTCGCTCCAGTTCTTCGCAGCGGAAGCCCCGGTCCCGACAATCGACGCCGACGGCACCAATTGGCTGATGAAGCGGTTCCAGCGCGTCACGTTGGCAGGTCCGACGTAGACAACGTCCTGGGGCCGCACTTCGAAGTGCGTGGCGAGCGCCATGGCGGTCGGCGATTCAGCGTTCAACTGGTAGATCTTCGCCGGCTCCACGTCGAGATTTTCCACGCCACGAATGACGTACACCGCGTTGCCGTTGGAGGTGGTCTGGCTCAAGCCGCCCACCGAGCCGAGCACATCCGACAGGTTCATGGTGGCGGTCTTGAAGCTCAATGCGCGCGGCTGGTTGACCTCGCCCATGACGTAAATGCGCTTGTTGTCGTTATACGGCAGATACAACTGGTCGCCACCCTTGAGGTAGACGCCCTGCAACTCGGAATCCTGCTGATTGAGCGAGTCGAGATTCAGCGGATAAACCCGGCCGTTGCGCGTCAGCGTCAGACCGGACAAGTCAGCATTGTTGGTATCGATACCGGCGGAACCGAGGGCCTCGACCACGCTCAGCGGGTTGGTCGAAATCGCTTGCGGGCCGCCCTTGGCCACCGCGCCGGTGACCACGACTTTCTGACTGGCGAAACGCAGTACCGCGACATCTACCTGCGGTTCGGCGATGAACGCCGACAGCCGTTGTTCGATGTCCGCGCGCAGTTGCTGGATAGTCCGGCCGGCGGCCTGGACTTCCTTGATGAACGGGTAATACAGCGTGCCGTCGGAGCGCACCAGCCGGCCGTTGGCATCGATCTGTTGTTGCGCGCCGGACGGGGCTGTCAGCTCAGGGTGATCCCAGACCGTGATGTACAAGACATCGTTGTTACCGATGCGGTACTCGGCCGGGGTCGCCAACAGCTCCGCCGGCAGCGACTCACGCTTGTGCGTGGCGCGGGTGGTGGAAATCAGCTTGGGGGTGATCGGGATCAGCTCGACCCGGCTGCTTTCACTGGCCCCTTGGCGGGTGATGTCACTGGTGCTCAGGTATTGGCCCGGGGAAAACATGCAACCTTGTAAAGCGAGACTTGCCAACATTAAAAGAGAAAAACTACGAGTCATAATGGCACTACGCTATTCAAGGGCGAATCTAAAAAAGAAGTCACCCGACTTACGTCGGGCGACCCTGTACTGCACTAACAAAACTTCTGTTAGTTATGCGTGCCGGTTGTACCGGTGGTACCTGTGGTGCCGGTGGTACCGCCGTTGGCACTGCCACCGCTGTTGGACGCCGCTACTGCACTGGCAACCATTGCAGTACTGGCTGCTGGCGCTTGAGAAGCCGCCACACTGCCACCTACATTGGTCACCGCCGTCAGCGGTGCTTCAGCTGCGGCAGCCCAGTTGCTCAACATCGTCAACAGGGCAACTGCCATCACTTTCTTCATATCAACTCCTTTCTAACATTCAATCTGTTAAAAACCGATTGGTGTTAGAGGTGGTAGAGTTCAAGTCCGCGAAAAATGCGAACAAGATCCGTTGTTCTTTCACAGTCTTACCCAACTGATAAAAGTCGAACGGCAGGTTTATATCTACGGACTTGCAAAAGGCATTTCCAGCGTATTTTCCCGACGATATCTAACACCTGACCGAAACTAACATTTCGCATCAAAACGACATCAGCCGAGATAACCCTTGGGATGGTTCGATTGCCAGCGCCAAGTATCGGTGACCATGTCCTGCAAACTACGCGTGGCTTTCCAGCCCAACTCTTGCTCTGCTTTTGAAGCGTCGGCCCAACTTTCGGCAATATCCCCCGAACGACGCGGCATCATTCGATACGGCACGGGCTGCCCGCAGGCCTGCTCGAAGGCGCGCAGTACTTGCAACACGCTGTAGCCATCGCCGGTACCGAGGTTCCAGGTGTGAATGCCTGTGCGGTCAGTGATCGACTGCAAAGCCTTCAGGTGGCCGTCCGCCAGGTCCACGACGTGGATGTAGTCACGCACGCCGGTGCCGTCGACCGTCGGGTAATCGTTGCCGAAAATCGACAGTTCTTGCAGGCTGCCCACCGCGACCTGGCTGATATAAGGCACCAGATTATTGGGGATGCCGTTCGGGTCTTCGCCCATCTGACCGCTCTGATGCGCGCCGATCGGGTTGAAGTAACGCAGCAAGGCGATGCTCCAGCGCGGTTCGGACTGGCACAGGTCACGCAGGACGTTTTCGACAATCAGCTTGGATTGGCCGTAGGGATTGGTCGGATTGCCGGTCGGGAAATCCTCGCGGATCGGCATCTGCTCAGGCTCGCCGTAAACCGTCGCCGAAGAGCTGAAAACCAGCCGGAACACCCCGGCCGCCGCCATCGCCTGACACAGCGTGATGCTGCCACTGACGTTGGTTTCGTAATACGCCAGCGGCTTGCGCACACTCTCGCCGACGGCTTTGAGCCCGGCGAAGTGCAGCACAGCCTCGATGGCATGCTCCTGGAAAATCCGGTCAAGCAGCGCCCGGTCGCAGACATCACCGCGAATCATCAGCGCGCTCTTGCCACAGATGGCTTCCACCGCATGCAATGCCGCGTCGCTGCTGTTGCAGAGATTATCCAGCACGACAACTTCATAACCTGCTTCAAGCAAAGCAAGTGTGGTGTGCGAGCCGATATAGCCGGCGCCACCGGTTACCAGAATCTTCATAGCGCGGGTCCGTAATTGGATAAGTGCCAAGTAGCGTGTCAAGCCTGTTGTTGTGGAGATGTGTCGTAATCCACACAAACAAGCCGACAACAACCGAAAACAAAACTAGTTCAATGACTGGCAATATTTATTTTTGCAGGTCACACTGTATTGCCCGGTACTTATTAGCACTGCAAGTGCACTCATCACTATCAACAGATACCGACTAAAAATAACTAATAGCGCTCTAACCGACATCGCATAACATTGTCGTGTTTTACTGCCTCCACTGTTTGCCATTAATAACCTGACTCAGGTATTAAAGTAAGCCTTCAATACTCATTGAAACTTGCAGCCATTCGTTATGGCTCGCAACCGACGCCTGTGTTCCATGACTGTCCAGGATACTTTTATGATTCGTAAATGTTTGTTCCCCGCTGCCGGCTACGGCACGCGTTTCTTGCCGGCCACCAAAGCAATGCCGAAAGAGATGCTGCCGATCGTCAACAAACCGTTGATCGAGTACGCCGTTGAAGAAGCTCGGGACGCCGGCCTGCAACACATGGCAATCGTCACAGGCCGGGGCAAGCGTGCGCTGGAAGACCATTTCGACATCAGCTATGAACTGGAACACCAGATTCGCGGCACCGAGAAAGAGAAGTTTCTCGCTGGCACCCGTGAGCTGATCGACACCTGCACGTTCTCCTACACCCGCCAGGTAGAAATGAAGGGCCTGGGCCACGCCATTCTCAGCGGTCGCCCATTGATCGGCGACGAACCCTTCGCCGTAGTGCTGGCCGATGACCTGTGCCTGAACCTGGAAGGTGACGGCGTTCTCGCGCAAATGATCCAGCTGTACAAGAAATTCCGCTGCTCGATCGTCGCCATCCAGGAAGTCCCGGCCGACCAGACGCACAAGTACGGTGTGATCGCTGGCGAGCTGATTTCCGACGGCATCTACCGGGTCAACAACATGGTGGAAAAACCGGCGCCACAGGACGCCCCGTCCAACCTGGCGATCATCGGCCGCTACATCCTGACCCCGGACATTTTCGACCTGATCGCCGACACCCAACCGGGCAAGGGTGGCGAGATCCAGATCACCGACGCGCTGATGAAACAGGCGCAGAACGGTTGCGTGCTGGCCTACAAGTTCAAGGGCCTGCGCTTCGACTGCGGCGATGCCGAGGGATATCTGCAAGCGACCAACTTCTGCTACGAAAACGTGTACCTCAAGGGCCGCTGAGACGGCTCCAACACCCGACGCCCACTCTTCACTTCAGGCAGGTCACCATGAACATTGCACAACATTCCGTAGAGATTGAACGCGAGGTGGGCAACCTCGGGGTGGTGAGTTGGCTGTCACGCCATCAGCCGTTGCCCAGCGCCAACGAGTCCTGGCTGGGCACCATCCTGTTGGTGGAGCGCATCGGCATGTTTCCTTCGTCCGGCGATATTCGCCGGCCGATGGCCGATCCCTATCCCCTGCTCGCCCATCTGAAAACGCTTTACGGCGAACAGGCGCTGGAAATCGACGACCGCGATGGCCTGAAAGTGATTTTCACCGACTGGCGCTTTCGCGTGCGCATTTGCTGCAACGACCCGGCGATCATCATCAATGTGGAAACCCGATGTGATACGCGGTTGATGCCGCAGAAGCTCACGGAATTACTCGATCAGGTCGACGCCTTCGCCTGACTCACGTATCCAGTGACGCATTCGAATCATTCACGCCCCCCTCTGTAGGAGATGTCGATGGCTGCGATCTTTTGATTTTGTTTTTCAAGATCAAAAGATCGCAGCCTTCGGCAGCTCCTACAGGGGTTTGGGGGTGTCGCAATTGCCTGTGTGGCCACCCACGATCCAGCCATAGAAATAATCGGCAATCACCTTTCCACCCGTAGCCGGGACGGGATGAATCTTGTCCGGACCAATCATCGCGGCCGCATAGCGTTTGACGTCGGTGCCAAAGGCGCATTGCAGGTTGGCGTAACCCAGGTGCTGCTCATGCGCCCAGGGTTGCAGAACCTGCGCATACGCCGACATCGGATAGGCACTGGAGCGCGTGGTGTCTTGCCGCATGATCAGGTTGATGCTCGCCTTCGGCTGGATCTCGCGGATCATTCCCACCAGACCCTGAACGTTCTGCAGATACACCTCGGGTTTCACCCCAAAGCCCTGATCGTTGCCACCGAGCATAATCAGATAAACGTCAGCGGGAATTTTCGACACGGCGGCTTTCCACTGCATCTGCCAGTGCGGATCCTTGTGATAGAAGTCAGCAGATGCCGCGCCGGACGCCGCCAGTTTCGACACCCGCACACCGTTTTGATCATTACTCATCCACACGCCGAACAGCGTCGGCGCGCCTTTCACCACTTCCAGTTTGAACGCCCAATCCGCGGCTGTCCGCGTGCCCGGCAATGGCACTTCCTGAACGCCGGAACCGGCAAGCGTCAACGGCTTCCAGTCTTCCGATGGCGTCCAGCGATAGCGCAGCTCACTGGATTCGCCATTGCCGAGATAGAGCAATTTCGCCTGAGTGACTGCCGTGTTGATCCTGGGTGTCGGGTTGGCATCGATCTGCAACCAGGCGCCGGGACGCCCCGTCACCGTGCGGCTGTCGGGGCTGGCCTGGCCGAGGCCGGAGACATCCCAGCCACCACCAAAGTACTTTTCGCTGCTGCGGGTGTATTTGAAATGGGTGCCGCCCAGTGCCGCGCCATGGTTGAAGCCGACGTAGCCGGAACCGGCGAACCCCACCTCCCCGGCCACACGCTGCACCAGTTTGTTCAGATAGAAATCCTGCCCGGCGCTGTAGCTGTCGCCGATCACCGAGACCGCCAACACCTTGCCGGCCTTGCCTTCACGCCACTGGGCAAAGCGCTCGCGCGCATCCCCCACCTCGACCACCGACGCTGCAACGGGCTGAGCGTCATCAACTGCCAACATGCATAAATTCCTTCAGTCTGTTTGAGCCCCTTCGCGAGCAGGCTCGGTCCCACATTGGATCTGTGGCGTTCACCAGTCCTCTGTAGGAGCTGTCGAGTGAAACGAGGCTGCGATCTTTTGACCTTGTTTTTTACAATCAAGATCAAAAGATCGCAGCGTGCCGCAGCGCTTACAGGGGACTTGTGTTCCGACGACTCAGGTTTGCGCCACCGGTGCGATGGTCGCCGGCGGTTTTTTGCTTGCCGCGCGCTCACCGAGGAACAGCACGGAGGTGAAGTTGAACCGACTGAAAATCATCGACAACAGCACCGGCCCGAGCAAGCCGCAGGCCACACCCCCGAACACCAGCAGGCTCTCATCCTTCACGCCCAACCGCCCCAGCACAAACCGCGATGTGGCCGCGAACAACACATGAAACAGGAAGATCGCGTAGGAATAGCCACCGAGCCAAGTCAGCGCCTTCGAACGCATGTCACTGGATAGCAGCGCGATGCACGACACACAACCCACGATCAGACCGATCAGACTACGGCGATCGACAATCGCCTCGCGATCAATCGCCGCCACATACAGCAGCGTCAGCGAGATCAGCACAAACACCAGCGGCCCGATCACCTTGAACCGTTGCTTCAACGCCTCGACATTTTCCTGCCCAATCATCCCTGCCACAAAAAACGGCAGCAGGTAGATCGCGCCGTTGATACCGAACGCATCGAACTTGAACGGCGGCAGCAAAAACACCACGGCGGCAAAGGCAAACAGCAAATACAAACGCGTCGCCGAGCGCAGCAGACCGCGCCATTCCAGCAGGCCGACGAACATGAAAATGATGAACACCGCCTGCAAGAACCAGAAGTGGTTGATCGGCACCCAGAACGACAACAATGCGTCGATCACACCGACGTCCTTGTTCACTCCCGGCCCCACCGCTTGCAATACGGAGAACGGCACGCCCACGCAAAACAGCGGCACGATCAACCGCCGCACCTTGCCGGAAAAGAACGTCGAAAAGTCATTTCCGCGGATTTTGTAGATCGAATAGATGTACCCGGATATGAAGGTGAACAGCGGCATGCGCACGTACACCATCGAGTCGGCGATCACCCGGAACGGCGAACCCAGATCGATCTTCAAACCACCGCCCAACGGGCCGATGACGTGATAGAGCACCAACAGCAGGCACGCCAGGCCACGCAGGGTTTCGATCTCCAGGGACTTTTTCTTGCTCGACATAAAGCACCTGCCTCAATTCAGAATTCTTGATTCAACCTGCACCGGTTTGTTCGCCCGCAGCATCAATCCCAGACCCACAAACAGGACTGGCACCACCATCGAGAAGTGTCGGGCGAAAGAGCCGAAGTCCGGCTCGAACAAGCCTTGCACCAGCAAAAACGCCAGCGGAATCGCGATCAGTTCCTTGGGTTTTGTCTGGATGGGCGCGCCTTTGTAATCGGTCGAGGTGATGACTTTGAACAGCAGCAACGCGGTCATGATCATCAACGCCACGAAGATCACCTGACCCGGCCCCGACAGCAGGATCAGCTCCACCGGGAACGACAGCCGGAAGAAGATGATCATCGAGTCCAGCGCTTGCGAGACAAAGTCACTGCCGCTGAGCCAGGACACGATCAACGATTTCGAGCCCTCCTCCCCCGCCGTGCGCAGTTCGTTGTTGCTGGCGCGAATCGACGACACCGGAAACCCGAGCGCCACCTGGATCGCCATGGCCACCGCCAGGTAAAACAGGAACAGCATCAGGAAGAAGGTGAACCGCGAGACGTACTTCTTCATCACGCAGACGCCGACCCAGGACAGCGAAAACAGAATCCAGTAAGGCCGGATCAGCACGCCGTAGATCACCGCCGAGAGGAAGAAACCGCCGCGATATTTGCGCGTCAACGAGCTGAGCAAAATGCTCAACACCGCCACCGACACAATGATTTCCTTGGTCAGGTTCTCAAGGAAAAACGAGCGAACAATGCCCCACAGACACAGGGTGCCGAAGATCGCCAGCGGCATGCGCCGGAACACCACCACCGGAATCGCCGTGAGGAAAAAGTTGCAGAACATGCCGTAGGCCCAGGCATTGGTCAGGTTGATCCCGGTGGGCCGCAACAGGAACGCCGAACACTCGTAGGACGAGCGATCCGGCGAGAACGGGTTCCAGAAATTGCAGTTGTCGGCGCGGGCGTAAGACGACCATAACGTCATGGCATCCGGCCCGGGAGCACGCGGGACCAACAGCGGCATGGCCACCGATAGAAACAGCCCGGTGAAGAGGATCAGGAACGAGACGTACGAATCGAGTTTCTTGCCACGAAACTCGATGCACGGCAGCTTCAGGCCCATGACACGGCAGCCTTTTTCGTGCCGGTCACGCGGGTCAACAGAGCAATCACGCCGAGTTGCACAATGATCGCGAAGACGTTGCCCCAGGCCGCGCCATAGATCGAATAGTGCTTGATCAGCACATAGCTGACCGGCACTGAAACCAGCAAGCACAACGCCGCACTGGCGAGTGAGACGCGACTGTTTTTCGAGGCAATCAATCCGCCCCAGACGATGTCACCAATGGCGCGCAGGGCGAAGGAGAAGATCAGTACGGCAAGCAACGCGTTGTCCGGACGCGGCACGCTGGTGGCGACGTAATCGAGCACGATGTTGAAGAACAGGTAAATCGCCACCGCCACGGCAGCGGATACCACCAGCGAACGTGCAACCCATTTGTTCACGAACAGTTGCTTGACCGTGAACGGCTGCTGCTCAGCCTGAAAACGCTTGGCCAGCAGCGGAATGCCGACCACCGCTACCACCGCGTAAGACAACGCTTGCAAGGTGTTGGCCGCCGACCACGCGTACACGTATTTACCGAGGTTGGCGTAGGGTTCGAGGTCGGCGATCAGAAAGCGCTCGGCGTACTGACTCAATGCGATCAACCCGGTGCCGAAATAGAAAGGCAACCCGGCCTTCCACACAGCCGCCGTGGCCAGTGTTCCGGGCTCTCGCCCGTGATGAACGTTCACCACGATCAGGTAGCCGGCGATGATCACCAACACGTTGGCAACCACCCACAGCCACAAAACACTGGCAATTCCCGACACCCAGCCGAGCATCATCCCGCCTACGGCCAACAGCGCCCACAGACCGGTCTTGATAAAGAACAGTAATGCGCCCGCCGTGGCTTTCTGCGCGGAAAACACAAACGAGTTGATTTCGAACGACAGGTGTTCGGTGAGCAACACCAGCGTCACGCAAGTGACCAGCGCGATGGGCGCATCAACCTGCTGGAACAGTGAGTAAATCCCCACGGTCACCAGCGACAACACCAGCCCCACCGCCAGGTACAGCAGCAAAACCTTGTCGACAACCCGGCGTGAACTGCCGCCAACGCTGATCAACCGATTGATCTCGGAACTGAAACCGACGCTGTAGAACTTCGACGCGATCAACGACGCGGCAACCACCACGCCGTAAAAGCCCAACGCCTCATAACCGAGGAAATGGGTGATGGCCAGCACCAGCAAAAACTTCGCGCCCAATGCACCGCCGCGAAGCAGTAGCCGAAATATCATCGAACGATCCCTTTGATGATGTCGTCCATGGCCACGGTTTTTGCCTCGATCTCGCGGCAGGTGTCGGTCAGGCGCTTGCCGAAGTTCGACAGTGCGTTCGGTGCGTAAACCGTGTTGATGATGGTGTCGACATCGATGTCGCCGCCGTTGATCACCCAGTCCTCGACGCCCATGTCCTGATAGGCGCCAAAGCCTTTGCGCTCATAGCTGATGTGGTACGCCGGCAC
This sequence comes from Pseudomonas sp. FP2196, assembly GCF_030687715.1. Taxonomy (GTDB): domain Bacteria; phylum Pseudomonadota; class Gammaproteobacteria; order Pseudomonadales; family Pseudomonadaceae; genus Aquipseudomonas. Next base: position 4,102,236 of record NZ_CP117445.1, read on the forward strand.
GCCCGACAGCAGCGATTCAATAGCGCCGTGCAGACGCACGGAAATCACCAGGTCCGGTTGATATTTGGCAATTGTGGCCTTCAACGACAGCAGGTCTTCGGTGATGCCCAGTTCGCGATAGAACGCGCCGTCATCGTTACCCCGTACGGCGCTTTGCACGGCGCAGACGACTTTGCTTTTGTTCTTCAGGCGTTGCAGCAGCAACTTCAGATTGGCGACGTAGGCGACTTTCTTTTCCTTGCTCCACTCCGGCGGCTTGCGCAGCACCACGCACACCGTGGCTGGCGACGAAGCGCAGCGGGTGAACTTGGGTTGCTGAAGGATCTTGCTGGCAAGCGACTGCACGGCCAGATCCGGCGCACGGTAGACGTTTTCACAGGCATCGAAAATCGCCGAGGAACGATTGTCACGCACGAACACCGCATCGGCGCTGGCATAGTGTTCGACGATCTTGCTGCTCTCGCCGTGGAATGGGCCGATGCTTTGCGGCAGGTACACCGACGGCACCTTGCTGAGGATCGCGGTTTCCAGTTGCTTGGCGTGACCCAGTTTCAGCTTGATGTGTTCAAAAGCGCTTTTCGAACGCATGTAGCCGCCGCCAACGCCGACGATCAGATCGGTTTTTTTCAACAGATCGGCGAGGCCCGCGTAGGACTGATTGAGAAACACGGCTTGCTTGACCCGTCCCAGCCCCTTGGCCGCCATCACCGGCGCGTCAAAACGCGGGTGCGGCAAATAGCTGAAGGACTCGGGATCGGAAGCCACGACACTGATCGCGGTGTCATCACCAAAGTTGCGCTGCACCAGGGCAATGGCCAGATCGACGAGCAGGCCGTCACCGGAGTTGGACGCACTGTAGCCATGCAAAATCGTTACGTTCATAAGCTTGAGTTCTACTTAATAAGAGGGAGCGCGATACAGATCGTAGGTCTGGCGAATCATCAACGCGGCGCTGAAACGCTCGCGGACGATGCTGCGACCTTCGTTGCCGAGGTCGAGCAACCTTGGCTTCTGGATTTTCGAAAGCACGTCGGCGAGTGCCTGGTGGTCACCTGAGGGAAAGACGTAACCGGACACTTCATCGGTGACCAGTTCAGGCAACGACGTGCAATTGCTGGCAATCACCGGCAGCCCCATGGCCATGCCTTCCAGTGGCACCATGGCAAAGCCTTCCCAACGACTCGGGACGATCAGCGCATCGGCCTTTTGATACAGCGCGTGCACTTCACTCGGCGTAACCCACGGCAAGTATTCAACCGAGTCCATCGGTGGGCACTCGACCGCATCCTCGTTGACAGCGCTACCCACCACGGTCAGTTTCAGATCGTTGCGCTGCACCTTGGCGTAGGCCTTGAGCAACACGTCGAAGCCTTTTTGATAGTCGAGACGACCGACAAACAGCAGGTGAATCGGCTCTGGATTGTGGATTTTCGCCGCGTCGTCCCGGTGATGAATGCCGTTGTAGATCAGCTTCATGCGCTTGCGCTCGATGCCGAACCGCGCGGCTTTATCGAGTTCGTACTGGCTGACGCAAATGATCACGTCGGTGACCTTCTGCAACACCCGCTCGATCCACGCATAGACTTTCTGCTTGGTCGGCGAACTCTCCATCAGGAACGAAAAGGCGTGCGGGCAGTAGACGATTTTCGGCTTGCGCCACGGTCGCAGCAGCACACAAACGCAACGCCCAATCACCCCGGAAAAAGTGCTGTGCAAATGCACCACATCGGGTTTTTCCTTGAGCATCACCTGGGTCATGCGCCAGGCGAAACGCAGCAGCGACGGCACATTCCGCCCGGTTCGGGCGAAGGTGCGGATCTGCTGCGGCGCGATGCCGTGCAGCTCTTTTTCCTGATCCTGCGGGACCAGATAAACCAGTTGATAGTTGGCAGCGTCGTCTTCGGGGGACGTTGAAATCGTGCGGATCACCGTCGCGACGCCACCTTTTATCGTTTCAGCCACGTGCAGTATTTTCTTCACAATTCACCCGCTTCAAAAGTAAGGACAACCGCTGAAACTCAGGACTTGTCGGACGCGTATTCGTAGTTGTAATAGCCGTAGCCACCGTTGCCGTAATAGCTCGCGGCACGCTTCTCGACGCCGTTGAATACCGCGCCTTTGAGCTCGATGCCGTTCTGGGCAAAGCGGCGAATGGTCAGCTCGATTTCTTTGGCCGGGTTCACCCCGAAGCGCGTGACGATCAGGCTGATGCCCGCATCACGGCCGACAATCGCCGCGTCGGTCACGGCCAGCAGCGGCGGTGTATCGATGATCACCACGTCGTACATGTCGCTGAGTTGCGCCAGCAGCTCGCGGAAATTGGCGTGCATCAACAGCTCGGAAGGATTGGGCGGTACTTGGCCACGACTGATGAAGTGCAGGTCGGCGCCTTCGATTTTATTGATCGCCTGTTCGACGCTGCAGCGTTTGACCAGCAGGTCCGACAGACCATTTTCGATCGGTACATTCAGGGTCTTGTGCAGATGCCCTTTGCGCATGTCGGCATCGATCAGCACCACACGCTGGCCGCTCTGCGCCATGACGGCGGCGAGGTTGGAGGACACGAAGGTCTTGCCGACCTGCGGGCTTGGCCCGGAAATCATGATGCGGTTGTTGGTCGAGTCCAGGCCCGCGAAATGCAGACAGGTGCGCAGGCTGCGGATCGATTCGATGGACAGATCCGTCGGGTTGCGCAATGCCAGCAGGTACGCCGGTTTGTCGACGCCGTCGCGGGCGCGACCTTTTTTCCCGTCCTCTTCCTGTTGCAGTGCGCTGTAGGGAATCGACGCATAGACCGGCAGGCCGAGTTGCTCGATGGCCTCTGGTCCTTCCAGACCACGACTCAGGGATTTGCGCAGCAGCACCAGCGCCACGCCGAGGAAGGCGCCGAGGAACGTGGCGATGAGCACGATCAAAGGTTTTTTCGGTTTGACCGGGCTGGTCAGGTCGACATCCGCCGTATCCACCAAACGGACGTTGCCGACAGCGCCGGCACGGACGATGTCCAGCTCTTGGGATTTGTTCAACAGTTGCGTATAGATCTGCGAGGCAACTTCGACATCGCGGGTCAGGTTGAGCAATTCCTGTTGCGTGGCCGGCAGGTCGCCGACTTTGCCTTCCAGCGATTTCTGTTGTTGGGTCAATTCGCCAATCTGCGACATCAACGCGCGGTAGGCCGGATGCTGCTTGGTGAATTTTCGATCCATCTCCGCCTGCTGCATTCGCAACTCGGAAATCCGCGTTTCGAGCGCCACGGACTGACCGAGCACCGATTGGGTTTCCAGCGAGATATTTACGGTTTTGCCGTGGGTCTGGTAGGCGTTGAGCGCATCGCTGGCCTTGGCCAGATCGCGTTTGACCTGCGGCAACTGGCTTTGCAGGAAGGCCAGGCTCTGCGCCGCTTCGGCCGAAGTGCGTCGCACGTTTTGCTCGACGTACAGCGCGGCGATCTTGTTGAGGATCCTCACCGCCTCCGCGGCGTCGCTACTGGCCAGCGCCAAGCGAATGATCCCCGACTCCTTGCCTTGCTCGGAAATATCCAGCGCATCCTGATAACTCTGGACAGTCACGATCCGTGGATTGCGCACCACTTCGAAACGCGTGCCGGGGTTCGCTGCCAACTGAGTGATCAGCCCTTCCACACCGTCCTGCGCGAAGGCTTCGCCCGTCGCGCCTTCCACCAGCAAGTTGTCGTTGTCATCGAACAACTGGAAGTGATGTTGCTCACCAGCGATCAACGTGAGTTTCTTGCCCAGCAACTCTTTAGGCAGATTGAGGCGGGCAAACTCCAGACGCTCACCGCCCCACGCGTAGCTGTTGAAGCCAAAACGTGGCGGCGCGACGCTGAACTCGGTTTCGCCGCGATAACGGCGGGCGAGAAAACCACCAATAACCGGGAACCTGTTGGGAGTGACGTCGATATCCAGACGCAGGTCATCGACGGTTTTGCCGATCACCGCGCGGGATTTGATGATGCCGATTTCGGTCACCGACGGCGATTGCCCACCGAGCATGCTGTTGAGGTCGGAAAACCCGAGCATGTCGTTCTTTTTCGGTTCGACCTGCACCAGCGCGTTCGCCAGGTACACGGGCGTGGCCAACACTGCATAGGCAACACCGGCGGCCATGAAGGCGCCGGTGAACGCGCCGATCAACCATTTCTGGTCAATCAAACTGCCGAATATGCCGAGCAGATCAATACTGTCTTGATCGTTATCACGGCTGGCGATTACTGACGGTAACTGCATAAGTCTGTTCTTACCATTCACTGAACTGAAGAATATTCATCAACGTGCGAGACGTTGCGCCCAAGAGCTGACAGCATCTTCAATCAATGCATGGGCATGAATAAAAGCGGCCTTGCCTTGACGATAGGGATCTTGTATTTCGCGTTCGCTCTGCCACTTGCCGAGCAAAAACACTTTGCCTCTGGCGTGAGAGGCAATTTTCAATACTTGATTTACGTGTTGTTTTTCCATGACCAGAATCAGGTCTGATTCATTGACGATGTCGGGCGTCAGTTGGCGCGCCCTGAATTCGTCTGCGCGATGCCCGTGGTCCTCCAGAACCTGCCGGGCCGACGCTTCCACGCCCTCGCCAACACGTGCTGCAAGGCCTGCGGAGGTCACTGAGATCTCTGATGGGGCCAGCGCGTTACGCAGCAGAAGTTCTGCTGTCGGACTACGGCATATATTGCCCACGCAGACGACAAGGATCTTTTTGAACAAGGTTTACTTTCCTGTGTAATATCAAACTGCCAACATCTAGAGCGAACTTTAATGAACACACTAGATCTTCCTGCACTCAGAAATAGATTCGCCCTGTTAATACAGCGTATTAAGTACCACAGGCCCAAATGTGGCCCAACCAGAATTACCGGACTAAAAATAACTGTGATTTTCGGGTGATGACTTCCTGACAAAAAATAACATTTACGCACTTAGTGCCGTTGTTAGTTTCGTAATTCATGTAACGAGATAACTATTCGCCGTTGTCATTCCCATTGTGAGAACCGACATGAAATCAGCCCGTCTCAAACGGCTCAGTGCCTCAGTGTTATTGGCGCTCAGCGCCGCTACTCAAGTTCACGCCAGTGAACTGTTCCCCAACCTTCCCGCCAGAACCATCGGCGTTCAGGTGAAGATCCAGAACTTCACCGCCGAAGACGCCGCCCATATCAAGGCCGCCGGATTCAGTTTTGTGCGCTTCGGCGTGTGGAGCGACAGCCTGAGCGCCAAGGCCTATCAGAAACAGGTCAGTGATGCCTTTGCGGCGGCCAGATCCGCAGGCCTGCCAGTTTTGCTGACCGTGCGCGCCATCAAGCCGCTGACCTCGGCGTCAGGCAATACCGCTGAACTGGCAACGGCTGGCGAATCCTTTGCCAACGCGCTGACCGGTCTGGAGACAACCTACAGCGCACAATTGGCGGCGATTGAAATCTGGAATGAGCCGGACCTTGAAACCTATTGGCCGACTCGTAATTTCGATACGACGTTCGTGCCGTTCATGAGCGCCGTGTGCAAGTCGCTGCAGGACAAACCGCAATCGACGCCACGGGTCGGCTACGGCTTCGCCCGGCCACCGACGGCGGGCTCCGCCTCAACCGTGGCGCTGAGCCGCATCGTCAGTGAATACCCGAAATGCCTCAACGCGATCTCCTATCACCCCTACGGCATGACCGCCACGCAGATCAGCAATGCACAGACTTTCATCCAGCAGAACTTCCACCTGCCCGGCGTCATCAGTGAATGGGGCATCTCGGCGCTGACCTCTAACGGCGGCAATGACGGACAAGCCAGTAAAATCGGCGCCTTCATCACCGATGTTAAAAGGCTCAACATCCCGCTGACATCGATATACGAATGGAAGAACAGTGACTCGGGCAGTAACGATCGCGAGAAAAACTTCGGCCTGCTCACCTCGAACGGTCAACCGAAACCGGCGAAAGCGGCAGCCGAAACGCAATTGAATGCCCAGTAGGCCACGTGCGACTGATCTGTGCGCAGGTCAGTTGCGTTGAACCTGTGAGCGGTTTTGGCATCGTATTCATCGATACCGCGCCCTGCCTTTCAAACAATCGTTTCCCGGTTGTTGCCGCATGGGCCCTCGATACACGCACCCGCCCTTGAGTGGCTGTCAGCGCTCGGGTAATGTCGTCAAACCCACAGGACAGAGCACACACATGACTTCCAAGCTGGAACAACTCAAACAAATGACCACCGTGGTTGCCGACACCGGCGACTTCGAAGCGATTGCCCGGGTCAAGCCGGTCGACGCCACCACCAACCCTTCCCTGCTGCTCAAGGCAGCGGCCATTCCTGCTTACGCCGAACTGCTGAACGCCTGCGTCAGCGACTGCAAGGGCGATGTGGGCCTGGCCAGCGACCGTTTCGGCGTCGCGGTGGGCCAGGAAATCCTGAAAGTGATTCCAGGCCGTATATCCACTGAAGTGGATGCGCGCCTGTCGTTCGATAAAGACGCCGTGCTGAAACGAGCGCATCGCCTGATCGAGCTTTATGACAAGGCCGGCATTGGCCGCGACCGCGTACTGATCAAGATCGCCTCGACCTGGGAAGGCATCCGCGCGGCCGAAGTGCTGGAGAAGGAAGGCATTCAGACCAACCTGACCCTGCTGTTCTCCTTCGCACAAGCTGCTGCGTGCGCCGATGCTGGCGTGTTCCTGATCTCGCCGTTCGTGGGCCGCATCTACGACTGGTACAAAAAGGCCAACGGCAATGAATACACCGGTGCCGATGATCCAGGCGTGCAGTCGGTTACGCGCATCTACAACTACTACAAGGCCAATGACTACAAGACCGTGGTGATGGGTGCGAGCTTCCGTAACCTGAACCAGATTGAACAACTGGCTGGCTGCGATCGCCTGACCATCAGCCCGGACCTGATCGACAAGCTGGCGGCAGACACCGGCAAGCTGGAGCGCAAACTGGCGCCGGGGCATGCCGGTGAGGCGCGTCTGAGCCTCAATGAAGCGCAGTTCCGCTGGTTGTCCAACGAAGACGCGATGGCCACCGAGAAACTGGCTGAAGGCATCCGTCAGTTTGCCCGTGATCAGGAAAAGCTTGAGGCATTGCTGCAAGCCAAGCTGTGATCTGAGTCGCTGGAATGCAAAAAGGGCGAACCTTGATGGGTTCGCCCTTTTTTGTTGCTGCTGGAAATTTGCGGCGCTCTCGCGGGCGCTAGCGCTTAATGCCGTTCGAGCGCATTCACCAGATCATGGAAGGCTTCACGATTGGAATCGTTCAACCCCATCAGGATCTTGTGCGCTTCCAGCACCTTGATCCGCACAATCTCTTCCGACTGATCCTGATCCGGCAGGTCGTCCAGGCACTCCGGGCATGGCACGGGGTGGTTGACGATGTTGAACACCTGCTCGAAACCCATCGATTGCAGCAGACGGGTGATGTCATCGTGGGTGGTGACGACGGTCGGCAGCAGGCCGACCTTCTGCCGCGACAGGATCGACAATTTGGCCAGCAGGCCCAATGTGGTGCTGTCGATGCTGCGGGTTTCGGTCAAATCGATCACGATCGCGTTGAAATTCAGCGCGGTGAAGATTTTCTCAATAGTCGCATCCAACGCCGAACACAGGGTCAGGCGAACTTCACCGACGAACTTCAGGACGAAGGTGCCGTCCTGCTCGGCGAACTGGATTCTACCGGTACTCATTAAAGATTCCTGCTCAACACCAACAGGGCGATATCATCCGGCATCTCCCCTAGCGTGGCCAATCCAAACACTTGCCGCAGACCATCCAGGCTGCCGCCCGCTGACTTCACCCGTTCGGGCAAAGCCGCTTCTTTTTCTTTGAGCGTAGGTTCTGGCAAAAGATCCAGAATGCCATCAGACATCAGCGTCAGGCTGAACGTCGGTGGCAGCTCAAGTACGTGGTCTTCGTAGGTGGCTTCATTGAAGAGGCCCACCGGCAGACCGCGTCCTTCGAGATAACGAACACTGTCAGGCGTGTACAACACAGGCAAAGGCAGATGGCCGCCAATGCTATAGGTCAACAAACCGGTCTCCTCGTCGATGACTCCACCGACCATTGTGACGTGTTTACCCAGCTTACAACTGATCAGTCCCCGGTTGATATGGCCAAGGACTTCCGAAGGCTTGAATTCCGGCAATGTGCCGCTGCGCTTGGATTCGAACAGCAAGCGCGTGGTCATGAACTTCAGCAGTACGGTGACGAAGGCTGAAGAGGCGCCATGACCCGATACGTCCGCCAGGTAAAACGCGACCCGACGCTCATCGACGCGGAAATAGTCGGCAAAATCACCCGACAGGTACAGCGACGGGATGATCTGGTGCGCAAACTTGAAATCGTCGATGCTCCACGGACTTTCCGGCAGCATGTTCATCTGCACCTGGCGACCGGCGTTCTGGTCTTCCTGGAGCAGGTTCAGGCTGGCTTCGAGTTCGCGGTTGGCCTTTTCCAGCTTCTCGCGATAGCGCTGGTTCTCCAGCAGCAGGCGCGCACGATCCAGGGCCCGGCGCACGGAATGCTCGAGCACAGCCAGATCTTCAAGAGGCTTGATCAGGTAATCCGCCGCGCCCAGGCGCAGGGCTTCGACCGCGTCGTTCATCACGCCGGCACCCGACACCACGATCACCGGCGTTTGCGGCGACCGCTCGGTGACCTGACGGATGAGTTCGAGACCGCCCATCTGCGGCATGCGCAGATCGCAGATGACCAGGTCGGGCTTGTCTTGCTCGAATACCTGAAGACCCTGTTGGCCGTTGCTGGCCTGCAGGACGCTGAAACCACTGTCTTCCAAATAGGCCGCGAGGCTCGCGCGCACTACTTCGTCATCATCGATTATCAGCAGCGTGGCACTGGTTTTTGGCATGTGGGCAAACGGCGCCAGAATTAGGTTGGCGTAGTTGGCGGGGCGACAGGCCCTGCACTGACTACTGGATTCGCTTCTAGCCTCTCTGCTGCACCGCTTTAGAGCGTTTGCTCCGTACACGGTTGCACCAGAGGTGCCCTTCTAAGGCGCAGACGGTACTCCCATCCGCGGGGCGTTTCAAGCATGCGCCGATGGTCGCTTGACGACTTTACTTGTCAAATCACCGAGAGTTATAAGAACGGCTCAAACCGTAACCCAATGGAAGGACGAAGCCATGAGTCAAACCGGCCGGGACTACAGCGAAAAACGCGATTTCATCCGCATGCGGGTCGATGCCGATGTCGTGTTGATTCATGAAGGGGATCAAGTGTCAGCGGTGTGTATCGATCTCTCCAGCAGTGGCATGCAGATCGAGGCGCCGCGCCAGTTCGCGGTAAGTGATCGTTTGAGCGTGCGCATCGATTCCGAGCATGCAGCACTCAGCGGGCTTGAAGCCGATACCGAAGTAGTCTGGGTCCGGGCGCAGGATGGCGGCGGCCAGAAGCTCGGCCTGACTATTCTGCAGATGAAATAAGCGCACACATAAAAAAGGCGACCCGAGGGTCGCCTTCTTCTTACTGGTCGAGATTAAAAGTCATCTTCAACCTGGCCATCCTTCACCTTGAACTCGCGGTTCTGCAAGTAGGCGTTGCGGATGAAGGTGTACTTGTCGCCACTGATCAGCTTCTCGCTCGACAACAGGCTGGCACGGGTGTCGACGATATTCAGACCAAACACCGAGTTACGCACTGGCACGTCGTTGATATAACGGTACGGGCCGGTATAGCCGTCGACGTACTTGGATGGCGCGTCTCGCAAAGTACTTGGCCCCATCAATGGCAGCATCACGTAAGGGCCGCTACCCACACCCCAATAGCCGAGGGTCTGGCCGAAATCTTCGTCGCTGCGGTTCAGGCCCATTTTGGTGCCGACGTCGAAGAAGCCAAGCAGACCGAACGTGGTGTTGAAGATCAGGCGCGCAGTGTCGACGCCAGCCGCCGCCGGTTTGGCCTGCAGGATGTTGTTCGCCAGGTTGGTGACATCACCGACGTTGCGGAACATGTTGTGGATGCCGTCTTCGACAAATTGCGGTGTCACGAACTCATAACCCTGTGCCAACGGCTTGAGCGCGTAGGTATCAACGAAGTCGTTGAACTGGAAGATCGGACGGTTAACGCTTTCCCAAGGGTCTTCTTCCGTGGCGGCCTGGGCAGCCAACGGCGCCAGCAACAGGCCGGCATATACACAAAGCTGAGCGAGCGGAGGGCTCCAGCGCATAGAAAAACTCCTTGGATTTGTACTGGCGCGGGCATCGGGGCCTGGGCGTTAAGAGCGCTAGTATAAGCGTAAAAGGCCTTTTGGGCAGTCCGCGAATTAAGGCATCTGTGGGACGCCTCCTACGTCGCCTTTCACACAGTTGTCATCCAACTGTCACCAGCACGCCCTAGCCTCATCGTTATTTCAGGGACGTTGCCATGCCACACGCCGAAACCTTGCCCCTCACTGCCCCCGGACTGACTGCCGTGCTGTTCGGCCTCAGCGGTTGTCTGGTGGATTTCGGTGCCCGCGCCCGACAAGGCGGTGTCGCCCTGCCCGAGCATGCCGATGCCACACTCGGCGCGCTGGACAGCGTGCTCGCTTTGCAGCGCCAGCAGATTCCGTGCGCCTGGCTTGATGAGTTGCCCCCCGCCCTTGCACAACCGCTGTCGGCTTCTTTGCCGGCGTGGATCAAGCCAGCGCAACATTCAGCAACAGTCAATCCATGGCCTGCTCCCAACGCCTGTTGGCAAGCGCTGATGAACTTGAACGTCGCCAGTCTCGACGGCTGCGTACTCGTCAGCGGCGAACCCCGATTGCTGCAATCGGGATTGAATGCCGGGTTATGGACAATCGGTCTCGCCTCATGCGGTTCGCTGTGCGGGCTCGCGCCGGGCGAATGGCAGGCCCTGAGCCGAAAGGAGCGCGAACAATTGCGCGGCAAGGCGACGGTGCAGTTGTTCGGTCTCGGCGTGCACTCGGTGATCGATCATCTGGGCGAGCTCGAAACCTGTCTGGCGGACATCAGCCTGCGCCGCCTCAAAGGCGAAAAGCCCTGATCGGGATCATGCAGGCTGGTCGAGAGTGGATTAATCTAAAGGTCAGCCATAGACCTTTGGCGCGCGGCTGCGGTCAATGCCAGTGCCTCTCGATAAAAAGGAAAACACCATGCCCGCTCAAGAACTTCAAAAACAGCTCGATACCCTGCGCGAGCAACTGGATCAGAATCCGCCGCTGTCGGAAGCCGAACGGGAAGATCTGCGTGCTCTGATGGTGCAGGTTGAATCTCAAATTAAACTGGAGGCTGCAACTCAGGACGCCAGCATCGTCGATGGGGTGAATCTGGCAGTCGAACGTTTCGAAGTCGATCATCCGACCATTGCCGGCACCCTGCGCAACATCGTCAATACGTTGGGCAGCATGGGGATCTGATTCCCCGACAGACAAAAAAGCCCTGCCATCGCTGGCAGGGCTTTTCTTTTGCGCAATTTGAAATGCGCTGCTACAGGGTTATTTATTGACGCACGAGGCGGTGGTTCGGCAGTTGGACGCTTTCGGTGCTGCGATAAGGATTGATATCCAGCCCACCGCGACGCACGTAACGCGCGAACACCGTCAACTTCTCCGGTTTCAGCAAGCGCTGCAGATCGAGGAAGATCCGCTCGACACACTGCTCATGGAAGTCCGAGTGCTGGCGGAAACTGACGATGTACTCCAGCAGACTGGCATGATCCAGCGCCGCGCCGCGATATTCCACCACCACACTGCCCCAGTCCGGCTGACTGGTCACCGGGCAGTTGGATTTGAGCAAGTGGCTATGCACGCTCTCCTCCACAACCTTCGATTCATCACAACGCAGCAGTTCCGGGCGCGGATGCTCGTAGTTGCTGACGCTGATATCCAGATCGTCGATGCACACGCCAGGCAGCGCAACGACACCTTCGGTCTCTACGTCTTTGAGGCTGCGAACCCGCACGCCCACCGGTTTGCCGGCAGCGGCAGACAGATCCTTGACCAGCGTCGCTTCCAGGCTGGCAACGTCAGCGAACGGCGTCTGGTTCAGCGAGTTCAGATACAGCTTGAACGACTTCGACTCGATGATGTTCGGCGAATCCGCCGGAATGCTGAACTCGCCGATGGCCACCACCGGTTTGCCCGACGGCAACAGCCACGACAGTTCGAAGCAGTTCCAGAAATCCACGCCCTTATAAGGCAGGGTGTCGGCGGTCAGGCCCAACTCGGCCCATTTCGCGGTGCGCGGGATCGGGAAAAGCAGAGACGGCGTGTACGTGGCGATGTATTCGCTGGATTTGCCCAGCGGCGAATGTTCGGCTGCGGGATGCATGGCGGAAACCTGACTGAATAATCAGCGGATTCTACCAGCCTTTGCCCGCGCCTTTGAGTGCTTACTGACTGACAGTCAGTTTGCCGACCATGCCCGCCTGATAATGACCGGGAATGTTGCAGGCAAACTCAAGGCTGGTTGCTTTGCTGAAGGTCCAGGTCAGCTCTGCGGTTTTGCCCGGCTCGACCAGCACACTGTTCGGGTCGTCATGCTTCATGCCATGGCCCATCGCCGCGTGATCCATGCCCGCCATATCGTGGGACATTTCTTTCATACCGGTAGGCTTGAGCATGCCACTTTGCTGCATCTGCAACATTTCCTGCTGATGCTCGGCGTGCATCGCCGCGTCACCGAGGTTGAATTCGTGTAGCAATTGACCTTTATTCACCAGCACAAAGCGAACGGTCTCACCAGCCTTGACCTGAATGGTTTTCGGATCGAACGACATGTCGCCCATCACCACTTCGATGCTGCGCGTGGCGTTGGCCGCCGGCGCCGATTGGCCGAAGTCGTAGGTGTGTGCCGGCCCTGCCCAAACGGGTGAGCTCGGCGCCAGCAAACACGCGGCCAAGGCCAAAGGTTTGCGCAAAAACATAGTCGTACTCCCACAAGATAAGGTTCAGCCTGTGGGAAACTCTAGCGCGCCTGCGCTGGCATCTACCTGACAGACAGATTACAACTTTGTCAGGTTGGCATTTGTCGCCCGCTCTCACGCTATAAAGCTTAAGTTCCTACAAACCGAGTCGCCCATGAAACTGTTGATCGTCGAAGACCAAGCGAAAACCGGCCAATACCTGCGTCAGGGCCTGACCGAGGCCGGTTTCAACACCGAACTGGTGGCCGACGGCAACAGCGGCCAACAACTGGCCCTGAGCGGTGATTACGCGCTGTTGATCCTCGACGTGATGCTGCCAGGACGCAATGGCTGGCAGATCCTGCAAGCGGTGCGCAGCGCCGGGCTCGACACGCCAGTACTTTTTCTGACGGCCAAAGACACAGTAGAGGACAGAGTGCACGGCCTCGAACTAGGCGCCGACGACTATCTGGTCAAACCTTTCGCCTTCTCCGAACTGTTGGCCCGGGTGCGCAGCCTGTTGCGGCGTGGCAGCGCCGTTGCTGTAGAAACCAGTCTGCATCTGGCCGACCTGCGCCTTGATCTGATTCGCCGCCGGGTCGAACGCAGTGGCCAGCGCATCGACCTGACTGCCAAGGAATTCGCCCTGCTGGAGATGCTTCTGCGCCGCCAGGGCGAAGTGCTGCCTAAATCGCTGATCGCCTCGCAGGTCTGGGACATGAATTTCGACAGTGACACCAATGTCATCGAAGTGGCCATCCGCCGACTGCGCCTGAAGATCGATGACGAATTCCCCAACAAACTGATCCACACCGTGCGCGGCATGGGTTACGTGCTTGAAGAGCGCTCAGCTTGATGCGCCGGTTGTCCCTGAGTTCGCGCCTGGCCTTGTTGTTTGCCGCGTGTACCGCCGTGGTTTCGCTGTTTGCCGGGGTACTGTTCAACCGCGCCAGCGAGGCGCACTTCATCGAACTCGACCAGCAACAGCTGGACAGCAAACTGATCGGCCTGCGCCGTGCCCTGCAGGATGTTCAGCCCAGTGAAAGCCAGGCACGACTGACCGATGAGCTGAGCCGGCAGGCTGATCTTTCCCTGCGTATCACCGGGGCCCAAGGGCAGCGCTGGTTCGACAGTTCGCCCCGCATTCCGCAAGACTTGCCGCGAAAAAATGGTCTGTCGACCATCAGCGATGACGGCGCCGATTACCGCGTTCTCAACGCCCCGCTCTACACGGATAAAACCGACTCGCCACAATTGACCCTGCTGCTGGACATCACCCATCACCAACACTTCCTGCAACGTATGCAGCATTTGATCTGGCTGACCGTCGGATTGTCAGCACTGGCCACCGCGCTGCTGGGTGCTTGGGCAGCACGCAGCGGTTTGCGACCGTTGCGTCGCATGAGCGCAGTAGCCCGTGGGATTTCGGCACAGTCGCTCAATGCCCGACTGCCGGAAGCGCAAATGCCGCCAGAGCTTGCGGAAATGGCCCACAGCTTCAACGCCATGCTCGGACGCCTCGACGACTCGTTTCAGCGGCTTTCGGCGTTTTCGGCCGACATCGCCCATGAACTGCGCACGCCGTTATCGAACCTGCTGACCCACACCCAAGTCACGCTCACCCGCCCACGGCCGATTGAGGATTACCGCGAAGCGCTGCACAGCAATCTCGAAGAACTGCAATGGATGGCGCAACTGGTCAACGACATGTTGTACCTGGCCAAGGCCGATCACGGTTTGTTAATGCCCAAACGTGAGCCATTGGAGTTGGCGGACGAAGCCGATGCGCTGATTGAATTTTTTGCGCCCCTGGCTGAGGACGCAGGGGTGACACTGAGTCGTGAAGGGCTTGCACGAATCGAAGGTGACCGCAGCATGTTGCGCCGGGCCTTGTCGAACTTGCTGGATAACGCGCTGCGGTTTACGCCGACTGAAGGCGTGGTGCGCTTATCAATCCTCGATCAAGCGAACGCAGTGCGAATGTCCGTCGAGAACAGTGGTGAAGGGATTTCGGCAGACCTGTTACCGAGGTTGTTCGACCGGTTCTATCGGGCGGATCCGGCGCGGCAGGAAGGCAGCAGTGAACATGCGGGGTTGGGGCTGGCGATTACTCAATCGATTGTCCGGGCCCATGGTGGGCAGATTCATTGCGAATCGGCTGAGGGCTGGACGCGGTTTGTGATTGAGTTGCCCAAGGAAGATTGAGGCCGGCAGTACAGGCCTCATCGCGGGCAAGCCCGTTCCCACAGGTATTGAGTTGAACCACTTTTGTGTGAACGACGCAAAACACTGCGGGAGCGGGCTTGCCTGCGATGGCGATTTCAGAGTTTACGAATATCTCAGCGCATGCGCCGGCTCGATCTTTGCCGCCCGCCAGGCCGGGTACACCGTCGCTAGGAAGCTCAGAATGAACCCGGCAGAGCAGATCAACAGCACATCACCGCCCTGCAATTCGGAAGGCAGATTGCTGACGAAATACACATCCGAACTGAAAATGTGTTGCCCGGTCACCCGCTCGACCCAGCCGACCAGTTCACTGACGTTCAGCGCCGCGATCACGCCCAACACGCCGCCAATCAACGTCCCGACAATCCCGATCACCGTGCCCTGCACCATGAAGATCGCCATGATCTGCCGGGGTGTAGCGCCGATGGTACGCAGGATCGCGATGTCCGCGCCCTTGTCATTCACCACCATGATCAGGGTTGCGATGATGTTGAACGCTGCTACCGCGACGATCATCAGCAACAGCAGGCCGATCATGGTTTTTTCCATTTTCATCGCGCTGAACAGACTGCCCTGAGTGTGGGTCCAGTCGTCAGCCTTGAAGTCGGCACCGAGGCCGGCGGCGATGTCCGAGGAGACTTTCGGCGCGGCATACAGGTCTTTCACTGCCAGACGCACGCTCTGCACCTGATTCGGTTCCCAATGCTGCATCGTCGCAGCATCGGCCACGTGGATCAGGCCCATCGAGCCGTCCAGCTCAGCGCCGACCTTGAACACGCCGACCACGTTCAGGCGCTGCATGCGCGGCGTAATGCCGCCCGGCGCGGTGCTGACTTCCGGTACGATCAGGGTGATTTTGTCGCCGACATTCAAGCGGAAACGGCGCGCGGTGATTTCACCGATCACCACGCCGAATTCGCCCGGTTTCAGAGCATCGAGACGCCCCTGAACGATGTGCTGGGCAACAATCGACACCTTGCCTTCCTGGGCCGGATCGACGCCGCTGATCTGGATCGGCTGCATCAGGCCTTTGTAGGAGAGCATGCCTTCCATCTCCGTGAACGGCACGGCGGCGGTGACTTCTGGGTTTTTCATGGCAGCGGCAGCCACGGGCTGCCAGTCATCAATCGGTTTGACGCCGACGATGGTCGCGTGCGGCACCATACCGAGGATGCGCGAGCTCATTTCACGCTGGAAGCCGTTCATCACCGATAACACCACGATCATCGCCAAAACGCCGAGGGCGAGGCCGATCATCGAGGTCATCGAAATGAACGAAACAAAGCGATTGCGGCGCTTGGCGCGGGTATAGCGCGTGCCGATAAAGATCGATAACGGTCTGAACATTCGCTGGGGCACCGTATAAAAATAAAAGACCCGACGCCTTTTCAGACGCCGGGTTTCAGCCAATCAGATGGGCGTCAGGCAACCTTCCTGCAAGTGCAGGACGCGATCCATCTGGCGGGCCAGGTTCATGTCGTGGGTCACCACCAGGAACGCGGTGCGCATCGAGGTGCTGAGTTCCAGCATCAAATCCTGAATGCCCTGGGCGGTGTGGGAGTCGAGGTTGCCGGTCGGCTCATCGAGCATCACCAGACCCGGCTTGTTCACCAGGGCGCGGGCGATGGCTACACGCTGACGCTCACCACCGGACAGTTCCGCCGGCTTGTGCTCCAGGCGGTGGCCCAGCCCTACCCGCTCCAGCAACGCCGTGGCGCGTTGGCGCGCTTCCGGGATCGGCGTCGTGCCGATCAGCAGCGGCATGCAGACGTTTTCCAGCGCAGTGAATTCCGGCAGCAGGTGGTGGAATTGGTAAACGAAACCCAGCGCGCGGTTACGCAGCAGACCACGTTTCTTCTCGCTCAGGGCCGACAGCTCTTCACCGTCGAGCCAGACGCTGCCCTTGGTTGGCGTATCGAGGCCGCCCAACAGGTTGAGCAAAGTACTTTTGCCCGATCCCGAAGTGCCGACGATCGCCACACGCTCGCCCGGGTGCAACTCCAGTTGCAGACCGGCCAGCACTTGCACCGACTCCGGGCCTTCCTCGTAGGATTTGCCCAGGTTGCGGCAGCTCAAGATTGCTTTTTCACTCATGCCCGACTCACTCATAACGTAGCGCCTCCGCCGGCTGGGTGCGCGCGGCACGCCAGGCGGGATACAGGGTGGCGAGGAAACTCAAGACCAACGCAGCCGCGCAGACCATGACCACATCCTGGCTCTGCACCTGCGACGGAAGATAATCAATGAAATACACGTCAGCATTAAGGAATTTGTGGCCGATCAGCCCTTCCAGGGCCGAAATCGCCGCGCTGACGTTGAGCGCAGCGAAGATCCCGACCACCGCGCCAATCGCCGTGCCGACCACACCGATCACCGTGCCCTGCACCATGAACGTACGCATGATCGTGCCCGGCGTCGCACCCAAGGTGCGCAGAATGGCGATATCACCCTTCTTGTCGTTCACCACCATCACCAGCGTGGAAATGATGTTGAACGCCGCCACCGCAACGATCAGCAGCAACAGCAGACCGATCATGGCTTTCTCCATGCGGATGGCCTGATACAGGTTGCCGTGGGTACGGGTCCAGTCGCGGGCGTAGTAATGGTCTTCGCCGAGCTGCTGGGCGATGTTCCAGGCTACGCGTGGCGCCTGAAACAGATCGTCGAATTTCAAACGGATGCCCTGCACCTGATCAGGTTTCCAGCGATGCATTTTCGCCAGATCCTGCAGGTTGGTGACGCCCAGATAACCGTCGAGCTCGCCGGCGCCGACATGGAAAATGCCGACCACGGTGAAGCGCTTCATGCGCGGGAACATGCCGGCCGGGGTCACGCTGACCTCCGGGGCGACAAAGGTGACCTTGTCGCCAATGCCCACGCCAAGCTTGGTCGCGGCCTTGTCGCCAATCACGATGCCGAAGCTGCCCGGCGTCAAATCGTCGAGTTTGCCCTGCTTCATGAAGTTGTCGATGATCGACACGTTGCGCTCAAGCGCAGGGTCGATGGCATTGAGCAACACCTTGGACACCTGACCGTTATTGGTCAGCAGGCCCTGCATCTGAGTGAACGGCGCAACCGCCGTCACCTGCGGGTTCTGCTTGACCCGGGTGGCCAGGCTTTGCCAATCGTTGATCGGCTCAGTGGATTCGATGGTTGCGTGGGGCACCATGCCCAGCACGCGGGTGCGCATCTCATGATCGAAGCCGTTCATCACCGAAAGCACGACGATCATCACGACCACGCCAAGGGCGAGCCCGATCATCGAAGTCAGGGAAATGAATGACACAAAATGATTGCGACGCTTTGCACGGGTATAACGCGTGCCGATAAATACGAAGAGAGGTCTGAACATGTCGGGGCTTGTTCGGAGGGAAAAGGAACGTCCTTGTGGCGGGGGTCGATAACCAGCTTTACACTCAGACCACCGCCGCTACCATGGGTTCGCCATGTCGACATTAGATGAAGAAGATCGCCGCGAATACTACCGTATCGAGGACACGATCGCACTGGAAATTCGGCCCCTGTCCGCTCCCGAAGCCGCAGGCCAGGAAGTGTTGCAGGATGCTTCCCCGCTCTTCAACCTGCTCAGCGAACTGCACCTGAGCGAATTCGAGTCGCAACACCTGTTGCGCCAGATCAGCGAGCGCGATCGTGCCATCGCCGCGTTCCTCAAATCCCAGAACAAACGCATCGACCTGCTCAGCCAGGTGGTCGCACTGACCGTGCTCGGCCATATCGGTGAGCCGCAACCGGTGATCATCTCCGAAGGCGGGATCGACTTTCAGTATCCGACGCCAATTGCTGCCGGCGCGCATCTGTCGGTAAAACTGGTGCTGATGCCGCAAGCGCTGGGCTTGCTGTTGCGTGCACGCGTCACCCATTGCGACCGCAAGGGCGACGGCTACGACGTCGGCACCGAGTTCGAACACCTGACCGATGCCCAACGCCAACTGCTCGCTCGTTATATCTTGCAGAAGCAGGCCCAGGAACGACGTCTGGCCCGCGAACAGAACGAATCAGGCATTTAAATTAAGGAAGAACCGTGACCCTCATCTACGGCCACCGCGGCGCCAAGGGCGAAGCACCGGAAAACACCCTGAGCAGTTTTCAGGAATGTCTCAAGCACGGCGTGCGCCGCTGCGAACTTGACTTGCACCTGTCCAAGGACGGCGAGTTGATGGTCATCCATGACCCCACCTTAAAACGCACCACCGAGCGTCGCGGCAAAGTCGTCGAGCACAGCGCCGCAGAACTGGTGACATACGACGCGCGCAAGGGCGGCCCGGGCTGGATCAAGCCATGCCCGATTCCGACGCTGGAAGAGCTGTTCGAGAAGTGTGATTTCGAGCACTGGCAGCTTGAAGTCAAAAGCGCTTCACGCACCCGCGCGGCAACCACCGTGTTGGCGATTCGTGAAATGGCTCAGCGCCACGGCTTGCTGGACAAGGTGACGATCACTTCAAGTTCGCGGGAAGTATTGAAAGCGGCGCTGGATCTCGTGCCGGACGTGTCGCGCGGACTGGTAGCCGAGTACGCCTGGCTCGACCCGTTGAAGGTCGCCCAAAGCTATGGCTGTGAGATTCTTGCGCTGAACTGGACGCTGTGTACGCCGGAACGCCTGCAGAAGGCGCAGCGTCAGGGGCTGCATGTGTCGGTGTGGACCGTCAACGAGCCTGCGCTGATGCGCAGACTCGCCGACTTCGGCGTTGACAGCCTGATTACAGACTTTCCCGGTTTGGCCACTGCCACCCTCGAGAATTGCTGAAATCGGTCTCCCCGGCCGGCTCAGGCCACCGGCCGGAGCCCCTCAAAAAAGCCGGTTGAGGCCATCGTACGCCGCTACCCGATAGGCTTCGGCCATGGTCGGGTAGTTGAACGTCGTGTTGACGAAGTACTTCAGAGTGTTCAACTCACCCGGCTGGTTCATGATCGCCTGACCGATGTGCACGATCTCCGACGCCTGATAACCGAAGCAGTGAACGCCCAGCACTTCCAGGGTTTCACGGTGGAACAGGATCTTCAGCATGCCTTGCGGCTCGCCGGCAATCTGCGCGCGCGCCATGCTCTTGAAGAACGCCTTGCCGACTTCGTACGGCACCTTGGCCTGCGTCAGCTCCTGCTCGTTCTTGCCGATCGAGCTGATCTCCGGAATGGTGTAGATGCCGGTCGGCACATCATTCACAAAGCGCCAGCTTCCGTTATCAACGATGCTGCCAGCAGCCGAACGGCCCTGGTCGTGAGCAGCGCTGGCCAGGCTCGGCCAGCCGATTACATCGCCAGCGCCGTAGATGTTCGGCACGCAGGTGCGATAGGCCTCGTCGACTTCGATCTGACCACGGCTGTTGACCTTGACGCCGATGTTTTCCAGACCTAACTGATCAGTGTTACCGGTACGGCCGTTGCACCAGAGCAAGGCATCGGCCTTGATCTTCTTGCCGGACTTGAGGTGCAGGATCACACCGTTGTCGACGCCTTCGACACGGTCGTAGTCTTCGTTGTGGCGCACGGTGATGTTGTTGTTGCTGAAGTGGTAGCTCAACGCCTGGGAGATTTCCGAGTCGAGGAAGCTCAGCAACTGACCGCGGTTATCCACCAACTCGACCAGTACACCCAGACCGCTGAAGATCGAAGCGTATTCGCAACCAATCACGCCAGCGCCATAAACGATCAGTTTGCGCGGGGTGTGGCCGAGGCTGAGGATGGTGTCGCTATCGTAGATACGCGGGTGGTGGAAATCGATGTCCGCCGGGCGATACGGGCGCGAACCGGTGGCGATGATGATGTGCTTGGCCACCAGCTTCTCGACCACGCCGTTGGCACAAACCACTTCGATGGTTTGCTCGTCGGCGAAGCTGCCGGTTCCGAAGAACACGTCGACGCGGTTACGGGCGTAGTAGCCGGTGCGCGATGCGACTTGTTTGGAGATGACTTTCTCGGCGCTTTTCAACACGTCCGGGAAAGAGAACCAGCGCGGCTCGCCGATGGCCCGGAACATGGGGTTGGTGTTGAACTGCATGATCTGCCGCACCGAGTGACGCAGTGCCTTGGACGGGATGGTACCGAGGTGGGTGCAGTTGCCGCCGACCTGACGACGGCTGTCGACCATCGCGACCTTGCGCCCTGCTTTGGCGGCGTTCATTGCCGCGCCTTCTCCCGCCGGGCCGGAACCCAGCACCACCACGTCGTAGTTGTAGACAGCCATGCGTACTCCTCAGAACAGGCCGCGGTGCCAGCAGCACCTGCGGCTAAATCACGCCGAACGGCGGCGCGAAGGAACAATTGGGGGCCAGTGATGAACCCGGACACAGTCTATAGAAGCGTCAACGCCGCGCACATTAACCCTTGGTCGCGTCGTAGGCTACTTTTGCCTGCACTACAACGCCAGCTTTCGTATTGTCCTCAGTCAGTTTTTACGCCACTGAACCTTTCGAAAGCCTTGCTGGTGCGGATAACAAAACCTGTATCGGCACGAATCACAAAGAATGCACCAATGTCGTGTTTTTCGGCATAGTCCCAAGCCCTTTCAGGCCCGAGAATCAGCAACAGCGTCGATAGTCCATCGGCCATCAACGCTGAAGGATGAATCACCGTGACTGACGCAAGATCATGCAGGACAGGTGCACCGCTACGCGCATCGAAAGTGTGGGAATAGCGCCGCCCATCTTGCAGGAAATAGTTGCGGTAATCGCCGGAGGTGGAAACGCCGTAGCCATCGACATTGATGATGCGCTCGGCGACTTGCTGATCATCACGGGGCTCTTCCAAGGCAATGCGCCAGGGTGAGCCATCGATTTTTTTGCCCTTGGCCTTGAGTTCACCCGTGGCCTCGGCGAGGTAATCGTGGATGCCCATGGCATCAAGTCTGGCGGCGATGGTGTCGACGGCATAACCGGCGGCGATGCTGTTGAAGTCGACTTCGACGGCGGCGTCCTTGCACAACCGATCACCGTCGATATGCAAATGTTGATGACCGACTCGCTGCAGCACCTCGGCCAGTGCGGAGGAGCCAGGGATTTTTTCTTCACGACCTTGCGGGCCGAAGCCCCAGAGATTCATCAGCGGCTCGACAGTCAGGTCGTAGGAACCTTCGCTTTGTGCTGAAAGTTGTTCGCCGACGCGAATCAATTCGAGGACAGGGACGGGCATCTTCTGACAACTGTTAGCGGGCAATGCGTTGAATTGCTCGATGTCCGAGTCACTGCGATAAGTGGACATCTGCCGCTCGACTTCGCCGAGGATACCCTCCACTTCGCTACGAACTTTTGCAGGATCAACAAGACCTGCATGACGTACGTATTTGATCGAATACGTGCTGCCCATGGTCGGACCGCCAATGCTCTCCATGGAGTCGCCTTTGCCGCAGCCGGACAAAACGACCGCCAAGACCACAACCCCCTGCCACCGTCCAGTTAACAATTCTTCATCTCCCCGCAAAAGCACGCCGGCCATTATGGGATACGAGCGAAACGCTTTCTTACAAGATTTATAGTGAGTACCCCGAAATGTCTTCCACGACCGGCAACGGCAAAGCGATTTTTCGCATTGTCAGCGGCAATTTTCTCGAAATGTTCGACTTCATGGTCTACGGCTTCTACGCCACGGCGATCGCCAAGACTTTCTTCCCGACCGACAGCGCCTTCGCCTCCCTGATGCTTTCGCTGGCAACCTTCGGTGCCGGCTTCCTGATGCGCCCACTCGGCGCAATCTTTCTGGGCGCCTATATCGACCGCCATGGCCGTCGCAAGGGCCTGATCATCACCCTGGCGATGATGGCCGCCGGCACCGTGCTGATTGCCTGCGTCCCCGGTTACGCAACGCTCGGCGTCGCCGCCCCCTTGCTGGTGTTGCTTGGACGCTTGCTGCAAGGCTTCTCGGCGGGGGTCGAACTGGGCGGTGTTTCGGTTTATCTGGCAGAAATTTCCACGCCGGGCCGCAAAGGCTTTTTTGTCAGTTGGCAGTCCGCCAGCCAACAAGCGGCCGTGGTGTTCGCTGGACTGCTCGGCGTCGGTCTCAACCACTGGCTGAGCCCGGAGCAAATGGGCGACTGGGGCTGGCGCGTGCCGTTCCTGATCGGCTGCATGATTGTGCCGGTGATCTTCGTGATTCGTCGTTCACTGGAGGAAACCCCGGAATTCCAGGCGCGCAAACATCGTCCTACCTTGCAGGAAATCGTCCGCTCGATCGGCCAGAACTTCGGCATCGTCCTCGCCGGCATGGCGCTGGTAGTGATGACCACGGTTTCGTTCTACTTGATCACCGCCTACACCCCGACGTTCGGCAAGTCTGAACTGCATTTATCGGATCTGGATGCGTTGCTGGTGACGGTGTGCATCGGCCTGTCGAACTTCTTCTGGCTGCCGGTGATGGGCTCGGTGTCTGACAAGATCGGACGCAAACCCCTACTGCTGGCGGCGACGATTCTGGCGATTCTGACTGCTTACCCTGCCCTTTCGTGGCTGGTGGCGAATCCGAGCTTCAGCCATTTGCTGATCGTCGAGCTGTGGTTATCGTTCCTGTACGGTTCGTACAACGGCGCGATGGTGGTGGCGCTGACCGAGATCATGCCGGTAGAGGTTCGTACGACCGGCTTCTCGTTGGCCTACAGTCTCGCGACCGCGACCTTCGGTGGATTTACGCCGGCAGCGTGTACTTATCTGATCCATGTGCTGGATAACAAGGCTGCGCCGGGGATCTGGCTCAGCGGTGCGGCGGTGCTGGGGTTGATTGCGACACTGGTGTTGTTCCGGGGCAACAAGCATGAACTGCGCACGGCGCAAGCGGCTGTGCCTGGCGGTGCCTGATAGGACGCTTTCGCGAGCAGGCTCGCTCCCACAGGGGATTTTCTGAACGACACAGATCCAGTGTGGGAGCGAGCCTGCTCGCGAAGGGGCCGGTGCTGACAGCACAGCGCTAAAAGGCACACAAACAAAAACGCCCCGACACAAGTCGGGGCGTTTTCATTTGCAGCTAAGGCTTAGCGCGGGAACGCTGGCGGGTTAACACCGGCCATGTCTTCCATCACGCGAACAACCTGGCAGCTGTAGCCGAACTCGTTGTCGTACCAAACGTACAGAACAACGCGGTTGTCCTGAACGATGGTCGCTTCAGCATCGACCACACCGGCGTGGCGCGAGCCAACGAAGTCAGTGGACACCACTTCCTGCGAGTTGACGAAGTCGATTTGCTTGTGCAGATCGGAGTGCAGCGCCATGTAGCGCAGGTACTCGTTCATCTCTTCACGGGTAGCAGCTTTCTCAAGGTTCAGGTTGAGAATGGCCATCGACACGTTCGGCGTTGGAACGCGGATCGCGTTACCGGTCAGCTTGCCGGCCAGCTCAGGCAGAGCCTTGGCAGCAGCGGTGGCAGCACCGGTCTCGGTGATGACCATGTTCAGCGCAGCGGAACGACCACGGCGATCGCCCTTGTGGAAGTTGTCGATCAGGTTCTGGTCGTTGGTGTACGAGTGAACGGTTTCGACGTGACCGTTGATGATGCCGAACTTGTCATTTACAGCCTTCAGCACCGGCACGATGGCGTTGGTGGTGCAGGAAGCAGCGGACACGATCTTGTCGTCAGCGGTGATTTCACCATGGTTGATGCCGTGAACGATGTTCTTCAGCTTGCCTTTGCCAGGCGCGGTCAGAACAACGCGGTCGATACCCGGGCACGCCAGGTGCTGACCCAGGCCATCAGCGTCACGCCATACACCGGTGTTGTCCACCAGCAGCGCGTCTTTGATGCCGTACTGGGTGTAATCCACCTCGGTCGGGTTCTTCGCGTAGATCACCTGGATCAGGTTACCGTTGGCGGTGATGGTGTTGTTTTCTTCGTCGATGGTGATGGTGCCGTTGAACGAACCATGTACCGAATCGCGACGCAGCAGGCTGGCGCGCTTGGTCAGGTCGTTGTCGGCGCCCTTGCGCACCACGATGGCCCGCAGACGCAGACCGTCGCCGCCACCGGTTTTCTCGATAAGGATGCGCGCCAGCAGACGGCCGATACGACCGAAGCCGTACAGCACAACGTCAGTGCCTTTGCGGGCCGAAGCGTTTTGCTGGCCAACCACGTCAGCCATTTCTTCGCGGACGAACTGCTCGGCAGTGCGGCCATTGGCCTCATTGCGGAATTTGAACGCCAACTTGCCCAGATCCACCGAAGCCGCGCCGAGCTTGAGCTCGCTCATGGCTTTGAGCAGTGGGAATGTTTCGTGGACGGAGAGTTCGCTATCGTCGGAGGAACGATGGCGAGCAAAGCGGTGAGCTTTGAGAATCGCGATGACAGACTGGTTGATCAGGCTGCGGCCATAGATCGAGCTCACCACATTGTTATTGCGGTAGAGCTGACCGATAAGCGGGATCATCGCTTCTGCGAGTGCTTCACGGTCGATCCATTCACCAAGACACTGGTCGGGCTTCTGAGTCACGGGAACCTTCCACATGTAGGGGCAGAAAAAAGGGGCTACATTATGCCGCCCAGAACCTCTTGTAGCAATGCGCGCTTGTCGCGCAATCGGTAACAAAATTCCGTTCAAAAAAATTACGCCCCTCGCCAGACCAGTAAAACCGGGGCCTCCAGCACAGTCAATTTTTCGACGACTGTTAGACGATGTCTGTAACCCTCCGTAACACCACCCCGTTTCGGCACTACATAACCCTAAAAAAAGTGCTCGTTTTTATGGTTACCACTACATTTTGCCGAAACAGCGAAGATAGACGCAGTCTGCAACTGACAGGCAGCATCGGACGCCGCTACAATTACCGACTTTGTCGCAACGCCTGGAGCTCAACCTTCCGTGCCTGTTCTGCGTCTACCGCTTCTCCCTGCCGAGGCAGGTAAACAGCACTGGGGCAATCTGCCCGGTGCCGCCCTGAGCCTGGCGATTGCCGAGGCTGCCAGCGCTGCCAAGCGCTTCACCCTGCTACTGACCGCCGACAGCCAGAGTGCCGAACGGCTGGAACAGGAGCTGAGTTTCTTCGCCCCGGATTTGCCCGTTCTGCATTTCCCCGACTGGGAAACCCTGCCTTACGACCTGTTTTCGCCGCACCAGGACATCATTTCCCAACGCATCGCCAGCCTGTACAGACTGCCGGAACTGGCGCATGGCGTACTGGTGGTGCCGATCACCACGGCCCTGCATCGTCTGGCGCCGACCAAATTCCTGCTCGGCAGCAGCCTGGTACTGGACGTCGGCCAGAAGCTCGATGTCGAGCAAATGCGCTCGCGACTTGAAGCCAGTGGCTATCGCTACGTCGACACCGTCTATGAGCACGGTGAATTCACGGTTCGCGGCGCGCTGATCGATCTCTTCCCGATGGGCAGCAAGCTGCCGTATCGCATTGATCTGTTCGATGACGAAATCGAAACCCTGCGCACCTTCGATCCGGAAAACCAGCGTTCCATCGACAAGGTCGATTCGGTCAAGCTGCTGCCGGCACGTGAGTTCCCGCTGCAAAAAGATGCGGTGACTCGCTTCAAGGCGCGTTTCCGCGAGCGTTTTGACGTCGACTTCCGGCGCTGCCCGATCTTTCAGGATTTGAGCAGCGGCATCACCCCGGCCGGTATCGAGTACTACCTGCCGCTGTTCTTCGACGAAACCTCGACCCTGTTCGATTACCTGCCCCAGGACACGCAAGTGTTCTCGCTACCGGGCATCGAGCAAGCGGCAGAGAACTTCTGGAACGACGTGCGCAACCGCTATGAAGAACGCCGCGTCGATCCATCGCGGCCTTTATTGCCACCCGCCGAATTGTTCCTGCCGGTAGAAGACTGTTTTGCCCGCCTCAAAAGCTGGCCGCGCGTGGTTGCCAGTCAGCAGGACGTGGAAACCGGTGTCGGTCGCGAACGCTTCCCCGCTCAGGCATTGCCGAATCTGGCAATCGAAGCCAAAGCCACACAACCGCTGGCGGCACTTTCGACCTTCCTCGACGAATTCCCCGGACGCGTGCTGTTTACCGCCGAATCCGCAGGCCGTCGCGAAGTCTTGCTGGAGTTGCTCGAACGCTTGAAGCTGCGGCCGAAAACCGTCGACAGCTGGCCGGACTTCGTCGCGAGCAAGGATCGCCTGGCAATCACCATTGCCCCGCTTGACGAAGGCCTGATGCTGGATGACCCGGCGCTGGCACTGGTCGCGGAAAGCCCGCTGTTCGGTCAGCGCGTCATGCAACGTCGCCGCCGCGAGAAGCGCGCCGACGGCAACAATGACGCCGTCATCAAGAACCTCACCGAGCTGCGCGAAGGCGCACCGGTGGTGCACATTGACCACGGTGTCGGCCGCTATCTGGGCCTGACGATTCTGGAAATCGATAATCAGGCTGCCGAATTCCTCACCCTCGAATACGCCGAGAACGCCAAACTCTACGTGCCGGTGGCCAACCTGCACTTGATCGCCCGTTACACCGGCAGCGACGACTCTCTGGCTCCACTGCATCGCCTCGGTTCCGAGACCTGGCAGAAAGCCAAACGCAAAGCCGCCGAACAGGTGCGTGACGTTGCTGCCGAGTTGCTCGACATCTATGCCCGCCGCGCCGCTCGCGAAGGCTACGCGTTCGCTGACCCGAAAGCCGACTACGCAACGTTCAGCGCAGGCTTCCCGTTCGAAGAGACCCCTGACCAGCAATCCACCATCGAGGCCGTTCGCGAAGACATGCTCGCGCCGAAACCGATGGATCGCCTGGTCTGCGGTGACGTTGGTTTCGGCAAGACCGAAGTGGCCATGCGTGCGGCGTTTATCGCCGTGCACGGCGGCCGCCAGGTTGCGATTCTGGTGCCGACCACCCTGCTCGCTCAGCAACACTACAACAGCTTCCGCGACCGCTTCGCCGACTGGCCGGTGACCGTGGAAGTAATGAGCCGCTTCAAGTCGACCAAGGAAGTGAACGCGGCGATTGCCGATCTGGCGGAAGGCAAGATCGACATCGTCATCGGTACACACAAGCTGCTTTCCGACGATGTGAAGATCAAAAACCTGGGTTTGGTGATCATCGACGAAGAACACCGCTTTGGTGTGCGCCAGAAAGAGCAGCTCAAGGCCCTGCGCAGCGAAGTCGACATCCTCACCCTGACCGCCACACCGATTCCGCGCACGCTGAACATGGCGGTGTCGGGCATGCGCGACCTGTCGATCATCGCTACGCCGCCGGCCCGACGCCTGTCAGTGCGCACCTTCGTTATGGAACAGAACAAAAGCACGGTCAAAGAGGCCCTGCTCCGAGAACTGCTGCGTGGCGGCCAGGTTTACTACCTGCACAACGATGTTAAAACCATCGAGAAATGCGCCGCCGACCTTGCCGAACTGGTACCGGAAGCGCGGATCGGCATCGGTCACGGGCAGATGCGCGAACGCGAACTCGAACAGGTGATGAGCGACTTCTATCACAAGCGCTTCAACGTGCTGATCGCCTCGACCATTATCGAGACCGGCATCGACGTGCCGAGCGCCAACACCATCATCATCGAGCGCGCCGACAAGTTCGGCCTGGCGCAACTGCACCAGTTGCGCGGTCGCGTCGGCCGCAGTCACCACCAGGCATATGCGTACCTGCTGACGCCGCCGCGCCAGCAAATCACTTCGGACGCGGAAAAACGTCTGGAGGCGATCGCCAATACTCAAGATCTCGGTGCCGGTTTCGTGCTGGCCACCAACGATCTGGAAATCCGTGGCGCCGGTGAATTGCTTGGCGATGGTCAGAGCGGCCAGATTCAGGCGGTGGGCTTCACTTTGTATATGGAAATGCTCGAGCGCGCGGTCAAATCGATCCGCAAGGGCGAACAGCCGAACCTCGATCAACCGCTCGGCGGCGGCCCGGAAGTCAACCTGCGGGTGCCGGCGCTGATTCCGGAAGATTATCTGCCGGACGTGCACGCCCGCCTGATCCTGTACAAGCGCATCGCCTCGGCCACCGATGAGGAAGGCCTGAAGGATCTGCAAGTGGAGATGATCGACCGCTTCGGTCTGCTGCCGGAACCGACCAAAAATCTGGTGCGCATCACGGCCTTGAAACTGCAGGCCGAACAGCTGGGCATCAAGAAGGTCGATGGTGGCCCGCAAGGTGGCCGCATCGAGTTCGCCGCGCAGACGCCGGTCGACCCGATGACCTTGATCAAGCTGATCCAGAGCCAGCCCAAACGCTACAAATTCGAAGGCGCCACGATGTTCAAGTTTCAGGTGCCGATGGAGCGCCCGGAAGAGCGCTTTAATACTGTAGAGGCGCTGTTCGAGCGCCTCATTCCGAAAACTGCTTGAAAGGACGCCGCATGCGCCTGTTTCGCTCACTGACTTTGCTACTGACCTTGGTAGCACCCACGGCATTTGCCGATGATACGTATCAAGTCGAAATGATTCTGGTCCGTCAGAACGCCGTACCGGCCATTATCAGCCGCGCCGCGCCGGAAGACTGGGCCGCCGGCGCACAACGACTTGGCGATGAAACCAAGCGCACGCCTGCACTGGGTGAAGTTGCCGCAAAACTCACCGCCAGCGGGGAGTACAGCGTGTTGATGCACAAGGCCTGGCAGCAAACTCTCGGCGAGGCACCGGCGAAAGTAGCGGTCAGCGACGGCCAGGAACAGTTCGGCCAGTTCCCGATCGAGGGCACACTTGAGATGAAACTCGGGCGTTTCACCGACGTGGCTGCCGACTTCTGGGTCAATCAGATCGACAGCAACGGTATGGTCACTGCCAGTGAACGCCTGAAACAGGACAGCCACACAAAAAACGGCCAACTCAATTATCTCGACAACGGCCACCTGGCCCTGCTGATCAAGATCACTTCCCTGACGGCGCCTGCGCCACGGGAAGCGCCTGAAGCCATTCCGGACTGATCGAAGTCCTTATGTCCCCGCCCCTGAGTAAACCATTGGCACCCTCCTGGGTCAGCCGATTCAAGGAACAAAGCCTGGAGCGTGGCCGCCGCTACGCTCTGGAAAACCGGGTACGCATCGCCCAGGTCGGCGATGCGACCATCACCGCCAGTTGCGAAGGCTCTGGCGGTAACGTCTACCGCCAGACCATTCAACTGCGCGAGTCGGCAAAAAGCACCCTGCTGCTGGTCGACGCGGCATGCACTTGCCCGGTTCGCAGCAACTGCAAGCACTGCGCAGCGGTGCTGCTGAAAATCCAGGAAACCCTCGACTACCCCGCCGCCGCCAAAGATGCCGAACTACTGGAAAAACTTCAGGCCGTGCTGGAAAACCGCAGCCCGAAAGCGCCGCCGCAGGTGTTGGTCGACAACGTGCAGCCGGTGCCACGCCTCTGGCTGGCCAGTGTCGAGTTCAGCGCCTTCGAACCACGCAATGGCAAGATGCAGCGCTACATTCAACATCGCGCAGCGCTGTCGTTCAGTTATCTGGACGAATACGTCAGCGGACAGAAAAACAGCGACATCCTGATTCGTCAGGAAACCCAGACGCTGCGGATAAAACGCCATCCGGAAGTCGAACAGTCCTACCGCGAACAGTTACGAATACTCGGTTTCCGCATTGCCACGCGCCAAAGCAAAGCACTCCCGGAAAGCGCCGGCGAACTCTATGAGATGGTCAATGACAGCGCATGGCTGACCTTTACCCTCAACGATCTGCCGAAGCTGCGCACGCAGGGCTGGGAATTGCAGATCGATGAGGAGTTCGGCTTCGACCTGACCGCAGTCGATGACTGGTACGCCACCGTCGAACAGGCGCCGGAGCGCGACTGGTTTGATCTGGAACTGGGCATCATCGTCAACGGCGAGCGCCTGAGCCTGCTGCCGATTCTGCTCAATCTAATGCGCTCGCACGCCGAGATTCTCAATCCGGAACGCCTCGCGCGCCGGCGCGACGACGAGCTGATTCTGGTCAATGTTCCCCAGCGCAATATCGAACACGGGCCGTTGCAGGTTGCGCTTCCGCTGGGCCGACTGAAACCGGTGCTGGCGACCCTCGGCGAGTTCTATCTGCAAGAGCCCGGCGAAACCACCCTGCGCCTGAGCAAGGCCGACGCCACACGCCTGAACTCGTTGGAAGGCATTCCGCTGCTTTGGGAAGGCGGCGAGCAGATCCGCACGTTCGCCCAGCGCCTGCGCGACATCCGTGATTTCAGCACAGAGGCGCCAGAAGGCTTGAACGCGACGCTGCGCCCCTATCAGCTCGAAGGTTTGAGCTGGATGCAATCGCTGCGGCAACTGGAAGTCGGCGGGATTCTTGCCGATGACATGGGTCTGGGTAAAACCCTACAGACTCTGGCGCACATTCTCAGCGAGAAGAACGCTGGACGTCTGAATCGGCCGTGCATGGTGGTGATGCCGACCAGCCTGATTCCGAACTGGCTCGATGAAGCGGCGCACTTTACGCCGCAACTGAAAGTGGTCGCGCTGTACGGAGCCAGTCGCAAAAAGCACTTCGACAACCTGGCCGGCTTCGACCTGATCCTCACCACCTACGCCCTGCTGCCCAAGGATGTCGATATTCTGGCCAAACAGCCGCTGCATGTACTGGTGCTGGATGAAGCGCAGTACATCAAGAACCCGAACAGCAAAGCGGCTCAGGCAGCCCGTGAACTGAATGCGCGCCAGCGCCTGTGCCTGAGCGGTACGCCGCTGGAAAATCACCTCGGCGAACTGTGGTCGCTGTTTCATTTCCTGCTGCCCGGCTGGCTCGGCGACGTCAAAAACTTCAACGCCGATTACCGAGTGCCGATTGAAAAGCGCGGCAGTGAAGTCAGACTTCAGCACCTCAACGGTCGGATAAAACCGTTTCTGCTGCGCCGCACCAAAGAGCAGGTAGCCACCGAACTACCGCCGAAGACTGAAATCATCCATTGGGTCGATCTCAACGAAGCCCAACGCGACGTGTACGAAACCATGCGTTTGGCAATGGACAAGAAAGTCCGCGACGAGATCACGCGCAAAGGGGTGGCGCGCAGCCAGATCATCATCCTTGAGGCGTTGCTCAAGTTGCGTCAGGTCTGCTGTGATTTGCGCCTGGTCAACGACGCCACCCTGCCCGCTCGCGGCAGCACCTCGGGCAAGCTCGACAGCCTGATGGAAATGCTTGAGGAGTTGTTCGAAGAGGGTCGGCGGATTTTGCTGTTTTCGCAGTTCACTTCGATGCTGTCACTGATCGAGAACGAGTTGAAAAAACGCAATATCTCCTACGCTTTGCTGACCGGGCAGACCCGGGATCGACGCACGCCGGTGAAGGAGTTTCAGAGCGGCAAGCGTCAGATTTTTCTGATCAGCCTGAAGGCCGGTGGTGTGGGGTTGAACCTGACGGAAGCAGATACGGTGATTCATTACGACCCGTGGTGGAACCCGGCGACGGAGAATCAAGCAACCGATCGAGCGTATCGAATCGGGCAGGAGAAACCGGTGTTCGTCTACAAGATGATTGCCCGGGGCACGGTCGAAGAGAAGATTCAGCACTTGCAGAAGGAAAAGTCCGACTTGGCTGCGGGCGTACTGGATGGACGCAAGGCTGGCGACTGGAAATTGCAGAGTGATGACATTGAAGCGCTGTTTGCGCCGTTGCCGGATAAGCTCGAAAAACGCTGAGATCTTTGGCATCCGCAAGAAAGCTATCGCTGGCAAGCTGGCTCCTACAATTGA
This sequence comes from Pseudomonas sp. FP2196, assembly GCF_030687715.1. GTDB lineage: Bacteria > Pseudomonadota > Gammaproteobacteria > Pseudomonadales > Pseudomonadaceae > Aquipseudomonas. The sequence goes on from NZ_CP117445.1 coordinate 4,134,900, forward strand.
TCTGTGATTTTCACAAATCCCCTGTAGGAGTGAGCCTGCTCGCGATGAAGTCGACTCGGTTCAGAGCCAGACTCAGCCCTTGAGCACCCGCGCCAGCGCCGACTTCACCTTACCCATTCCGTCATGCAACGCCTGCTCGATCTCGGCCATTGTGATCACTTCGGTGGTCTTGCCCGCCGCCGGATTCACCACCAGCGCCAGACAGGCGTAATCCAGATCCAGCTCACGGGCCAGCGCCGCTTCCGGCATGCCGGTCATGCCAACGATGTCGCAACCATCACGTTCCAGACGCACGATCTCCGCAACAGTCTCCAGACGCGGGCCTTGGGTGCAGGCGTAGACACCCTGATCGCTGTACTCGCAACCTTCCGCAGCCAGCGCAGCGATCAGTTGCTGACGCAGCGGCTCGCTGTAGGGGAAGCTGAAATCTATGTGAGTGACATGATCCAGATCATCGGCGAAGTAAGTGTGCTCGCGCCCGCTGGTGTAATCGACGATCTGATGCGGTACGCAAAAATGCCCGGTGACCATCGCCGGATGAATCCCGCCAACGGCATTGACCGCGATGATCGCCTCGGCGCCAGCCTGCTTCAGCGCCCACAGATTGGCGCGGTAGTTGACCTTGTGCGGCGGGAAACGATGCGGGTGGCCGTGACGAGCAAGGAACAGCACTTCCTTGCCGGCATATTCGCCAATTTGCACGTCGGCCGACGGCGCGCCGTAAGGGGTGTCCACCGCCAGCGATTGGCGAATGGTCAAACCTTCAAGCTGGGTCAGGCCGGTGCCACCGATGATTGCGTAAACCGTCATAACGAAAAATCCTCAATCGATCAGTTGCGCTTCTTTCAGCGCGCCGATAGCGGTGAGCCAGCGCGGATCCTGACGGTAGTCGGTGCTGGCAAACGCCTGACCACGCATCCGAGCGATGCGAGCGGATGGCTTGACCTTCATCCGTTGTACGGCGCTCAGGGCCAACTCGGCGGCGGCGCGGTCGTTGCAGACCAGGCCCATGTCGCAACCGGCACTAAGTGCTGCTTCGATACGACTGGCGGCGTCCCCGACCACATGGGCGCCGGCCATCGACAGATCGTCGCTGAAGATCACGCCGTCAAACTGCAACTCGCCGCGCAGGATGTCCTGCAACCAGCGGCGGGAGAAACCTGCAGGCTGTGAATCCACTTGCGGGTAGATAACGTGGGCTGGCATGACCGCAGCCAGATTTTTGCTGAGTCTGGCGAATGGCACGAGATCGTTGGCGCGGATTTCGTCGAGGCTACGCTCGTCGTTGGGGATCGCGACATGAGAGTCCGCTTCGGCCCAGCCGTGACCAGGGAAGTGCTTGCCGGTGGCAGCCATCCCGGCGCTGTTCATGCCACGGATAAAGGCACCGGCGAGCAGAGCGGCGCGCTCGGGATCACCTTCGAACGAACGCGTGCCAACCACGGCACTGCGCTGGTAATCCAGATCGAGCACCGGGGCGAAGCTCAGGTCGAGGCCGACCGCCAGCACCTCGGTGGCCATGATCCAGCCGCACTGCTCGGCCAGATATTCGGCGTTCGGATTGTCGGCGATGGCGCGCATGGCCGGCAGGCGCACAAAGCCTTGACGCAGGCGCTGCACACGGCCGCCCTCCTGGTCCACCGCCAGCAGCAGATCTGGACGAATCGCACGGATCGCCGCGCTTAGCTCACGCACCTGGCGCGGATGCTCGATATTGCGGGCAAAAATGATCAGGCCGCCCACTTCGGGCTGACGCAACAATTGGCGATCTTCGGCCGTCAACCAAGTACCGGCGACGTCCACCATCAACGAGCCTTGCAGGCCAGCAGTCATAGAGATTCCTTGAAAACGAAAAACCCGTTGCGCACGAGATCGCCACCGAAGGCAGTGCCCGGCAGGTCAGCGATATCGATAGAGAACGGGTTCAGAACGAGAGTCGGCATGGGCGGCTAGCTTAGCGGATACAAGCTGCCGCGCCCACCCGTGAGCGGTTAAACCTTGGCGGCTACCGGCGTTGATTTGCTGCGCGGGCGCAGTTGCGCGGTAGCCATGGCGGCGTCGGTGACGCCAGTCTCAGCGCGCATGCCTGCGGCGAGGAACGGCACCATCAGGCGCATGACCTGCTCAATGGAAGTGTTAACGCCGAAATCGGTTTCGGCAATCGCGCGCAAAGCCTTGATGCCGGACATGCTGAACGCCGCCGCACCGAGCATGAAGTGCACACGCCAGAACAACTCGATCGGAGGAATGCGCGGCGCCGCCTCATTGACAAGCAGCATGTAGCGACGAAACACCTTGCCGTACATGTCTTCCAGATAACGACGCAGGTGACCCTGGCTTTGGCTGAACGCCAAGCCGAGCAACCGCATGAAGATCGACAGATCATTGCCACTGCGCGGCTGGACCACGAGCGCCTGCTCAACAAGGATTTCCAGCAACTCTTCGAGGGTCGGCTTGTTTTCAGGCTTGGCCTGGCGTCGCTCCAGCTCTTTATCGAGGCTGATACAGAACGGTCCGAGGAATCTCGAGAAAACGGCCTGAATCAGCGCTTTCTTGGAGCCGAAATGATAGTTCACCGCTGCCAGGTTGACGCCAGCCTTGCTGGTAATCAAACGCAATGAGGTTTCAGCGAAACCTTTCTCCGCGAACAACTGCTCGGCAGCATCAAGAATGCGTTCAACGGTTTCCGACTGGGCCATGGCTACTCCGCCTGACAAACACTTGTTTGAAACATACGTTTCAGCCTGTGCCTTGTCAAGCCTGCCTGTTCGTTTTGGGAATGGTCGGTCAGCTATTTAACCACACTAGGCCACTGCATTAATAAGCACGTCTGCCGACCGTCCGGCGGCCTGCAAAAAAACGGGCATTGCCAAGACCGCTTCACTGTATATAATCCCAGTCACTGTATAAAAAGACAGAGCGATCAATATGCTAAAGCTGACGCCACGCCAAGCCGAGATTCTGGCCTTCATCAAACGTTGCCTCGAAGACAATGGCTACCCGCCGACCCGCGCGGAAATCGCTCAGGAACTGGGTTTCAAATCGCCAAATGCTGCGGAAGAACACCTCAAGGCATTGGCCCGCAAGGGCGCGATCGAAATGACCCCGGGTGCTTCTCGCGGCATTCGAATCCCTGGTTTCGAAGCCAAAGCCGACGACTCTACCCTGCCCATCATCGGCCGAGTCGCAGCCGGCGCGCCGATCCTTGCCCAGCAGCACATCGAAGAATCCTGCAACATCAATCCGGCGTTTTTCCACCCACGTGCCGACTATCTGCTGCGCGTGCACGGGATGAGCATGAAGGACATTGGCATTTTCGACGGCGACCTTCTGGCAGTCCACACCACCCGTGAAGCGCGTAATGGCCAGGTTGTCGTCGCCCGCATCGGCGATGAAGTGACCGTCAAACGCTTCAAGCGTGAAGGCAGCAAAGTCTGGCTGATCGCAGAAAACCCTGAATTTGCCCCCATCGAAGTCGACCTGAAAGATCAGGAACTGGTGATCGAAGGCTTGAGTGTTGGCGTAATCCGCCGCTAAAGGAGGCTTTATGCAGTTCCCACACACACCTCAGCAAACACAACTGCCTTTATTCGAAGCGTTTCTGGCGCAACCGATGGCGCCGATCCTGAAAGACGTGGTCGAACGCCCTTGGAATGCCGAACCCGAAGTATTCAGTGAGCTGTCACTGCGCGGTGCGACCGGGAACTGCCTGAACCTGCTGGCTCCGATTCTTCGCGAATTGAGCGACGACCAGGATGCGCGATGGCTGACGCTGATTGCGCCACCGGCGAGCCTTACCCAATCATGGCTGCGTGATGCAGGTCTGAACCGCGAGCGTATTCTCCTGCTGCAACCGAGAGGCGCACAAAGTGCTCAACAATTGGCCTGCGAAGCGTTGCGTCTAGGTCGCAGCCATACGGTAGTCACCTGGCTCAACCCACTGAACACGAGTTCACGACAACAACTGATCAGCGCTGCACGCACGGGCGACGCTCAGAGTCTGAACATTCGATTGGGTTGATTGGCTGGTTTGGTGCGCTGTTTGAAGCGCAGGGCTTCTCCATGGATAGAGAAGCCGATCTGAAGCGGTATCGACAGGAACCAAAAGCAGTCGGGAATCAATGAAGAACCCGAGGCCCTTCTTCCTTATCAAACTCACCTTCAATCATCCGGCCTGCCATCTGCACGCCGACGCTCAACATCGCCTTGGCGATTTCCACGTGCTGGCCCTGCAGGAATGTCTTGGCATCCTCGGAGAAATCCAGAGTCACCAAAGAACCCTCGTCCTCAGCCCTGCGCAGTTCGATTCGGCCGTCGGGTAACTCGACAATTTCTAGAAAGGACGTTGGCATATAGGTCTGTTCTCCACGAAAGGCAGGCATTATATAGACATCATTCAGGCTTCGCTCGGGATCTTGACCAGCAGCATGTTTCAGATTGCCACCGTGTCAATCCTCGTCAGCACTCGTTCAAACCTTCGCGAAAACGAATGGCTAGACCTTTGAGGTTTTGCCGCCAACTCTCAAGCTCCTCTCGACTCAACTCCTGCGGCGCCTCTTCCTCATCCAGATTAACCGCCTGAATCAATGGCTGTGTGACGTCACCCTTGGGCTTGCGTGGCACCCGTGGCGGTTGAAACAGCGCCGAATGCGCTGCCAACAGTTTTGCCAGCCAAGTTTCCGGATTGCCCGCCAGTTCAACCATCTCAGCCAGCTCGGGAATGGCAATCGATTCCAGCACTTCGCGTGTCAGCAACATCTCGGCCCGTGGCGCACTGGCCTGTGGCAATCGATAGAACCCGGCGATCTCGTGACACAAACCCAACAGCGCGCCGTACAAGTGGAACAACGCCGATTCGCGCCCAGCCTGAATCAGCGCCAAGGAATTCATCGCCCGCCCCTCTTCAGCTCGAGCCAAGGCTTCCAGCGACAGGCCGGCGAAATAGATTTTCTGATTGGTACGGGTATAGAACTCGTGGGCCATGACGGCAGTCTCCACAGCGAAATAATTGCTTCACACAGGCCGGACAGTGTCGTGGATCAGCCGATCTCACCGCAAGCACAAAACAAAAAGGCCGCATGGAAACCCATAGGTTCTCATGCGGCCTTTTCACTATCGGACTAAAGCTTACTCAGCCTTGGCCTTCGCGCTACGTTTGTCTTCAACCGTCCACTTGCCACCGTCGAAGTAAGCCTTCCAACCGGTAGGCTTACCGTCGACTTCAGTCTGCACGTATTGCTCCTTGGTCTTGCGGCTGTAGCGGATCACCGCTGGCAGACCGTCAGGATCCTTCTGGGGTGCTTCGCACAGGAAGTGGTACTTCGGATCGATTTCGTCCTTGTGCGGCAGAATCTCGATCACCAGCGGAGCACGGGTCTCGCGGTTTTTCGGGAACTGACTGGCCGCCAGGAACAGACCGGACGCACCGTCGCGCAGGATGTAGGTGTCGTTGACCTTTTCGCATTTCAGCTCAGGCATCTTCACCGGATCCATCTTCGGCGGCGCCGCATCACCGCTCTTCAGCAGCTTGCGGGTATTTTTGCAGGTCGGATTAGTGCAGCCAAAGAACTTGCCGAAACGTCCAGTCTTGAGCTGCATCTCGCTGCCACACTTGTCGCACTCCAGACTCGGACCTTCGTAGCCCTTGATGCGATAGCTGCCCTCTTCGATTTCGTAGCCAGCGCAATCCGGGTTGTTACCGCAGATGTGCAGCTTGCGCTTCTCGTCGAGCAGGTAGGCGTCCATCGCCGTGCTGCAGATCGGGCAGCGATGCTTGCCACGCAGTACCAGCGATTCAGACTCGCCTTCATCGTCCGCAGCAATCTCGTCGCCCGGCACGAGGTTGACGGTGGCCTTGCAGCGCTCTTTCGGCGGCAGGCTGTAACCCGAGCAACCGAGGAATACACCGGTCGATGCGGTACGGATCTGCATCGGACGACCACAGGTGGTGCAAGGAATATCGGTCATGACCGGCTGGTTGGCGCGCATGCCGCTTTCCGGGTTTTCGGCTACTTCCAATTTCTTTTTGAAGTCGCCGTAGAACTCGTCCAGCACGTTCTTCCAGTCGCGCTCGCCCTGAGCCACATCATCGAGATTCTCTTCCATGCCGGCGGTAAAACCGTAGTCCATGAGGTTGGAGAAGCTCTCCGACAGTCGCTCGGTGACGATGTCGCCCATCTTTTCCGAATAGAAACGACGGTTGTGCAGGGTCACGTAGCCGCGATCCTGAATGGTCGAAATGATCGCAGCGTAAGTCGAAGGACGACCGATGCCGCGCTTTTCCATTTCCTTCACCAGACTGGCTTCCGAGTAACGCGCTGGCGGCTTGGTGAAGTGCTGGGTCGGATCAAGCTTGATCAGCTTCATCACATCGCCCTGCGCCATATCGGGCAGAACGTCGTCATCGCCAGGTTTGGCAATCTGCGGCATCACGCGGGTGTAACCGTCAAACTTCAGGATACGACCCTTGGCGCGCAGCTCGAAATCACCAGCGCCGACACTGACAGTCGTCGACAGGTATTGCGCCGGCAGCATCTGGCAAGCCAGGAATTGGCGCCAGATCAGTTCGTAGAGACGCTCTGCATCGCGCTCCATGCCGGCAAGCTTGCTCGGAATGGTATTGGCGTCGGACGGACGAATCGCTTCGTGAGCCTCTTGTGCGCCTTCCTTGCTGCTGTAGACGTTTGGCGTTTCCGGCAGGTATTTCTTGCCGAACTCGTCTTCGATATAAGCACGCGCCATCGTCACGGCATCCGCCGAGAGGTTGGTCGAGTCGGTACGCATATAAGTGATGTAGCCAGCTTCATAAAGACGCTGGGCCATCATCATGGTTTTCTTCACGCCGAAGCCCAGGCGGTTGCTCGCGGCCTGTTGCAGCGTAGACGTGATGAACGGCGCCGACGGCTTGCTGCTGGTCGGTTTGTCTTCGCGCTTGACGATGCTGTAGCTGGAAGACTTGAGCTTCTCCAGCGCGGCCATGGCCTGGGCTTCGTTCAGCGGCTTGAAGGCTTCGCCTTTCTCGCGGGCGACTTCGAAGCGTACGGTCGAGCCCTTGGTGGTGCCGAGATCGGCGTGCACTTCCCAGTACTCTTCCGGATTGAACGCACGGATTTCACGCTCACGCTCGACCACCAGCTTCACGGCGACTGATTGCACGCGACCGGCGGACAGGCCACGAGCGATCTTTGCCCACAGCAGTGGCGAGACCATGTAGCCCACAACGCGGTCGAGGAAGCGACGCGCCTGTTGAGCGTTGACACGATCGATGTCCAGTTCGCCCGGCTCGGAGAAGGCTTCCTGAATCGCCTTTTTGGTAATTTCGTTGAACACCACGCGCTTGTAGCGGCTGTCGTCACCACCGATGGCTTCGCGCAGGTGCCAGGCAATGGCTTCCCCCTCGCGATCCAAGTCGGTTGCGAGATAGATGGTGTCAGCATCTTTGGCGAGCCGGCGCAGCTCTTCGATGACCTTCTCTTTGCCCGGAAGGATCTCGTACTTGGCTTTCCAGCCATGATCGGGATCGACACCCATGCGCGAGACGAGCTGCTTGCGCGCCTTCTCCTTCGGCGTGAGCACCGGACCTTCGCCCGCGGCAGCCTTGCCGCGCTTGGCGGCTGGCTCTTTGCTGGCGCTAGCCGAACCGCTGGTGGGCAGGTCTCGGATATGGCCGATACTCGACTTCACCACGTATTGGTTACCCAGATACTTGTTGATGGTCTTGGCCTTAGCCGGGGATTCCACAATGACCAGCGATTTGCCCATGGATCAGAAAATTCCTGAATTCTAGAAGTGAAAGGCGGTTGGCGCCTGACGCGGCACCGCTATATATAGTTGATACAAGGTGAGGTCAAGCACAGGGTTCTGTGCGCACTCGCCTCATGCCTTGGAAAAAAGGCTCGGTTCGGCTTGCACCAAAGCAAAGCGTGGCACCTGCTCGCCGTCAACCTCGACTGACTCGAGAAACATGCTCAAAGGGCGCACCCAAAAGCCGTAATCGCCATACAGGGCTTGGTAAAAGACCACTTCTTCTTCAGTCTCGGAATGCCGCGCAACGTTGAATACACGGTACTGCGGACCTTTGTAATGTTGGTAGAGCCCAGGTTGTATCGGCATGGTTTGGCCCTCACTCAAATTTTTTCAAAATAAAAACAAAATAAATCCACAAAAACAAAAACCGGGGCACTTGGCCCCGGCTTCCATCGACGAGACGCTTAAACGCGTTCGAAGACGGTGGAGATGCCTTGGCCGAGACCAATGCACATAGTGGCCACCCCAAAGGTGCCGCTATTCTGCTTCATCACGTTCAGCAGGGTGCCGGAAATACGGGCACCGGAGCAACCGAACGGGTGACCCAGGGCGATCGCGCCGCCGTGCAGGTTAACCTTCTCGTTCATCTTGTCGAGCACTTTCAGATCTTTCAGCACTGGCAGAGCCTGTGCGGCGAAAGCTTCGTTGAGTTCGAAGAAGTCGATATCGTTGATGCCAAGGCCTGCACGCTTCAGGGCTTTTTGTGTCGCCGGAACTGGACCATAGCCCATGATTGCCGGATCCACACCCGCCACCGCCATCGAACGGATCACCGCCATCGGCTGGATTCCCAGGTCCTGCGCACGCTGCGCCGACATCACGATCATGCACGAAGCACCATCGGTGATCTGCGACGAAGTACCGGCAGTCACGGTGCCGCCCTTTGGATTGAAGGCAGGCTTGAGGGCCGCCAGACTTTCCAGGGTGGTTTCCGGACGAATGGTTTCGTCGTAGTCGAACAGTTTCAGGAAACCGTTCTCGTCATAGCCCTGCATCGGGATGATTTCGTCTTTGAACTTGCCTTCCACAGTAGCCTTGTGGGCCAACTGGTGGGAACGCACGCCGAAAGCATCTTGCTGCTCGCGAGTAATGCCGTGCATTTTGCCAAGCATTTCAGCGGTCAGGCCCATCATGCCCGAGGCTTTCGCCGCGTACAGAGACATGTGCGGGTTCGGATCGACACCGTGCATCATGCTCACGTGCCCCATATGCTCGACGCCGCCAACCACGAAGACGTCACCGTTGCCGGTCATGATCGCTTGCGCAGCAGTGTGCAGAGCACTCATCGACGAGCCACACAGACGGCTCACGGTCTGACCGGCCGAGGTGTGCGGGATCTGGGTCATCAGCGACGCCATGCGCGCGATATTCCAGCCCTGCTCCAGGGTCTGGTTCACACAGCCCCAGATCACATCTTCGACTTCAGCCGGATCGACCTTTACGTTGCGCTCCAGCAGTTTGCTGATCAGGTGCGCCGACATGTCTTCGGCGCGGGTGTTGCGGTGCATGCCGCCCTTGGAGCGGCCCATCGGAGTACGACCGAAGTCGACAATCACGACGTCTCTAGGATTCAAGCTCATAAGTTCACTCTCACTCTAGTTGGGGGCGCTTAACCGAAGAAGCGTTGGCCGTTTTTGGCCATTTCGCGCAGCTTCGCGGTCGGGTGGTACAGCGCGCCCAAATCAGCGTACTGGTCAGCCAGGGCAACGAACTCGGCAACACCGATCGAATCGATGTAGCGCAGCGCACCGCCACGGAATGGAGGGAAACCGATGCCGTAGACCAGACCCATGTCGGCTTCGGCGGCAGTTTCAACGATGCCGTCTTCCAGGCAACGCACGGTTTCCAGGCACAGCGGGATCATCATCCAGTTGATGATGTCTTCGTCAGTGACTTCACGCTGCTCGTAAACGATCGGCTTGAGCACTTCCAGTACCGACGGATCGGCGACTTTCTTCTGCTTGCCTTTCTTGTCGGCCTCGTAGGCGTAGAAACCCTTGCCGTTCTTCTGACCCAGGCGCTTGGCTTCGTACAGCACGTCGATGGCCGAGCGACGGTCATCCTTCATGCGGTCCGGGAAACCTTCAGCCATCACGTCACGACCGTGGTGACCGGTGTCGATGCCGACCACGTCCATCAGGTAGGCCGGGCCCATTGGCCAGCCGAATTTTTCCATGACTTTGTCGATACGGACGAAGTCCACACCAGCACTGACCAGCTTGGCGAAACCGCCGAAGTACGGGAACAGCACGCGGTTGACCAGGAAGCCCGGGCAATCGTTGACGACGATCGGGTTCTTGCCCATTTTCTTGGCGTAGGCAACGGTAGTGGCAACTGCCAGCTCGCTGGACTTCTCGCCACGGATCACTTCCACCAGCGGCATCATGTGCACCGGGTTGAAGAAGTGCATGCCGACGAAGTTTTCCGGACGCTTGAGGGCCTTGGCCAACAGGCTGATGGAAATGGTCGAGGTATTGGACGCGAGGATAGTGTCCTCTTTGACCTTGTCTTCGACTTCCGCCAACACGGCTTGCTTGACCTTCGGGTTCTCGACCACAGCCTCGACCACCAGGTCGACGTGACCAAAATCGCCGTAGGACAGGGTCGGACGAATGCCGTTGAGCACTTCGGCCATTTTCGCTGCGGTCATGCGACCTTTATCAACGCGGCCAACCAGCAGTTTGGCGGCTTCGGCCAGACCCTGCTCGATACCGTGCTCGTTGATGTCTTTCATCAGGATCGGCGTGCCTTTGGAGGCCGACTGATAAGCGATACCGCCACCCATGATACCCGCGCCGAGTACGGCTGCCTGCTTCACGTCCTTGGCGATTTCATCGTAGGCCTTGGCCTTTTTCTTCAGCTCCTGATCATTCAGGAACAGACCGATCAAGCTCTGCGCGGCAGAGGTCTTGGCCAGTTTAACGAAACCTGCAGCTTCAACTTCCAGCGCCTTGTCACGACCGAAGTTCGCGGCTTTCTGGATGGTCTTGATCGCTTCAACCGGCGCCGGGTAGTTCGGGCCAGCCTGACCGGCCACGAAACCTTTGGCGGTTTCGAAAGCCATCATTTGTTCAATGGCGTTCAGCTTGAGCTTTTCCAGCTTCGGCTGACGCTTGGCCTTGTAGTCGAACTCGCCGGAGATGGCGCGCTTGATCAGCTCAAGAGCAGCTTCCTGCAGCTTCTCTGGAGCAACCACGGCGTCGACGGCGCTGACTTTCAGGGCGTCTTCAGGGCGGTTTTCCTTACCGGCGGCAATCCACTCGATAGCGTTGTCGACACCGATCAGGCGCGGCAGACGCACAGTACCGCCGAAGCCTGGGTAGATACCCAGCTTGACTTCCGGCAGACCGATCTTGGCCTTGGTGGACATGACGCGGTAGTCAGCCGCCAGGCACATTTCCAGACCGCCACCCAGTGCGATGCCGTTGATCGCGGCCACGGTTGGAACGTTGAGGTCTTCGAAATCGCTGAAGATCTTGTTGGCTTCGAGATTGCCAGCAACCAGCTCGGCATCCGGCAGCTTGAAGTTGTCGACAAATTCGGTGATGTCGGCGCCGACGATGAACACGTCCTTGCCACTGCTGACGATCACGCCCTTGATCGAAGCATCTGCCTTGATGGCGTCTACGGCCTGACGCAGTTCGTTCAGGGTAAGACGGTTGAACTTGTTGACGGACTCACCCTTGAGGTCGAATTTCAATTCGACGATGCCACTTTCAAGAGCTTTAACCGTGATGGCTTTACCTTCGTAAATCATCAACTGATCTCCACGATATGGAAGCTGAACAGTACACGTCGGACGCAGGCGAATGGCTCGGCAGGACGCTTTTTCGTCGATGCTGACGCCAATCCACCCGGCACACCCGCCAACGCGATAGTCGGGATTCTGTAGGAGCGCTCTGTAAGACAAACGCTCAATTCATACGCCCGTTTGATTTGGGTACGTCACCTTCACGGAATTTCCAACAATTGTCAATCGCCCAAAATACGGGTTGAAATGCGACTTTGCGGTCATTTCCGTACCACGAAGACCCGCAACACGCGCCTGCATGTGCAGCCATTCATAGAATCAATAGTTAGAAAAGTCGCCCTAATTCGCAACGGGTCTTGTTTAACAGGCTACGCTGACTGGACTACAGTGAGATGCGCCGACCGTCCAACAGTGCGCCAGCATCAAAAAGATTACCGGCCTGCCTGGCCAACCCAGCCCGATGAATGATGTCGGGCTTTTTATTGCTCGTCTGCCGGACCCTTCGCACCGTTGCAGTGCGAAAAATCCGCGAGTCATGCCAGCGCTTTCAATGTGGCATCGATTTCCTTCAAAACCGTCGCCTCGCCCTTCTCGCCCCAATACAAAGCAATCATCTGCTTGTCCGCCTCAACCTTGAAGACGTTGTCCGGCAATTTTTCGAAATGATTGAGCAACGCCCGATCTTCGCAGACTTCCTGCCACTGATTGACCCACACGCCCGGCGATTTCTGCCAGTACGTCCAGCACGCCGGCTGATTGCCACGGCGCGGCCGATGGTACTGCGCGCACGGGCTCGGCGGCTCTTGCGACAGCCAGTGCGGCCATTCCTGAGGTGCCAGTTGCATGGCCAAGCCGATGCGTCGAGCCTCCATGCGCAGGGCGATGCGGCCACTCTGCGCCCGCGATGGGCGCAACCATGCCAGCGGACTCAATACCACCAGCAGGATTGACACCACTATCCAGACCGTCATATCTGTACTCCCGAATCTTGATGAGCCCATTGCGTCACCTTGGAACCAATGCGCTTGAAACCAGCCATACTTACCAATATTGAAACCTCAGGAGGAGCACCTCATGCCTTACCACCACATCCTGGTCGCCGTAGATCTGACCGAAGAGTGCGACCCTGTTATCCACCGCGCCCGAGAGCTGTCAGTGAGCAACGGCGCCAAGCTGTCACTGGTACACATTGTCGAACCGATGGCCATGGCTTTCGGCGGTGACGTGCCTATGGACCTGTCACAACTGCAACAGCAGCAGTTCGATCAGGCCAAGGAACGCCTTGAGCGCCTGAAGCTCAAGTACTCCGAACTCGAAGGTGCCAACTGCCACTTGACCTACGGCCAGCCGCGCCAGGAAATCCACCATTTCGCCAAGGAACAGGCGTGCGATCTGATTGTGGTGGGCAGCCATGGTCGCCATGGTCTGGCACTGCTGCTTGGTTCGACCGCCAACGATGTATTACACGGCGCACCTTGCGATGTGCTGGCGGTACATCTGGTCAAACGCTGAAACCTGTAGGAGCAGCCTTCAGCAGCGCCTGCAAAAAGCCCGGCCTCACGCGAATGAGGCCGGGCTTTTTCATGGCCGGATCAATCAGGCATCCAGCTCGGCCCAACGCTCCACCAGGGCATCCAGCTCAGCCTGCAACTGTTCAAGTGAGGCAATCACCTTGGCGGTCTCGGCCGCAGGACGCTGATAGAAACCGGCGTCGGCCATTTCAGCCTCAACGGCAGCAATCTGCTGCTCCTTGGCATCGATGTCACCCGGCAGCGCTTCCAGCTCGCGTTGCAGCTTGTAGCTCAGCTTCTTCTTGGCTACCGGTGCAGCAGTGGCAGGTACAGCCGCGGGAGCTGGTTCAGCAGTCACCACCGCCGAATTCAGGTCCGCCTTGCCCGACTTGCTTTCGGTCACGCCCAACAGACGCGGCGAACCGCCCTGACGGATCCAGTCCTGATAACCGCCGACGTATTCACGCACCTTGCCTTCACCTTCGAAGACCAGTGTGCTGGTGACCACGTTGTCGAGGAATGCCCGGTCGTGGCTGACCATCAGCACAGTGCCGTTGAAGGTCAGCAGCACTTCTTCGAGCAGCTCGAGGGTTTCCACATCGAGGTCGTTGGTCGGTTCATCGAGGACCAGCAGGTTCGCCGGTTTGCTGAACAGTTTGGCCAGCAACAAGCGCGCCCGCTCTCCACCCGACAGCGCCTTGACCGGCGTGCGGGCACGCTGCGGGCTGAACAGGAAGTCGCCGAGGTAGCTCAGTACGTGGCGGCTTTGGCCGTCGATATCGATAAAATCGCGACCTTCGGCCACGTTGTCGATCACGGTTTTCTCAAGATCCAGCTGATGGCGCAGTTGGTCGAAGTAAGCCACGTCGATCCGGGTGCCCTCTTCCACTTTGCCGCTGGTCGGTTGCAGACCGCTGAGCATCAGCTTCAACAGGGTGGTTTTGCCGGTACCGTTGGCGCCGAGCAGACCGATACGGTCGCCGCGCTGCAGGACCATCGAGAAGTCTTTGATCAGGAACGGGCCGTCCGGGTGATGGAAGCTGACATTTTCCAGCACCATCACTTGCTTGCCGGACTTGTCGGCGGTTTCCAACTGAATGTTGGCCTTGCCGGTGCGCTCACGCCGCTCGCTACGCTCAACGCGCAGGGCTTTCAGGGCGCGGACGCGGCCTTCGTTACGGGTACGACGGGCCTTGATGCCCTGACGGATCCACACTTCTTCCTGAGCCAGACGCTTGTCGAACAACGCGTTAGCGGTTTCTTCAGCGGCCAGCGCGGCTTCTTTGTGCACCAGGAAGCTGGCGTAGTCGCCGTTCCAGTCGATCAGACCACCGCGATCCAGTTCGAGGATGCGTGTGGCAAGGTTTTGCAGGAAGGAACGGTCGTGCGTGATGAACAGCACGGCACCCTGGAAATCCTTCAATGCTTCTTCAAGCCAGGCAATCGCACCGATGTCCAGGTGGTTGGTCGGCTCGTCGAGCAGCAGCAGATCCGGCTCGGACACTAGCGCCTGCGCAAGCAGTACGCGACGACGCCAGCCGCCGGACAGTTCGGCGAGGGTCTTGTCGGCCGGCAGTTGCAGGCGGCTCAAGGTGCTGTCGACCAGAGTCTGCAAGCGCCAGCCGTCACGGGCTTCGAGGTCGTGCTGGACGTGCATCAGCTTGTCCAGATCAGCGTCGGTGACGATGTTCTGGCTCAGGTGATGGTACTCGGCGAGCAAGGCGCCAACGCCGTCGAGGCCTTCAGCCACCACGTCGAACACGGTCCGCTCGTCGGCCACTGGCAATTCTTGCGGCAATTCGCCGATTTTCAGACCGGGGGCACGCCATACCGAGCCGTCATCGGGCTTCTGGTCGCCCTTGACCAGTTTCATCATGCTGGACTTGCCAGTGCCGTTGCGGCCGATGATGCACACCCGCTCACCACGGGCGATCTGCCAGGACACCTTGTCCAACAACGGCATCGCGCCGAATGCAAGGGACACATCGCTGAATTTGAGCAGGGTCATGAGCTTCTCCAAAAACCGGGCGCGCATTCTACCTGAGTTAGGGCTTCAACAGGCCGGCAATTTGTCTGTCGAAGCACTCTGCACAACATTTGTTGCGAACTTGTGCTGCGAGGCCCGCAAAGCTTTCGCCGCTTGCTGGCAAAAGGCTAAGCTACAGACAATTCAGTGCTGATCCTTGTCGGCACTTGTCATGATTTCTCTGCCCGGATGTCTCATGCGCAGTCGCCTTCTCAGTGTTTTATCCTGTTTGCTACTTACCGCCACTGCCGTTCAATCCGCCCAGGCGGTGGACCTGTCCACCCAGCGCCAGTATTACGATGAGGCCAAGCGCGCGCTGGCCAAGGGCGATACCGGCCCTTATTTCCGTTACAGCCAGGCGCTGGCCGATTATCCGCTGGAACCGTATCTGGCCTACGACGAACTGACCGCACGCCTGAAAACCGCGAGCAATGCGGAAATCGAGAAATTCCTCGCCGAACACGGTGACCTGCCCCAGGCCAACTGGATGAAGCTGCGCTGGTTGCGCTGGCTCGCCGACCGTGGTGACTGGGCGACCTTCGTCAAATATTACGACCCGAAACTCAACTTCACTGAACTGGACTGCCTCAATGCGCAGTACCAGATCACCCACGGCAAAAAAGCCGAAGGCTACGCCAATGCCGACAAGCTCTGGCTAACTGGCAAATCGCAACCCGCCGCGTGTGATGCGCTGTTCGGCATCTGGGCCGCCGATGGCCAGTTGACCGAACAGAAACGCTGGGAGCGCACCAAGCTGGCGGCTCAGGCGCGCAACTATCCGCTGGCCAACAGCCTGGTCAACGGCCTGACTACCCTCGCCCCGCGCGGACGTTTGCTGGTCGATGTGGCGCAGAAACCCGAGCTGTTGAATCAACAGTCGCGCTTCACCCCGGCCGATGAGCCGATGTCCGACGTGGTCAGCCTTGGCCTGCGCCGCCTGGCCCGTCAGGATCCGGAGAAGGCCATGGCGTTGCTCGACGGTTACGCCAGCAGCATGCATTTCTCCCGCGATGAGAAAGTCGCGATCGCCCGGGAAATCGGCCTGACCCTCGCCCGGCGTTTCGACAGCCGCGCACTGGACGTGATGACCAAATACGACCCGGAGTTGCGTGACAACACCGTTTCCGAATGGCGCTTGCGTCTGCTGTTGCGTCTGGCTCGCTGGGACGACGCTTATCAGCTGACTAAACGTCTTCCACAAGATCTGGCCACCACCAATCGCTGGCGTTACTGGCAGGCCCGAAGCCTGGAATTGGCAGAGCCGCAGAATCCGCAAGCGCAGACGCTGTACAAGAACCTTGCCCGCGAGCGAGATTTCTACGGATTCCTCGCTGCCGACCGTTCCCAATCGCCGTATTCACTGAACAATAAGCCTTTGGTGCTCAGTCAGGCACTGATCAATAAGGTGCGCAACACTCCGGGCGTGCGCCGGGCGCTCGAATTCCATGCCCGCGGGCAGATCGTCGACGGTCGTCGCGAGTGGTATCACGTCAGCCGTCACTTCAACCGTGACGAAATGGTCGCCCAGGCCAAGCTAGCCTATGACCTGAAGTGGTATTTCCCGGCGATCCGCACCATCAGCCAGGCGCAATATTGGGACGATCTGGACATTCGCTTCCCGATGGCCCACCGCGAAACCCTCGTGCGTGAAGCCAAGGTACGCGGTCTGCATTCGAGTTGGGTGTTCGCCATTACCCGTCAGGAAAGTGCCTTCATGGACGACGCCCGCTCCGGCGTCGGCGCCAGCGGCCTGATGCAATTGATGCCCGGCACCGCCAAGGAAACCGCGCGCAAGTTCAGCATTCCGCTGGCCTCGCCGCAGCAAGTGCTCGATCCGGACAAGAACATCCAACTCGGTGCCGCTTACCTGAGCCAGGTGCACAGCCAGTTCAACGGCAACCGGGTGCTCGCTTCCGCCGCCTATAACGCCGGCCCCGGCCGCGTACGTCAGTGGCTGCGCGGCGCTGATCACTTGAGTTTCGACGTGTGGGTGGAAAGCATCCCCTTCGACGAAACCCGCCAGTACGTGCAAAACGTGCTGTCTTATTCGGTGATCTACGGCCAGAAGCTCAATTCGCCACAGCCGTTGGTGGATTGGCATGAGCGCTATTTTGATGATCAATGATCGATAGCCGTTCGCTTGAATGAAAATGCCCGCATTGAGAAATGCGGGCATTTTTTATGGAGCGCCAATTAGTCGGTTGAAGCCTGCGAGCCATCACTGAACTGCAATGACGCCAGCCTTGCATACAACGGGTTGCTCACAATCAATTCCTGATGCGTACCGATTGCCACGAGTTTGCCCATATCCATCACCGCAATCCGGTCGGCGTTTTTTACCGTGGCCAAACGATGGGCGATGACCAGTGTGGTGCGGTTGTGCATCAGGCTCGGCAAGGCTTGCTGAATCAGATGTTCACTTTGCGCATCAAGGGCGCTGGTGGCTTCGTCGAGCAGCAAGATTGGCGCGTCGACCAACAACGCCCGGGCGATGGCCAACCGCTGACGCTGGCCGCCGGAGAGTCCGAGACCGCCATCGCCCAAATGGGTCTGGTATCCCTCGGGCATCTGCTCAATAAAATCGTGAGCATGAGCAATCCGCGCCGCCTCCTTGACTTGCTCCAGCGTCGCCGTCGGACAGCCATAACGGATGTTCTCTTCCACGCTGCCAAAAAACAGTGCCGGCGTTTGTGAGACCAGGGCGAAACAGCGACGCAGATCCAGCGGATCCAGACTCGTCAATGGCACACCATCGAGCAGAATCCGGCCTTGGCCGGGATCGTAGAAGCGCAACAGCAAGTCATACACAGTGGATTTACCGGCACCGGACGGCCCCACCAATGCCAGGGTTTCGCCTGCCCTGACCTTAAGACTCAAACCGTCGACAGCGTAGCTTTCTGGCCTTGAAGGGTAGGAAAACCTTACATCCTGCAGCTCCAACTCGCCCCTCACCCGCGCAGGCAACGTCACCAATCCGGACGTTGGCGGCTGGATAATATTTTCCGAACGCAGCAGTTCGGCAATCCGCTCGGCGGCGCCGGCCGCGCGTTGCAGCTCGCCAATCACTTCACTCAATGTGCCAAAAGCGCTGCCGACGATCAGGCTGTAGAAGACGAACGCGGCCAGTTCACCGGCAGAAATTCGCCCGGCTATCACGTCCATACCGCCGACCCACAGCATGACCGCCACGGCACCTAACACCAGCACGATGACCAGTGTGATCAGCCATGCCCGCTGGAAGATCCGTTTGCGCGCCGTTTCGAAAGCCTGTTCGACAGTGGTGGCGAAGCGCTGCTCGTCCTGCACCTGGTGGTTGTAGGCTTGTACGGTTTTGATCTGGCCGAGAGTTTCGGAAACGTAGCTGCCAATGTCGGCGATCCGATCCTGGCTCAGCCGCGACAGGTTACGCACGCGTCGGCCGAAGATCAGGATCGGCGCGATCACCAATGGAAGTGCGATAACGACGATGCTGGTAAGTTTGGGATTGGTGATAAACAGCAGCACCACGCCGCCGATGACCATCAGCAGATTGCGCAGAAACAGCGAAAGCGACGAGCCGATCACCGATTGCAGCAATGTCGTATCAGCGGTCAGGCGTGACTGGATTTCCGAGCTGCGGTTGTCCTCGTAGAACCCCGGATGCAGGTACACCAGATGGTTGAACACCTGTCGACGAATGTCCGCCACACAACGCTCACCGATCCACGACACCAGATAGAACCGGGCAAATGTTCCGATCGCCAGACCGAGCACCAGCAGCATGAACAGGCCAATGGATTGATTGAGCAGGTGCGGCGACTGGGTCATGAATCCCTGATCGACCAGCAGCTTGATGCCCTGCCCCATCGACAAAGTGATGCCTGCGGTGAGGATCAACGCGAGCAGCGCGCCGAAGGCCTCCCAACGATAGGGCGCAAGAAAATGGCTGGTCAGGCGCAGGGCGCGCCGGTGCCTTGAGGAAAGCATCGAAATCATTCGGGTTCACATCTGTGCGGATGAATAGGGCCAACCTACAAGCTCAATGGGGTGGAACTCTGTAAATCACAATGAGTCAGGTTAAATATGCCCCCAAAGACTAGGCCATAGTTGCTATTGGTCTAAAGTCCCGGTTGAGACGAGCGGTCATTTCTGTTTGAGTGGAGATGCCGCCGCCGACAGAGCGCAGGGAGTTGTCACAGCCCGGTCACGTGGGGGTTTTAACCTAGGCGCACAACCTGATGAGGAGACAGGCCATGTCCTTGCAACACAGCAGCGATGACAAGATTGAAGTGATCCGCACCAAACCCGGCCAGACTCTGGGTTGCTCGATTATCGATGAACAGGGGCGCGAAGTACCGATCACTGAAGACATGATCCAGGACGCCTGCCGCGAACTGGATAAGCGATTGGTCAAGCCTGCCGAACAAGAGTGATATAGCCACCGTCTTCCTGACCCGGCCCCTTTGGCCGGGTTTTTTCTCTCTGCGGTTTGCCACTGCTGCGGGACTGTTGCAGGAGCTGTCGAGTGAAACGAGGCGGCGATCTTTTGACTTTGTTTTTTAAGAGCAAGATCAAAAGATCGCAGCCTTCGGCAACTCCTACAAGGGTTCAGGTCAGATGATGACTGCGCCTAGCGCCTTTACAATCTGGCGCAATACCGGGGAATCCCCTTCGATCCGTACTTTCAGCCCTTCAATCTCGCGCCGAACCGGGTACTGCTTGCGCAACACATCGAACGCCGCACGCTGCTCGCCGACATTGTCTGCAAGGCTGCGACGAAAATCTGCGTCATCCCGGCGCGGGTCGTACACGCCACGGCACAACATCGCCAGCGCCCAGGCCGGATCGCTGTCAGCATGCAAGGTCACTTCCGACAACCATGGTGCTGGCAGCAAGTCACTGAGCTGGATGCTCGCAGGCGCACCGATGAAGTTGCAGTAAGCCTGATAGATCTGCGCTGTGCCGCGCTGTTTGCCATCGAGGCTGTAACCGGCAATGTGCGGCGTGGCCAGGACGCAGAGATCGGCCAGTGACAAGTCGACCTCAGGCTCGGCTTCCCAGACATCCAGAACAGCTTGCAAGTCTTCGCGCTCCAGTAAAACTTTGCGCAGTGCAGCGTTATCCACCACCGGACCGCGTGCGGCATTGATCAGCCACGCGCCGGGTTTGAGTTGCTGCAAACGTTGCTGATCGAACAGATGCCACGTCGCGCCGTCTCCGCTGCGGGTCAACGGCGTGTGCAGGCTGATCACATCGCACTGCTCGATGATCTGCTCAAGGCTGACGTAATCGCCACCCTCAGCAGCCTGACGCGGCGGATCGCAGACTTTCACGTTCCAGCCCAGGCCCTTCAGGACGCTGATCAGTCGACCGCCCACTTCACCGGCGCCCACCACACCGAACGTGCGTTGAGTCAGGTCGACCCCTTCGATTTCGGCGAGGGTCAGCAGACTGCCGAGCACGTAATCGACCACGCCCCGGGCGTTGCAGCCTGGCGCGCTCGACCAGGTAATCCCGGCCTCAGCGAAATACTCAAGATCCAGATGATCAGTGCCGATGGTGCAGGTGCCGACAAAGCGCACCTTGCTGCCTTCCAGCAACGCACGGCTGACATTGGTCACTGAACGCACCAGCAACACGTCAGCCTGTTCGACCGTTGCACGGTCGATGGAGCGGCCCGGTACCCGGCGGATCTCGCCGAAACCGGCAAAAAAGGCTTCGAGCAGCGGGATATTTTCGTCGGCAACAATCAGCATGGCGGGCTCCTTGGGCGGATCGGCAGTTTAGGTGCAGATGCACGGTTGGGCCAGCAGGCTTTGTGATTACAAATCCGCAACAGAGGATTTTTCCTGACCAAAGCGTCAGCGGCGTAGAATGCGGCGCCCTGCGCATCAATCTCCGTGGACGCTTTGCCTGTGAATTCTGTTACTGACCAACCTGTCGCTGTCTCCCTGACCCGCCCCGCGCGGATTCGCCTGGAGTTCAAGAACCTGCTCGCCCTGGCGTTGCCGATCATCATCGCGCAACTGGCAACCACGGCCATGGGCTTCGTCGATGCGGTGATGGCCGGTCGCGTCGGGCCGAAGGATCTGGCGGCCGTGGCACTGGGTAACTCGATCTGGGTGCCGGTGTTCCTGCTGATGACCGGCACCCTGCTGGCCACCACGCCAAAAGTCGCCCAGCGTTACGGCGCCGGCACCCACAGCGAGATTGGCCCGATCGTGCGTCAGGCGTTGTGGCTGGCGCTGGTGGTCGGACTGATCGCGACCACCATGCTGGTTGCCGCCGAACCGGTGCTGCACCTGATGAACGTCGATCCCGAGCTGATCGGCCCGTGCATGCAGTACTTGCACGGTATCGCCAGTGGTCTGCCGGCGGTGGCGTTCTACCATGTATTACGCTGCTTCAGTGACGGCCTCGGTCGTACGCGTCCGGCGATGGTGCTGGGTCTGTGCGGGCTGGCGCTGAATATCCCGCTGAACTACGTGTTCATTTATGGTCACTTCGGCGTGCCAGCCATGGGTGGCGTTGGCTGCGGCTGGGCCACGGCCATTGTGATGTGGGTGATGGCGCTGGGCCTGGCCGGATACGAGCGCTGGGCTCCGGCCTATCGTTCGAGCGAACTGTTCAGCCGCTTCGACTGGCCGCAATGGGCGGTGATCAAGCGTCTGCTGGCGATCGGTCTGCCGATCGGCATCGCGGTGTTTGCCGAGTCGAGCATCTTCGCGGTGATCGCCCTGCTGATCGGCAGCCTTGGTGCTACCGTGGTGGCCGGGCACCAGATTGCGCTGAACGTCAGCTCACTGGTGTTCATGATTCCTTACTCGTTGGGCATGGCCGTGACCGTGCGCGTCGGTCAGGCTCTCGGTCGTGAAGAACCACGCGAGGCGCGTTTCGCCGCAGGCGTCGGCATGGGCACTGCGCTGGCTTATGCCTGCCTGTCGGCGAGCATGATGTTGCTGCTGCGTGAACCGATTGCAGCGATCTACACGGCTGACCCGACGGTGATCCACATCGCGGCGATGTTGATCGTGTATTCGGCGCTGTTCCAGTTTTCCGATGCGATACAAGTGACCGCCGCCGGTGCCCTGCGGGGTTATCAGGACACTCGCGTAACGATGATCCTGACCTTGTTTGCCTATTGGGGCATCGGCCTGCCGGTGGGTTACGCCCTCGGCCTGACCGACTGGCTCGGCGAACCGCGAGGCCCGAGCGGCTTGTGGCAGGGTTTGATCGTGGGCTTGAGCTGTGCGGCGTTGATGCTGTCGATTCGCCTGACCCGCAGCGCACGCAAGCGCATTCGTATCAGTCGTTCGTTGGGCTGATCAGCCATAAAAAAAGACCTGCATTTGCAGGTCTTTTTTTTGTCTGTCAGACAGACTTCTTGCGAATCCAGTACAGATAAGTACCGGCCTCTTCGTGCTGCCCCACCAGCTCGTGGTCGAGAAACACACAGAACTTGGGAATATCGCGACGGGTCGAGGGATCAGTGGCGATCACCTTGAGCAGTCCACCAGGCACCAGATCACGGATGTGCTGGTGCAGCATCATCACCGGCTCCGGGCAATTGAGGCCGGTGGCGTCGAGGGTGCCGTCGACCGGCGTGTCGATCATTTCACTCATGATTCACTCCTGAAACTGGCCGGCATTGTCGCGCATTGCCGGGTGTTCGGTCATCTTTTGGTCTTTTTCACATCGTGCCGGCGCAGGTGGCAGGTCACTTCTTCACGGTCGTGATAGAGCTGTTTGCAGCCGATATCGACCTTGATCCCGCGCGCCTTGAAACCATCGGCGATGCGCTCAAGCAGGCGCTTCACCTCGGCGTAACGCTGCTTCATTGGCAATTTCAGGTTAACCACGGCCTCGCGGCAATGACCTTCGCCGATCCACTCTTCGAGCATCGCCGCGTTACGCGCGGGTTTCTCGACGATGTCGCAAACCATCCAGTCCACCGGTTGCTTGGGCTTGAAGGTGAAGCCGTCGGCCATCAAGTGCTGTACCAACCCGGTGTCCATCAGGCTTTCGGCCATTGGGCCGTTATCGATGGCGGTTACCAGCATGCCGCGGTTGACCAGTTGCCAGGTCCAGCCGCCCGGCGCTGCGCCGAGGTCAACGCCGGTCATGTCGCTGTGCAGACGGTCTTCCCACTGGTCACGCGGGATGAAGTGGTGCCAGGCCTCTTCCAGCTTCAGCGTCGAACGGCTCGGCGCTTCACGCGGGAACTTCAAACGTGGAATGCCCATCGGCCACATCGCCGAGTTACCGGCGTCTGCCATGCCAAGGAACACTTCGCGGCCACTTTTGAACGTCAGCAACAGACGCGGCTTGCTGGCGTCGTCCACCAGTTTGCCGGCGCCGGTCAGGGCCTTGCGCAGCGGGCCTTCGAATTTCTTGCAGAAGTTCGACAGTTCCTTGCCGTCGTTGGTGTCGACGACTTCCAGCCACAGGCTGCCGCACACCGGGAATTCGGCCATGTTCGCGAGGATCACGCTGATGCGGTCGGTTTCCGGCAGATCGATGAAGACACCACGCGCCCATTGGCGCGGGAAGATCAGTTCGGCAAAACGCTGACCGCGCATCAGGCGCTCGGCGCCGTCTTCTTCGGTGCAGACAAATTCGGCACACGCGGTGGCCGCTTTGGCTTTGGCGTAACCGGCCACATTAAGTTGTGCGGCGAGGTCGGAAATTTCCGAACAGACTTCGCCTTCGAAGCCTGGCCGGCAATGCATGAATAGGGTGTTCATTCTGACTCCTGGGCAGAGGGCGGACATTCGGCCCCTGCGCGATGCTCAGGTTTTGCTTTGCAGCAAAGCCTGTCACGAAAACCGGCGCATGATAGCCGATGTCGGAACCTTGGTTCTCTTCAAAGAGTCCAGTTATTAGCCAGCTAATGAAAACAGGGCTACGTTGATAGCTCTGCCCGTCCCCTCAATCCGTAGCCGTGCGGATTCAAAGGAGTGATCGTAATGCCGTCCCTCGATAGTCTGAAGACCCTTAAAACTCTACAAGTCGACGATAAGACCTACCACTATTTCAGCTTGCCTGATGCCGCCAAGAGCCTTGGCAATATCGACCAGCTACCCATGTCGCTGAAAGTCCTGCTGGAAAACCTGCTGCGCTGGGAAGATGAAAAAACCGTCACCGGCGCCGATCTCCGGGCAATCGCCGCATGGCTCAAGGAGCGTCGCTCCGATCGGGAAATCCAGTACCGCCCTGCCCGCGTGCTGATGCAGGACTTTACTGGCGTACCGGCGGTGGTCGACCTCGCCGCGATGCGCGCTGCCATGGCCAAGGCCGGCGGCGATCCGCAGCGAATCAATCCATTGTCGCCAGTGGATCTGGTGATTGACCACTCGGTAATGGTCGACAAATTCGCCACCGCCAGCGCTTTCGAACAGAACGTCGACATCGAGATGCAGCGCAACGGCGAACGTTACGCGTTCCTGCGCTGGGGCCAGAGTGCTTTCGACAACTTCAGCGTGGTGCCGCCGGGCACCGGGATCTGCCACCAGGTCAACCTCGAATACCTCGGCCGTACCGTGTGGACCAAGGATGAAGACGGCCGCACCTATGCCTTCCCCGACACCCTCGTTGGCACCGACTCCCACACCACCATGATCAACGGCCTCGGCGTACTCGGCTGGGGCGTCGGCGGGATCGAGGCGGAAGCGGCGATGCTCGGGCAACCGGTGTCGATGCTGATTCCGGAAGTGATCGGTTTCAAACTGACCGGCAAGCTCAAGGAAGGTATTACCGCGACCGACCTGGTGCTGACGGTGACGCAGATGCTGCGCAAGAAAGGCGTGGTCGGCAAATTCGTCGAGTTTTACGGTGACGGCCTCGCCGACCTGCCGCTGGCCGACCGCGCGACCATTGCCAACATGGCGCCGGAATATGGCGCCACATGCGGTTTCTTCCCGGTCGATGACGTCACGCTGGAATACTTGCGCCTGTCCGGACGGCCGCCAGAAGTGGTGAAACTGGTCGAGGCTTATACCAAGGCTCAGGGCCTGTGGCGTCTGCCCGGTCAGGAGCCCGTATTTACCGACAGCCTGTCGCTGGACATGGGCAGCGTTGAGGCCAGTCTTGCCGGGCCGAAACGCCCGCAGGATCGCGTTTCATTACCGAATGTCGCCCAGGCCTTCAGCGACTTCCTCGATCTGCAATTCAAGCCGACCAGCAAAGAAGAAGGACGCCTGGAAAGTGAAGGTGGCGGCGGCGTGGCCGTGGGCAATGCCGATCTGGTCGGGGAAACGGAGTACGAATATGAAGGCCACACCTATCGCCTGAAAAACGGTGCCGTGGTCATCGCGGCGATCACCTCCTGCACCAACACGTCCAATCCGAGCGTGATGATGGCGGCCGGGCTGCTGGCGAAAAAAGCCGTGGAAAAGGGCCTGACCCGTAAACCGTGGGTCAAAAGCTCGCTGGCACCCGGTTCGAAAGTGGTCACCGATTACTACAAGGCCGCCGGACTGACGCAGTACCTCGACCAGCTCGGCTTCTCTCTGGTCGGCTATGGCTGCACGACCTGCATCGGTAACTCCGGGCCTTTGCCCGAGCCGATCGAAAAGGCTATTCAGAACGCCGATCTCGCCGTCGCCTCGGTGCTCTCCGGCAACCGCAACTTCGAAGGCCGGGTGCATCCACTAGTGAAAACCAACTGGCTGGCATCACCGCCGCTGGTGGTGGCTTATGCCTTGGCCGGCACTGTTCGCACCGATATCAGCAGCGAACCGTTGGGCAACGATCAACAGGGCAATCCGGTGTACTTGCGTGATATCTGGCCAAGCAGCAAGGAAATCGCCGACGCGGTAAGCCAAGTCAACACCGCGATGTTCCACAAGGAATACGCCGAGGTGTTTGCCGGTGACGAACAGTGGCAAGCCATCGAGGTACCGCAAGCGGCGACGTACGTGTGGCAGGACGATTCGACCTACATCCAGCATCCGCCGTTTTTCGACGATATTTCCGGCCCGCTGCCGGAGATCAAGGATGTGAAATCTGCGCGGGTGCTGGCGCTGCTGGGCGACTCGGTGACCACTGACCACATCTCCCCCGCCGGCAACATCAAGGCCGACAGCCCGGCCGGACGCTATCTGCGCGAAAAAGGCGTGGAGCCGCGGGACTTCAACTCCTACGGTTCTCGTCGCGGTAACCATGAAGTGATGATGCGCGGCACCTTCGCCAACATTCGCATCCGCAATGAAATGCTCGGAGGCGAAGAAGGTGGCAACACCATTTACATTCCCTCTGGCGAGAAAATGCCGATCTACGATGCGGCCATGCGTTATCAGGCATCGGGAACGCCGCTGGTGGTAATTGCCGGACAGGAATATGGCACGGGTTCAAGTCGGGACTGGGCAGCCAAAGGCACTAACCTGCTGGGCGTCAAGGCCGTGATCGCGGAAAGCTTCGAGCGGATCCACCGCTCCAACCTGGTGGGCATGGGCGTACTGCCATTGCAGTTCAAGCTCGATCAGAACCGCAAGAGCCTGAACCTGACCGGCAAGGAGACCTTCGAAGTTCTTGGCTTGAGCGGCGTCGAACTGACGCCGCGGATGAACCTGCCCCTGGTGATCACCCGTGAAGACGGGCGCCAGGAGAAAATCGAAGTGCTGTGCCGGATCGACACCTTGAATGAGGTGGAGTACTTCAAGTCGGGCGGAATTCTGCATTATGTGTTGCGACAGTTGATTGCCTCATAAACCCATCAACCCAGACGCAAAAACAACTGTAGGAGCTGCCGAAGGCTGCGGCAGCTCCTACATTGATTGGGGGATCACCAAAGTTTTCTCCAGACGAAAAAAAACCCGCCGAAGCGGGTTTTTCCCAAGACCATTATCGACTCCCTGTCGGCAGCGATCCTTGCAGATGGTCGATCATCCCTGATCCTGAAGCACTCCCTGTGCTTCAGTTGATGTGTGTAGATTACGCGCTGGATCCAATCGGCAATAGTCGCAATAGCTACCATCGCGTGTAAGACATTCGCCATAGCAGCCCTTCCGAAAACCCCTAGACGTGTCAGTCATCGAGCCACGAAGCATCACTGTCTTCGCGCAGGCGGGCCTTGGCGCTTTCGGCGAGAAAGTGCTCGAGCCTGCTCAACTGCTCTTCCCAGCCACGGCTGTCCATGTAATACGCCTCTTTCTGGCGGATATCGGGAATATGGGCAAAACCCGATTCGGACACCGTTAGCAACGTACCCTCCTCGTAATCCCGCAGATCGAACTTGACCAGCGTCGTCGGCTCCTGGGAATAGTCGATCTTCGGATTGACGGCATACGGATGCCACCGGAATGAAAACAACTGCTGCGGCTCGACCCGCTCGACCAGCACATTCCACAGCACATGTTCATAACCCGGATAGGTGACCTGACCTTGTGTCCATTCACCGGCAATAAAACGTCTGCCCTCCAGCGCCACGCCAAACCACTGGCCGAACGCCTCGGCATCCACCAGCGCGCGCCAGACATGCGATCGTGGCGATTTGAGCGTTATCTTGCGTTCAAAGCTGTTAGGTACTGGTTTCACACGTCACCTCCTGTTCTGAACACTAGGCTTGTATGACCACATGTCCAACCTGAAGTTGTATCAAGTCGGTGCAGCCATTCATCCGACAGGAAACATCCGGCTGCATTTGTGGATCGGTAATCCGGGATATCCAAGCGCAATTTGCGCAGTGAAACTGTTACCTTTTCCAGCGAAAGTCGAACAAAACAAGGACGAATGATACAGCCTTCACTTTGCGAACGTTATCGCGGAGCTCTGCTCAGCCTCGCTTGCGGCGATGCGGTGGGCACTACGGTTGAGTTCCAGCCGCGCGGTTCATTCCAACCGTTGACCGACATGGCGGCGGAAACTGTGCAATCGCTACAATGCTCTGCAATATCCTCCACCACAGCGAGTCCCCCATGTCCCCACGCCTTCTCCTAGCCCTGACGCCATTTCTCTTCCCGACCCTCGCCCACGCCGCCGTCGACTGCGCCAATGCCAACGACCAAGCCACCATGAACCAGTGCGCCGGGCAGGATTTCAAAGCGGCGGACAAAGAGTTGAATAAGGTGTATCAGCAGATCACCGGGCGTTTGAAGGACAACCCGGATGGCAAGAAGTTGTTGGTGAGTGCGCAGCGGGCGTGGATCGGATTTCGTGATGCCGAGTGCAAGTTTTCGTCGTCCGGCGTGACAGGCGGGAGTGTTTATCCGTGGGTTTACAGCAATTGCATGACGGGTGTCACCAAGGTGCGGGTCGAAACGCTGAAGCAGTATTTGAAGTGTGAAGAAGGTGACATGAGTTGCCCGGTTCCTGGGGCCTGATTTTTGCTATGTCTGCGACACATTCAGTAACGCCAATGTCGCCCAATGACTAAAGCCAAGCCGCTACTCGCCGATAAAGGGCTGACAACCAACGATCAGGGAATGACGAAATGGCGATCTCTTTAAACTCTGCTTTTATCCAGCCATCAGCCACTGAGCTGAGTAAAACAGCCCAACCATTGACAACGACGTCGCTCAGCGAAGACCTCAAAAAGACGGCGGTCAACCTCAATCCGGCGGCGGTTTACCATCCCAGTGACGAATCCCAGACAATCAGCCCGACCATGGAAGCGATCGATGTCTGGCTCGGCCGATCCCAGGCAGCTGACTTCCCACAAATTGCCGAACAGCACAAAAACGCTCACGAATCGCTGAAATTGGCGTTTGAAGATTTCAAATCGGCCTTGAGTTATACCTTTCCGGATCTCGCCAGCAAGAAATTCGGTTTTACTGTTGAAGCCGATGGCAACCTCAAAGCGCTGAACCCCGACAACGAGCTGAGCGCTTCAGACATGGATCAACTCAACTCACTGCTCAATGCATCAGGCGCATTGAAAACGGCGGCACTCAGTTATCGGGACACGTCCATCGAGTTGGTCGCGGCGGATGCCGGGTGGGGAGGCAGCCATTTGGGCAAGTACAACCTGACCAAAGAAAACTTCGCCAACACCATTGATATGGCAGCCCTTTTTCTGCCCAAGGGCAACGCGCCCAGCACTGAAGCCATAGACGGCTTTTTCTCGCATCAGTTATGGCGCAAAGGTGAACTGGGAACACCAGCCTCGGATGCAGCCATTGTGGCCGCACGCGATGCCGCAATCGATGCCAAACGAATCGATGAGAAGGTCTGAGTCACGACTAAACGTGCGGATCACCCGGCGCCTTGCTCGGCGCCGCGTATTGCGGCTTGAGATGGCCATCCTGATCGAGTAACCAGGCGTCCATGATCTGCCTCACCACGGGACCTGCGACACGTCCCCCCGCTTCGCCGTTTTCGATCATCACAGAAATCGCGATCTTAGGATGCTCTGCTGGAGCGAAACCGACGAACAAGGCGTTGTCGCGGTGGCGCTCCAGCGTCTTCTCGCGGTTGTAGCGCTCGCCTTGCTTTATCGCCACCACCTGCGCCGTGCCGCTCTTGCCGGCGATACGGTATTGCGCACCCGCGGCTGCCGCCCGGGCAATGCCGCGCGCATCGTGCATCACCATCTGCATGCCATGATTGACCTGCTCCCAGTCGCGCGGATCCTTGAGCAGAATGTTCGGCATCGGGTGCTCGTCGACAGGTGCGACGCCATCAACAGTCTTGGCCAGATGCGGACGGTTCCACACGCCTTTGTTGGCGATGAGTGCGGTGGCTTGGGCCAGTTGCAGTGGTGTGACTTGCATGTAGCCCTGACCGATGCCGAGGATGACCGTTTCGCCGGGAAACCAGGCCTGTCGCCTCGTGGCACGCTTCCAGGCTTGGGACGGCATCAGTCCGGGAGATTCTTCAAACATATCCAGAGAGACTTTCTCACCGAGACCGAACTTGGCCATGTAGTCGTGCAGGCGATCAATGCCCAGTTTGTGCGCAAGGTCGTAGAAGTAGGTGTCGTTGGAACGCATGATCGCGGCGTCCATATCTACCCAGCCGTCGCCGCTGTGGTTCCAGTTACGGTACTTGTGATCGAAGTCCGGGAGTTGGTAATAGCCCGGATCGAACACGCGGCTCTGCGGCGTGACCACGCCGGCATCTAGGCCAGCGATCGCCACTTCCGGCTTGATAGTCGAGCCCGGCGCGTACAAGCCACGTAGCACGCGATTAAAGAGCGGTCGGTCGATGGAGTCGCGCAGCGCCGAGTACTCCTTGGAGCTGATGCCGGTGACGAACAGGTTCGGGTCAAAACTCGGATTGCTGACCATGGCCAGCACTTCCCCTGTGGACGGATCAAGCGCCACAACTGAACCACGACGATTACCCAGCGCTGCCTCGGCTGCTTCCTGCAGTTTGACGTCGAGACTCAGGACGATGTTTTTGCCTGGCTCCGGGTCGGTGTGCTTGAGCACGCGCAGTACTCTGCCTTGGGCGTTGGTTTCAACTTCCTCGTAACCGACGTGACCGTGCAGTTGTGCTTCGTAGAAACGTTCGATACCGGTTTTGCCGATGGACTGGGTGCCACGGTATTCAACCGAGTCGAGGGTCTTGGATTCTTTCTCGTTGATCCGGCCGACGTAGCCTATTGAGTGGGCGAAGTGCGCACCGAGAGGGTAATCACGGACGAACTGCGCTTCAACATCTAGGCCAGGCAAACGGAATTCATTGACCGCTAACACGGCAATCTGCTCTTCGGTCAGTTCGTAAAACAGCGTCACCGGCGTGAATGGATGCCGAGACTGCTTCATAGCCTTGTCGAACACGGTGCGATCTTCGGCAGGCAGATGCAGAAGATTTATAACCTCATCCAGCTCCTGATTCACATCAGTCGCGCGTTCACGAGTGATGGTCAGGTTGTAACTGGGACGATTGTCGGCCAGCAGCACGCCATTACGGTCGTAGATCAGCCCGCGTGTCGGCGGGATTGGCAAGACGTGGACCCTGTTGTTTTCAGAGATGGTCGAGTGGTAGTCGAATTCCACAACTTGCAGAATGTACATGCGGACGACGAGGGCACAGCTGACAGCAAAGACGAACAAGGCGCAGGCGATCAATCGCGTGTTGACCAGACGCGTCTCTTTTTCGTGATCTTTGATCGGGATTGGCTCGGGCATTTCTACAGCAACTCTATGACGTAAATGAGTGCCGATCCGTGGGCATGACATCAGTCCGTGAAAAAACGAGCTGCACCATACCAAAACTACCCGGTCACTTCAGAACGATTTTCCCCAGTGGTAGCTGTTGCGATGGTTTGATGTGGTTGACGCAAGTAAAAAACTTTCCTGCGGGCAAAACAAAACCCCAACTGCTTTCGCAATTGGGGTTTCGGAATTTAATCTTGACGATGACCTACTCTCACATGGGGAAACCCCACACTACCATCGGCGATGCATCGTTTCACTGCTGAGTTCGGGATGGGATCAGGTGGTTCCAACGCTCTATGGTCGTCAAGAAATTCGGGTACTGAGTCGTGACCAGTTGGCCTCGCTTCAGCAAATTGGGTATGTGACAGCTTTCGGTGTTTTGTGAACATCGAACTTTCGGTTCGTTTCGTCTTCGCACACCGCAACTTGGCCTTTCGACGCAAATTGCTTGGGTGTTATATGGTCAAGCCTCACGGGCAATTAGTATTGGTTAGCTCAACGCCTCACAGCGCTTACACACCCAACCTATCAACGTCGTAGTCTTCGACGGCCCTTCAGGGAACTCAAGGTTCCAGTGAGATCTCATCTTGAGGCAAGTTTCCCGCTTAGATGCTTTCAGCGGTTATCTTTCCCGAACATAGCTACCCGGCAATGCCACTGGCGTGACAACCGGAACACCAGAGGTTCGTCCACTCCGGTCCTCTCGTACTAGGAGCAGCCCCTCTCAAATCTCAAACGTCCACGGCAGATAGGGACCGAACTGTCTCACGACGTTCTAAACCCAGCTCGCGTACCACTTTAAATGGCGAACAGCCATACCCTTGGGACCGGCTTCAGCCCCAGGATGTGATGAGCCGACATCGAGGTGCCAAACACCGCCGTCGATATGAACTCTTGGGCGGTATCAGCCTGTTATCCCCGGAGTACCTTTTATCCGTTGAGCGATGGCCCTTCCATACAGAACCACCGGATCACTAAGACCTACTTTCGTACCTGCTCGACGTGTCTGTCTCGCAGTCAAGCGCGCTTTTGCCTTTATACTCTACGACCGATTTCCGACCGGTCTGAGCGCACCTTCGTACTCCTCCGTTACTCTTTAGGAGGAGACCGCCCCAGTCAAACTACCCACCATACACTGTCCTCGATCCGGATAACGGACCTGAGTTAGAACCTCAAAGTTGCCAGGGTGGTATTTCAAGGATGGCTCCACGCGAACTGGCGTCCACGCTTCAAAGCCTCCCACCTATCCTACACAAGCAAATTCAAAGTCCAGTGCAAAGCTATAGTAAAGGTTCACGGGGTCTTTCCGTCTAGCCGCGGATACACTGCATCTTCACAGCGATTTCAATTTCACTGAGTCTCGGGTGGAGACAGCGCCGCCATCGTTACGCCATTCGTGCAGGTCGGAACTTACCCGACAAGGAATTTCGCTACCTTAGGACCGTTATAGTTACGGCCGCCGTTTACCGGGGCTTCGATCAAGAGCTTCGCGTTAGCTAACCCCATCAATTAACCTTCCGGCACCGGGCAGGCGTCACACCCTATACGTCCACTTTCGTGTTTGCAGAGTGCTGTGTTTTTAATAAACAGTCGCAGCGGCCTGGTATCTTCGACCGGCATGAGCTTACGGAGCAAGTCCTTCACCCTCACCGGCGCACCTTCTCCCGAAGTTACGGTGCCATTTTGCCTAGTTCCTTCACCCGAGTTCTCTCAAGCGCCTTGGTATTCTCTACCCAACCACCTGTGTCGGTTTGGGGTACGGTTCCTGGTTACCTGAAGCTTAGAAGCTTTTCTTGGAAGCATGGCATCAACCACTTCGTCATCTAAAAGATGACTCGTCATCAGCTCTCGGCCTTAAGATCCCGGATTTACCTAAGATCTCAGCCTACCACCTTAAACTTGGACAACCAACGCCAAGCTGGCCTAGCCTTCTCCGTCCCTCCATCGCAATAACCAGAAGTACAGGAATATTAACCTGTTTTCCATCGACTACGCTTTTCAGCCTCGCCTTAGGGACCGACTAACCCTGCGTCGATTAACGTTGCGCAGGAAACCTTGGTCTTTCGGCGTGGGTGTTTTTCACACCCATTGTCGTTACTCATGTCAGCATTCGCACTTCTGATACCTCCAGCAAGCTTCTCAACTCACCTTCACAGGCTTACAGAACGCTCCTCTACCGCATCACCCGAAGGTGATACCCGTAGCTTCGGTGTATGGTTTGAGCCCCGTTACATCTTCCGCGCAGGCCGACTCGACTAGTGAGCTATTACGCTTTCTTTAAAGGGTGGCTGCTTCTAAGCCAACCTCCTAGCTGTCTAAGCCTTCCCACATCGTTTCCCACTTAACCATAACTTTGGGACCTTAGCTGACGGTCTGGGTTGTTTCCCTTTTCACGACGGACGTTAGCACCCGCCGTGTGTCTCCCATGCTCGGCACTTGTAGGTATTCGGAGTTTGCATCGGTTTGGTAAGTCGGGATGACCCCCTAGCCGAAACAGTGCTCTACCCCCTACAGTGATACATGAGGCGCTACCTAAATAGCTTTCGAGGAGAACCAGCTATCTCCGAGCTTGATTAGCCTTTCACTCCGATCCACAGGTCATCCGCTAACTTTTCAACGGTAGTCGGTTCGGTCCTCCAGTTAGTGTTACCCAACCTTCAACCTGCCCATGGATAGATCGCCCGGTTTCGGGTCTATTCCCAGCGACTAGACGCCCTATTAAGACTCGCTTTCGCTACGCCTCCCCTATTCGGTTAAGCTCGCCACTGAAAATAAGTCGCTGACCCATTATACAAAAGGTACGCAGTCACAGAACAAAGTCTGCTCCCACTGCTTGTACGCATACGGTTTCAGGATCTATTTCACTCCCCTCTCCGGGGTTCTTTTCGCCTTTCCCTCACGGTACTAGTTCACTATCGGTCAGTCAGTAGTATTTAGCCTTGGAGGATGGTCCCCCCATATTCAGACAAAGTTTCTCGTGCTCCGTCCTACTCGATTTCATGACTAAGAGATTTTCGCGTACAGGGCTATCACCCACTATGGCCGCACTTTCCAGAGCGTTCCGCTAATCTCAAAGCCACTTAAGGGCTAGTCCCCGTTCGCTCGCCACTACTAAGGGAATCTCGGTTGATTTCTTTTCCTCAGGGTACTTAGATGTTTCAGTTCCCCTGGTTCGCCTCTTGCACCTATGTATTCAGTACAAGATAACCATCTTATGATGGCTGGGTTCCCCCATTCAGACATCTCCGGATCAAAGTCTGTTTGCCGACTCCCCGAAGCTTTTCGCAGGCTACCACGTCTTTCATCGCCTCTGACTGCCAAGGCATCCACCGTATGCGCTTCTTCACTTGACCATATAACCCCAAGCAATCTGGTTATACTATGAAGACGACATTCGCCGAAAATTCGATAATACTCAATTCAGAGTAACTCACAAATTTTACCTTAGCCTGATCCGTTACCAGTGAAAGTAACGTTCAGTCTATCTTTCTATCACATACCCAAATTTTTAAAGAACGATCTAATCAAAGACTAGAAATCAACATTCATCATCACATGATGGAATGCTCATTTCTAAGCTTTCAAAACTTCAGAAGCAGTAGTGGTGGAGCCAAGCGGGATCGAACCGCTGACCTCCTGCGTGCAAGGCAGGCGCTCTCCCAGCTGAGCTATGGCCCCGTATTCTCTACAGGCGTTTCCCACACAAAATTGGTGGGTCTGGGCAGATTCGAACTGCCGACCTCACCCTTATCAGGGGTGCGCTCTAACCAACTGAGCTACAGACCCAATTTCGGGCTGCTTCTTATCGTCTTCTTCAATGAATCAAGCAATTCGTGTGGGAACTTATGGAGCAGCTGATGTCGTCGATTAAGGAGGTGATCCAGCCGCAGGTTCCCCTACGGCTACCTTGTTACGACTTCACCCCAGTCATGAATCACACCGTGGTAACCGTCCTCCCGAAGGTTAGACTAGCTACTTCTGGTGCAACCCACTCCCATGGTGTGACGGGCGGTGTGTACAAGGCCCGGGAACGTATTCACCGCGACATTCTGATTCGCGATTACTAGCGATTCCGACTTCACGCAGTCGAGTTGCAGACTGCGATCCGGACTACGATCGGTTTTATGGGATTAGCTCCACCTCGCGGCTTGGCAACCCTTTGTACCGACCATTGTAGCACGTGTGTAGCCCAGGCCGTAAGGGCCATGATGACTTGACGTCATCCCCACCTTCCTCCGGTTTGTCACCGGCAGTCTCCTTAGAGTGCCCACCATTACGTGCTGGTAACTAAGGACAAGGGTTGCGCTCGTTACGGGACTTAACCCAACATCTCACGACACGAGCTGACGACAGCCATGCAGCACCTGTCTCAATGTTCCCGAAGGCACCAATCCATCTCTGGAAAGTTCATTGGATGTCAAGGCCTGGTAAGGTTCTTCGCGTTGCTTCGAATTAAACCACATGCTCCACCGCTTGTGCGGGCCCCCGTCAATTCATTTGAGTTTTAACCTTGCGGCCGTACTCCCCAGGCGGTCAACTTAATGCGTTAGCTGCGCCACTAAGAGCTCAAGGCTCCCAACGGCTAGTTGACATCGTTTACGGCGTGGACTACCAGGGTATCTAATCCTGTTTGCTCCCCACGCTTTCGCACCTCAGTGTCAGTATCAGTCCAGGTGGTCGCCTTCGCCACTGGTGTTCCTTCCTATATCTACGCATTTCACCGCTACACAGGAAATTCCACCACCCTCTACCATACTCTAGCTTGTCAGTTTTGAATGCAGTTCCCAGGTTGAGCCCGGGGATTTCACATCCAACTTAACAAACCACCTACGCGCGCTTTACGCCCAGTAATTCCGATTAACGCTTGCACCCTCTGTATTACCGCGGCTGCTGGCACAGAGTTAGCCGGTGCTTATTCTGTCGGTAACGTCAAAACAGCAAAGTATTAATTTACTGCCCTTCCTCCCAACTTAAAGTGCTTTACAATCCGAAGACCTTCTTCACACACGCGGCATGGCTGGATCAGGCTTTCGCCCATTGTCCAATATTCCCCACTGCTGCCTCCCGTAGGAGTCTGGACCGTGTCTCAGTTCCAGTGTGACTGATCATCCTCTCAGACCAGTTACGGATCGTCGCCTTGGTGAGCCATTACCTCACCAACTAGCTAATCCGACCTAGGCTCATCTGATAGCGCAAGGCCCGAAGGTCCCCTGCTTTCTCCCGTAGGACGTATGCGGTATTAGCGTTCCTTTCGAAACGTTGTCCCCCACTACCAGGCAGATTCCTAGGCATTACTCACCCGTCCGCCGCTGAATCCAGGAGCAAGCTCCTTTCATCCGCTCGACTTGCATGTGTTAGGCCTGCCGCCAGCGTTCAATCTGAGCCATGATCAAACTCTTCAGTTCAAACATCTTTGGGTTTTTAAGAAACCCTAAACTTGGCTCAGCAATCGTTGGTTACATCTTTGATTTCTCGCGGAGTAACTTGTGATGCTGATAATCTTGTTGACTATCAGTCTGACTCCACAAGCACCCACACGAATTGCTTGATTCAGTTGTTAAAGAGCGGTTGGTTAAGATCTTTCGTCTCAACCGAGGCGCGCATTCTACAGCAGCCTCATTTGCTGTCAAGTGATTATTCTCAGAAGTTTTCGAAGAATTCTTCAACAACTTCAACCACTTGCGCTTCCGATCTCTCGTTAGCGGGAGGCGAATTCTACAGCAATACTCGCTGTTGTCAACACCTCTTTTTCTCCGCTTTCGACCGAGAAGATCGAACCGTTAAAAGAGCCAAACATCACCGCTCTTTCAACTCCTTCCAGGCTTCGATGAACTGAAGCAACCCGTTCTCGAAACCTACTTAACTCATTGAATCTCAAGGAGTTTTCCGTTTCGACTGCGCCGGAAGTGGGGCGAATTATAGACGTCTGGATTCTGCCGTCAACCGTTAATTTTGCTTTCCATCGAAACAACTGAAAACCCAGCTTATATATAGACGGCATAGGCGCGATTGCGCAGTATATTGCCCAACAGCCAAAACAATACTCTGCTCTTATTTCGGACGATGCCGCGCAATGAATGACCAGCCCCGCTCTCTTGCCTCCATGCTGTTCCCGGTTGGCCTGCTATTAATAGCCATGGCGTCGATCCAGTCCGGCGCATCCCTGGCCAAAAGCATGTTCCCCGTAGTGGGCGCTCAAGGAACCACCACTCTGCGTCTGATCTTCGCCAGCGTGATCATGTTGTTACTGCTGCGTCCGTGGCGCGCGAAGCTGACATCCAAGTCGTTGCGTACAGTGATTGTCTACGGCATGGCGCTGGGCGGCATGAACTTCCTCTTCTATATGTCATTGCGCACAGTGCCGCTGGGCATAGCAGTTGCTCTCGAGTTCACTGGCCCGCTCGCTGTAGCTATATATGCCTCCCGTCGTGCCATCGACTTTCTATGGATCGGCCTGGCCGCAGCCGGACTCCTGCTGTTGATACCGACGGGAGCAACCACTGCAGGAATCGATTTGATCGGTGCAAGTTACGCCCTGGGTGCTGGTGTCTGCTGGGCACTTTACATTTTGTTCGGCCAGAAGGCAGGCGCTGACAACGGCGTCACGACTGCAGCGTTAGGCGTGATGATTGCGGCATTGTTCGTAGCCCCCATAGGCATCGTGCATGCTGGCGCTGCGCTACTGACGCCATCACTGATTCCAATCGCGATTGGCGTCGCGATCCTGTCCACGGCCCTCCCCTACACACTGGAAATGGTCGCGCTCACCCGCATGCCCGCTCGCACTTTCGGTACTTTGATGAGCATCGAACCCGCGTTCGGAGCATTGTCGGGCCTGCTGTTTCTGCAGGAATACCTCACGCTGTCACAATGGATGGCGATCCTGTGCATTATTCTGGCTTCCGTCGGCGCGACCATGACCATGGGTAGCGCCGCCAAGCCTGCCATCGCGGCAGATTGAAACAGGATTTAACGAAGGTCTGGCAATTGGCGTTCATATAGGCCATGTTTATGTCCGTAACCCAATGCCAGACATGGATTTTTTCGGACAGGGATTTCAAAACGCTTAAAGCGCAGGCGAATACAGGCAGACCCGAGCGTCAGACTCGTGGCTGCTATAAGGACGGGAATGAAACGAATTTTGATATTGATCGCCGTAATCGCAATAGCGGGCTGCGCGGCGACCTCGAAAACACAGGTAAAGCACGGAAAAAAAGGGCTGCACATCAACTGCTCGGGGCTCTCGTCCTCCTGGGACCAGTGCTATAACAGTGCAGCCAGCTCCTGCGCTCCGAAGGGCTACAAGGTTATAGCCAAGTCAGGGGACTCCGTGGAGGAGCCTGGCGACTATCCATTCGGCCTCAATCCTGCGGGCTATACCAGCCGCAGCATGATCGTCATCTGTAAATAGGTCAGGGCTGCCCGGCGATCTGCCGACCAATCTCGTCATGGCTGGACTTCAGCACTGCTCGCTGAGTGTCCGGCGTGGCCAACATACGCGCCACCACCAGTGCTCCCACGCACTGCGACAGAACCGACCATGCCAGACTGTCACTCTCAAGTATCCGCGCCCAACTCTCGTGGAGCCGGCAGATCCATAGCTCTGCCTGCTCACGTACCTGAATGTCCGAACGAGCGATTTCCGCGCCTAACGCAGGCAAAGCACAGCCAGATTCGGGTTGTTCAACATGAGCCATGCTCAGATAGTGCCTGAGGCAGCGTTGCAGCCGCTCGCGATCCGGCTCGCTTTGCCCACCCAATCGCTCCATGCTTTGCCCCAACTCGCGCTCGACGATGGCAATAAACAGCGCATCTTTCGACGAAAAGTGGCTGTAAAACGCCGCGCCACTCAGGCCAATAGCCTTCATCAAACCATCGACACCGACCGTGGAAAACCCGGATCGCTTCGCCGACAGCGCACTGCTCTGTAGTAATTTCTCCCGGGTTTCCAGCTTGTGACTGGCGGAGTAACGCATGTGTTTGACCTCGAATTGACCGCCTTGACGTTAACCGGATCCTAGCATAACGTTCGTTCACTTAACGATCGTTTACTAACGGGGTCTACCCATGAATAACAAGAAGGTCGTATTGGTTGTCGGTGCAGGCGATGCAACCGGCGGAGCCATTGCCAAGCGCTTTGCCAAGGAAGGATTCATCGCCTGTGTGACACGGCGTAGCGCCGACAAATTGCAGCCGCTGGTGGAGGCTATTGAGGCTGAGGGCGGCGAAGCTCATGGTTTTGCCTGCGATGCGCGCAAAGAAGAAGACGTAATCGCTCTGATTGAAGACATCGAAACCCGCCTCGGTCCAATCGAAGCCTTTGTATTCAACATCGGCGCCAACGTGCCCTGCAGCATCCTCGAAGAAACCGCGCGCAAGTATTTCAAGATCTGGGAAATGGCCTGTTTCTCCGGTTTCCTCAATGCCCGTGAAGTAGCCAAACGCATGGTCACCCGTCAGCGCGGTACGATTCTGTTCACCGGTGCCACTGCCGGACTTCGCGGCGCGTCAGGTTTCGCCGCGTTCGCCGGAGCTAAACACGGCATTCGCGCACTGGCGCAAAGCATGGCGCGGGAACTTGGCCCTATGAACATCCACGTTGCCCATGTGGTGGTCGATGGAGCCATTGATACTGACTTCATCCGCAACAGCTTCCCTGAGAAGTACGCCACCAAGGATCAGGACGGTATTCTCAACCCCGAACACATCGCTGAAAACTATTGGTATTTGCACAGTCAACCAAGGGATGCCTGGACCTTTGAGCTGGACCTGCGTCCCTGGAACGAACGCTGGTGAACCCACCGCCCAAAACAATAAATAGAGAGCAGCGACAATGACGAAAACCGTGGAATTCTATTTTGACCTCGGCAGCCCTGCGACGTATCTGGCCTACACCCAGTTGCCAAAGATCTGCGCTGATACCAATAGCGAGCTGACATATATTCCGATGTTGCTCGGTGGTGTATTCAAGGCGACCGGCAATGCATCGCCGGCAATGATTCCGGCCAAGGGTCGCTATATGTTTCAGGATCTGGATCGTTACGCCAAACGCTACGGCGTGCCCCTCAAGTTCAACCCGCACTTCCCGATCAACACGCTACTGTTGATGCGCGCCGTCACTGGCATACAACTACGCCAGCCGGAACGCTTTGAGGCGTTTATCAATTGTCTGTTCGCTGCGTTGTGGGTGGAAGGCGCAAACCTCAACGACCCGGTAACCGTTGCTGGCGTATTGAGCGAACATGGGTTCGATCCCGATGAAGTCCTGGCGTTGACCAACGATGAAACCGTGAAGGCTGCACTGAAGGTGAACACCGAGACCGCAGTTAAACGTGGCGTTTTCGGTGCCCCAACAATTTTTGTCGGCAACCAGATGTTCTTCGGGCAGGATCGCCTGGACTTCGTCGAAGAAGCCTTGACCTAGATTGATCCCGGCACTCAAGCGCGGACTTCAGCGCCTGAGTGCCAACCGATCAAATGGCCGCAGTACGCGTGTTCAGCCATTCCAGCGCAGCACCGTCGAGCAACGGGCTCAAACGTTCACGCACCTGCGCGTGGTAAGCGTTGAACCACTGTTTCTCGTCCTGAGTCAGCAACGCTGGCAACAGGCAGCGCGTGTCAATAGGGCACAGGGTCAAGGTTTCAAACTTGAGAAACTCGCCGAACTCGCTACTCTCCGCCACTTGGTTCATCGCCAGGTTCTCGATACGCACGCCCCAACGGCCCGGACGATAAGTACCAGGCTCGATGGAAGTGATCATGCCCGGTTGCATCGCGGTTTGCGGCGCCGGCGCTGCCTGATAGGCAATGACCTGTGGGCCTTCGTGAACATTGAGGAAATAACCGACGCCGTGACCGGTGCCGTGACCGTAGTCGACGCTTTCAGCCCAGATCGGCGCGCGAGCGATGGCATCCAGCAACGGCGATAGAATGCCTTTCGGAAACTGTGCCCGCGACAGCGCAATCACACCTTTCAACACGCGCGTGCAATCTCGCTTCTGCTCTTCGGTTGGCGTACCGACCGGCACCATCCGCGTGATGTCGGTTGTGCCGCCGAGATACTGACCGCCGGAATCGATCAGCAACAGGCCGTCGCCTTCGATCACCGCGTGTTCTTCTTCAGTGGCGTGATAGTGCGGCATCGCACCATTGGCGTTGAATGCCGCGATAGTGTTGAAACTCAGCGAAACGTAATCCGGACGACGTTCACGGGCTGCGGTGAGCTTCTCGTCGATAGTCAGTTCGGTGATGCGCTCGCGGCCCCAGGCCGACTCCAGCCAGGCGAAGAATTCGCATAGCGCTGCGCCGTCCTGCTCCATCGCTTTACGGATGTGCGCGGCGTCGGCTTCACTTTTTTGCGACTTGGCCAGTGTCGTCGGGTTCAAGCCTTCGACCAGTTTCACACCGCTGTCGAGGTTATCCAGCAGACCGCTGGTGACGCGCGCCGGATCCACCAACAGGCTCGCGCCACTCGGCACGGCGCGCAAGGCGTCGGACACTTCGCTGTAATCACGCAGCGTCACGCCATCGTGTTCCAGTATTGCGCGCAACTGCGCATCGATCTTGCTCAGCGCGACAAACAAGGTGGCCTGCTGCTGATTGATCAAGGCGAAGGAAACAAATACCGGGTTGAATGACACATCGCCGCCCCGCAGGTTGAACAGCCACGCGATATCGTCGAGGGTGGCGATGAAGTGCCAATCGGCGCCGCGTTCCTGCAAGGTTTCACGCAGTTTGGCGAGTTTCTCGCCACGGCTGACGGTCGCTTGTGGCGGCAGATGCTGATAGATCGGTGCATTCGGCAGCGTCGGCCGGTCGCCCCAGACTTCCGCCAACAGATCGATATCGGTACGCAGGCGGGCACCGCGCGCTTCAAGTTTACTGCCCAGTGTGCGAGCAGAGGCCACTGCCATCACCGCGCCATCGACCGCAACCACGCCACCTTCAGGTGTCTGCTCTGCTAGCCAGTCCAGCGGGCTTGGCTGACCGGGTTGCAGCTTGACCAGCTCGATGCCGCTGCCATTGAGTTCCTTGGTCGCCTGTTCCCAGTAACGGCTGTCGGCCCAAACGCCGGCGAAATCGTGGGTGACAATCAAAGTCCCGACCGAACCATGGAAACCCGACAGCCACTGGCGGCCTTGCCAGTAACCCGGCAGATATTCCGACAGATGCGGGTCGGCGGAAGGCACCAACAGCGCATGAATGCCTTCGCGGCGCATCAGTTCACGGGTGTGCGCCAGGCGCTGGGGAACCGATCCCTCGGTCAAAGTCTGGGTACTCATCATGTCTCCTGCCAATCACTTCATCGTTATTGTTCGTCGCCATCAGGTCGGCGCGTTTAAAGCCCTGTCGCCCAGAATGCCGGAGCACTGGTACAGGCGTTCTTGATCAGTTCAAAAGCCTTGTCGATATCTTCAGCGGTGGTGAAACGGCCGAGACTCAGGCGAATCGTACGGCCGGCCAGCCTTGTGTCATGTCCCAGTGCCAACAGCACGTGGGATGGCCCGTTACTCGCGGAATTGCAGGCCGAGGTCGCGGAGAATGCGATTGAATGGCTAAGCGCCGCACTATTGAACTCGCCTTCGCTGAAGGTCAGGCTCAAGGTATGCGGAACGCGTTGCGTGGTACTGCCGTTGAGGCGCACTCCCGGCAGGCTCAAAAGTTGTTCGAGCAAGCGTTCACGCAAAGCGACGATGGAGTTTTTCTCTTCATCGAATTCGGCAGCGGCCCAGGCGAATGCCGCACCCATCGCGGCGATCTGATGAGTCGCAAGTGTTCCGGAGCGCAACCCGCTCTCATGCCCGCCACCATGAATCTGCGCCTGGACGCGCTGTTGCGCACGCGGGCCGACGTACAGCGCGCCGATGCCTTTGGGGCCGTAGAGTTTATGCGCCGAGAAAGACATCAGATCGACCGGCCATTGCGTCAGATTGATTTCCACTTTGCCCGCGCCTTGAGCCGCATCGACATGGAACAACGCCTCGTGACCGCGAACGACTTCACCGATGGCAGGGATGTCGTTGACGGTGCCGAGTTCGTTGTTAACCAGCATCAGCGACACCAGAAAGGTGTCATCACGCATGGCTTCGCTGACCGCTTGCGGGGTAATCAGGCCGTCGGCGTCCGGCACCAGATAAGTCACGGCAACGCCAGCGTCCTGCAATTGACGGGCGGTATCGAGGATGGCTTTGTGTTCGATCTGGCTGGTAATGATGTGCCCGCCGGACACGCCGCGCGCCTGGGCTACACCTTTGAGAGCAAGGTTATTGGATTCGGTAGCACCGGAGGTCCAGACGATCTGTTCGGCTTGCGCGCCGACCAGTTCGGCGACTTGTCGGCGGGCCTGCTCGACCGTTTTCCGGGCCTGCTGGCCAAAAGCATGGGAGCTGGAAGCCGGATTGCCGAAATTACCGTGAAACCCCAGACATTCGATCATCACCTGGATGACCCGCTCGTCCACCGGAGTAGTGGCGGCGTAATCGAAATACAACGGACGTGTGTTCATAAAAGACTCGCAGAGCGTGTTCCGGGATCAGGAGGCTCGTATCTGCAAACGGCACAGCGCAGCCTTGTGAGCTGCGCGTCGGTTCGAGAGCGTCATCAATACCTGATCGGATGCCGTTAAAGAAGAACAACTTCATTTAAAAGTGCGTAGGAACGCTCCTGAAGCCGAGCTTAACAGGCATCGGGCCGGCGGTTGAAGCAATGCGTCAGCTAAAGCTTTCGAGAAGTAACGGGTACAGGGAAACCACCAGCAACGCCGCCATGCCCCAGTTGAACACGCGCAACCAGCGCGGGTCCTTCAACACATTGCGCAGGAGCGTGCCGCACGCCGCCCAGACGCCGACGCTCGGCAGATTGATGATGGCGAACACGGCAGCGATCACCAGCACATTGGTGAAGTAACCCTGCATCGGCGTGTACGTGCTGATGGCGCCGATGGCCATGATCCACGCTTTGGGATTGACCCACTGGAACGCTGCTGCGCCGAGGTAGCTGATCGGTTTGGCTTCGCCTTGAACGTTGTCACCAACCGGTCCCGAGTGAGCAATTTTCCACGCCAGATAGAGCAGATACGCCGCGCCGACATAACGCAGAATCGTATAAAGAATCGGATAGGACTGAAACACCGCGCCCAGGCCAAAACCCACCGCCACCACCAGAACAAAAAAGCCACAGGTAATGCCCACCATGTGCGGGATGGTGCGGTTAAAGCCGAAGTTCACGCCCGATGCCAACAACATGGTGTTGTTCGGCCCCGGCGTAATTGAGGTAACAAGGGCAAACAGGGCAAAGCCCAACAATAGATCAAGCGAGAGGGTCATCGTGGGCAAATCCGTCAGGGTCATTCAGGTGTAGACCCTATCCCACGCAGGCCGGTAAACCCACGGACAGTTGGGTAAAACTTCTAGCAGTACAGTTTGTTTT
Source organism: Pseudomonas sp. FP2196 (assembly GCF_030687715.1). GTDB lineage: Bacteria > Pseudomonadota > Gammaproteobacteria > Pseudomonadales > Pseudomonadaceae > Aquipseudomonas. The sequence goes on from NZ_CP117445.1 coordinate 4,179,501, forward strand.
CAGCTTGGCCGACCGTGCAGCTGTACGGCACGTTCCGCGCTCATTTCAGCCTTCTTGTCGAACTGCGACTGGCCGAGCAACTGAGCTTTTTTAGCGTGGTATTCGTCAAAGGACAAACCGCTGCGGTTCAGCGCTTCCATCGCCAACTCCCGAGATTCTTCTTCGGTGTAGGGGCGCAACTCCGGAGAATTGTGAGAGGCACAACCGGCGAGCACGGAGACAGCGAGCAGCAGAGAAACAGTCAGTAAACGATTCATGGGAGCGTCCTGGCGAGCAGTGGGGGTCGATGGAGAAAGGCTACGCCCGGGTACGCTCGCGCAGAAATCAACGCTTTCAATAGTGGCTATCAGTGAATCAGCGATGACTGCCCATATCTCTTAGATATCTATAACAATCGATAAACGTTCTCAGCAGGTGATCCAGTTGTCCATCTAACTCACCAGATTGCAGTGCAGTGCATCGTCGTGACTGCGGGCGATGCTGCTCAACACCTGAAACGAGTTGAAAGTCACGGTTTTCGCCTGATGCGTGCGGATCAACTGCCAGAAATCCTGCTCACCGCTTTCGAAACTGCGGAATGCGGCCTCCCCCGCCTCGCGGCTCTGCCATTGCAGAAAACTCAATACTCGCCGGCCATCGTCGCTGGCTTGCACACTCGCGCTGACGAAGCCTTCGTAGCGTTGGGCCATACGCTCGGTCTGCACCGACAGCGCCGAGACCAGCGCCGGTTGCTGCCGTGGCTCGATCTCGAATTCGATCAATTGTGTGAAGCTGCGGTTTTTCGCTGACGCTTGCATGAAAAGTCCCCACTTGGCTGTAAGGCGAATCTTGCGACTCGACGAAGCGCAGGGTAAAACCTCTAGTTAAGTCAAGGTCAAGAGCTATCTTCAAATGATCACCAAAGAGACTGTGCACAAGCAGCTAACCGTCGGCGAGGTCGCGGCGCGCAGCGGCGTTGCGGTCACCGCGCTGCACTTTTATGAATCCAAAGGGCTGATCAAGAGCCAGCGCAATGCCGGCAATCAACGCCGTTATCCACGATCCGTGCTGCGCCGGGTGGCGTTGATCAAAGTTGCGCAGCGTCTGGGGATTCCTCTGGCAGAGATCGGTGAGGCACTGAAAATTCTTCCGGATGATCGTGCACCGACGGCAGCGGACTGGAAGATTCTGTCTGAGCAGTGGCGTCGGGAGCTGGATGAGCGGATCAATCAATTGACACTGCTGCGCGACCGGCTCACGGGCTGCATCGGTTGTGGCTGTTTATCGATGGAGGCCTGCCCGTTGCGCAATCAGGGTGACGTGTTGGGCGAACAGGGGCCGGGCCCACACTTTCTCCAGGACTGATGATCGGTGCTGCTCGTCGGGCGAAAATCCTGGCCGCGAAGACAGTCCTATAGTGGTTTTTCCGGTAATCCGGTGAAGTTACACCTCGTAGAACAACAATCAGGGAGAACGTCATGAGCGTCAAACCTATCCCGGAGGGGTATCACAGCATCACCCCGTATCTCGGCATCCAAAAGGCTGCCGACGCCATCGATTTCTATAAGAAGGCCTTCGGTGCCACCGAAGTCATGCGCCTGGCCATGCCCGACGGCGGCATCGGCCACGCGGAACTGCGCATTGGCGACAGCGCAATCATGCTGGGCTCGCCGTGCGATCAGGGACCATTGAGCAGTCCCGACAAAGCTGTATCAGTCGGTTTGCATCTTTATGTGACCGATGTCGACAGATCATTCCAACGGGCGCTGGATGCCGGCGCGACGCTGGTGTCCGAGGTCAAGGACCAGTTTTACGGTGATCGCAGCGGGACGCTGAAGGATCCGTATGGGCATCTGTGGTTTCTGGCCACGCACAAGGAGGATCTGACAGAGGAGCAGATCAAGCAGCGGGCGATGGAGATGTTTCAACAAGGTTAAGTTTTAGAGTGCTGTCACTGGCCTCTTCGCGAGCAGGCTCGCTCCCACAGTGTTTTGCGGGGTGGCATTAATAGCTGTCCCCCTCAAATCTCTGGGGAGCGGGCTTGCCCGCGACGAGGCCATCACTGACAACACACTTCATGAACCCGACCCTCACGCTTTGCCCCTTGCCCCAACCCCCGGACAATTTCAGGATGCATCTATAAAACCCAGAGAAAGGACCAGCCCGATGTTTGCCGGATTCCTCAAAGACCAGCGCCACGTCAACGGCGTCGACATTGCCTATCGTCTCGGCGGTAGCGGCCCGGGCCTGTTGCTGTTGCACGGTCACCCGCAGACCCATGTGATCTGGCACAAGATTGCCGAACAACTGGCCGAGCACTTCACCGTAGTCGCCGCCGACCTGCGCGGTTATGGCGATAGCGGGCGCCCGCCCGCCGACGAGTTGCACCTCAACTACTCAAAACGCGAAATGGCCCGGGACAACATCGAACTGATGCAGGCGCTGGGCTTCGAGCAGTTCTCGGTCCTTGCCCACGACCGTGGCGCCCGGGTCGCCCATCGACTGGCGCTCGACCACCCCGGCGCCGTGCAACGCATGATGCTGCTGGACATTGCCCCGACCCTGTCAATGTACGCGCAAACCAACGAAGCGTTCGCCCGCGCCTATTGGCACTGGTTCTTCTTGATTCGCCCGGCGCCGCTGCCGGAAACCCTGATCGAGGCCGATCCCGAGTCTTACCTGCGCAGCGTGATGGGCAGTCGCAGTGCCGGGCTCAAGCCGTTTACCGACGAAGCGTCAGGCGAATACCTGCGCTGCTTGCAACAGCCGGGCAGCGCTCGCGGTATCTGTGAGGACTACCGCGCCAGCGCCGGCATCGATCTGGAACATGATCGCGCCGACATCGTGGCGGGACGGCATTTGAATCTGCCACTGCGGGTGTTGTGGGGGGCCGAAGGGACGGTCGGGCGCTGCTTCGATCCGCTCAAGGAATGGCAGCAGGTCGCCGCCAACGTCAGCGGCCAACCCTTGCCCGCCGGCCATTACATCGCCGAAGAAGTCCCCGAACTGTTGCTCGCCGAAGCGCTGGATTTTCTGCGCTGAACAGAGCCTACAAGTGCCGATGCTATGCTGGCGGCTTGTGCCGCAAGTGCTCGTTTTGCCATGACCCAGAAGAAAGACACCGTGCCCCTGCCCGAAGACCTGCGCGTGCTGCTCACCGTGATCCGCAAGAACGGCTTCGCCGCTGCGGCGGATGAGTTGGGCCTTTCCCCGGCCTATGTCAGCAAGCGCATCCAGATTCTCGAAACCACCCTCGGCACGCGCCTGTTGCACCGCACCAGTCGCCGCGTGTCTCTGACCGAGGATGGCGAAAGGGTGCAGCGCTGGGCGTTGCGCATTCTCGATGACTTCCAGCAACTGCACGACGAACTTTGCGACGCCCATGACAGCCCGCGTGGGCGTCTGCACATTTGCAGCAGTTTCGGTTTCGGTCGCAATCACGTCGCGCCTGCAGTGTCGTTGCTGGCCGAGCGTTACCCGCAACTGGAGATACGCCTCGATCTGTTTGACCGGGTGGTGGACATCATCAACGAAGGCTTCGATCTGGAGATCCGCGTGGGCGATGACATTCCTGGTCAGCACATCGGTCGGCAGCTTGTGAGCAACCGGCGGGTGTTGTGCGCCGCACCGGATTATCTGCAACGTCGCGGCACGCCACAGACACTAGATGATTTGCAGCAGCACGATTGCCTCGTGATCAAGGAGCGCGACAACGCATTCGGGATCTGGGATCTGGATCGTGACGGCGCACAGGAAAGCGTGCGGGTCAGCGGGCCGTTGTCGTCGAACAATGGCGAGATCGTCCTGCAATGGGCGCTGGATGGTCGTGGGATATTGCTGCGCTCATTGTGGGACGTGAAGCCGTTGCTGGATGAGGGACGGTTAGTTCAGGTGCTGGACGATTACAGTCAGAGCGCCAACGTCTGGGCGGTGTACCCGACGCGGTTGGCGCATTCGGGGAAATTGCGCGCGTGTGTGGAGTTTTTGCAGGCGCACTTCAAAGGATTATCTATATAGAAGATCAAAAGATCGCAGCCTTCGGCAACTCCTACAGTGGGCACGTGTAGAAGCTGCCGGCGGCTGCGGTCTTTTTCTTCAATTCAGCCAGGGATTGGCGGCCAGATGCTCGCGCTCGAACGCCTTGATCTGCTCGCGCCGCTGCAAAGTGCTGCCGATCGCATCCAGCCCCAGCAACAGCGCGGTCTTGCGCAACGTATCAATCTGAAAATCAATCACTGAGCCATCCGCCAATCCAATCTGCTGAGCCTCCAGATCAACACTGATCCGCGCGCTGTCAGGCTGGCCGACAACCTGCCCGATCCGCTGCAGCTGCGCCTCTTCCAGCGTGATCAACAACACCCCGTTGCGCTGGCAGTTGTCATAAAAGATCCCGGCAAAACTGCTGCCGATCAGCGCGCGGATGCCCATCTGCTGCAAGCCCCACACCGCATGCTCACGGCTGGAACCGCAGCCGAAATTCGGCCCGACCACAAGGAAACTCGCCCCTTGCCAAGCTGGCTTGTTCAACACGAATTCGGAATTTGGCGTGCCATCGGGCAGAAACCGCAGATCGAAAAACAAGCCACGATCCAGCCCCTGACGATCGATACCCTTGAGAAACTGTTTAGGCATGATCACGTCAGTATCGACGTTCGCCGCCAGCAGCGGCGCGGCCTGGCCGCTGACGTGAGTGAAGGGTTGCAGGCTCATGAGCGTTCTCCAAAGTCACGGATGTCGGTAAGTCGCCCTCTGATCGCAGCGGCGGCGACCATTGCCGGGCTCATCAGATGGGTGCGCGCGCCGGCGCCCTGACGGCCCTCGAAATTGCGATTAGTGCTCGAAGCGCAGCGGTCACCGGGGGCCAGTACGTCGTCGTTCATCGCCAGGCACATCGAGCAGCCCGACTGGCGCCACTCAAAACCGGCATCGATAAAGATCTGCGCCAAACCTTCGGCCTCGGCTTGGGCGCGGACTTCGCTGGAGCCGGGCACGATCATCGCCCGCACATGCCCGGCCACTTGTTGGCCGCGCACGACGCTGGCGGCATCACGCAAATCTTCGATCCGCGCGTTGGTGCAGGAGCCGATAAAGGCATGGCTGATGACGATATCGCTGAGCGCCATACCCGCTTCCAGGCCCATATAGTTGAGCGCGCGGCGCACGCCCTGACGCAGGATCGGGTCGTTGATGTCCTGTGGATCCGGCACTCGCGCACCAATGGCGGCAGCCTGATCCGGGCTGGTGCCCCAAGTGACCATCGGTTCGAGCAAGCTGGCGTCGAGATGAATTTCCCGGTCGAACACCGCGCCCGGATCGCTGCGCAATTCACGCCACGCTGTCAGTCCGCGTTCCCACAGTTCACCTGCGGGCGCCCGGGGTTTGCCTTTGAGGTAAGCGAAGACTTTGTCGTCCGGCGCCATGAATGCGCCGCGCGCACCGGCTTCGACCGCCATGTTGCAGATGGTCATCCGCGCTTCAACGCTCAGACCGTCGATGGTCGAACCGCAAAACTCGATGGCGAAGCCGGTGGCCCCGGACGCGCCGATCCGGCCGATCAGCGCCATGATCACGTCTTTTGAGGTCAGCCCCGGCGCAAGTTCGCCCTCAACGGTCACGCGCAGGGTTTTCAGGCGTTTGTAGACCAGGGTCTGCGAAGCCAGCAGATGCTCGATTTCCGAGGTGCCAATGCCGAAACCGAAGGCGCCGAGTGCGCCATAGGTGGTGGTGTGGCTGTCGCCGGCAGCGATCACCATGCCCGGCAGAATGAAGCCTTGCTCGGGAGCGATGACATGTTCGATGCCCTGGCGCTTGTCGAGGATATCCAGCAGTTCGATGCCGAAGTCCCGGCAGTTTTCCGCCAGATACGACACTTGCCGTGCACCGCCCGCATCAGACATTGCCGCCACTCGCACAGGTGCAGTCGGATTGACGTGATCGACAACCGCCAGCGCCGTGCCCGGACGCCAGACGTCACGTCCGGCATCGCGCAAACCGCTGAAAGCCTGCGGACTCGTGTACTCATTGATCACCTGACGATCGATATACAGCAGCACGTGGCCCTGATCGTCGAGGCGGCACACCGTGTGTGAATCGATGTGTTTGTCGTAGAGGGTTCTGGCGGTCATCAAAGGTGCTCACTGAGGCAATCCGTGTGATTTCCATCATAGGGCGCGGGTGGCGGGCATCAATTGGCGGAGGGTGATGGCGTCATTCATGAATCGTGTTTGATCTCCCGCAAGGGTTCAGTGATGCAGATGCGAATTGCGAAACATTTGCTTTCATATCGATCATCGGGATTTACCTCGCTCATCCGTCCTATAGAGATGCAGGCCGTTCGCGTAGGCAAAAGCCACGAACGCCTTTCGGGGACTCCCGTGCTGCGAAGCCCGTAGCCGTGCTCCCCTCCACCGAAATCAAGACGCGTAATCATGTCGAAGAAATCCCGCTCCAAACTGTGGTTCCTGATACATAGCTGGCTCGCGTTACCCATCTGGTTTTTCGTCCTGATCGTCTGCGTGACCGGGACGTTGGCGGTGGTCAGCCAGGAAATCGTCTGGCTCGCCAATCCGCAGATGCGCGCCAGTCAGCCATCGGACGATGCACCGCTGCTCAGCTACGATCAGGTGCTGGCGGCGATCAAGAAAGCCGAACCACAGACCGTGGTCGAAAGCATCAGCCGCCCCGACGAATCACACTTTGCCCTGGACGTAGAGGTCAGCTACCCGGACGGTCGCTCGCTGACGGTCTACGTCAACCCCTACACGGGGGTGATTCAGGGCACTGCACCGACCTTCAACTTCAAGGCGTTCACCCGTGCATTGCATGGTTGGTGGCTCGTCCCGTTCACCAACGGTTTCAGTTGGGGCTGGTATCTGGTGTCGTTCCTCGGCCTGCCTCTGCTGGTTTCGCTGATCACCGGTCTGGTGGTTTATAAACGCTTCTGGAAAGGTTTCTTTAACCCGACCCTGCGCTTTCGCCACGGCGCGCGGATTTTCTGGGGTGACTTCCACCGTCTCAGCGGTATCTGGTCGATCTGGTTCATTGCGGTGATTTCCATCACTGGCACCTGGTTCCTGATTCAAGCGTTGCTGTCGGACAACCAGATTTCCATTTCCAGCGAACCGATCATCCCGGCAATGGCCCGTGAGGCTGTACCGCTTTCGCCTGACGGCTCACCGCCCACGCGAATCAGTCTGGATCACGCCATTGAAATCGCCCAGCAGAAGATCCCCGGCCTGGAGGTCAGCTTCGTCAGCCTGCCGGGCAATGCCTACAGCCATATGAGTGTCGGTGGCAGGGGCTGGTATCCGCTGATGTTCCAGACCGCCACGATCAATCCGTACAACGGTGACATGGCGGCTTCGCGGTTGTTGTCCGATCGTTCCTCACTGGAATTCGTCACCGAATCCATGCGCCCGCTGCATACCGGTGACTTTGGCGGATTGTGGATCAAGCTGATCTGGTTCTTCTTCGGCCTGCTGCTGAGCATGATGGTGCTCAGCGGCCTGTTGATCTGGACCAAACGCACCGCCCTGGCCACCGCCAACGCACTCAAGCGGGAAAGTAAAAAGAATCGTGTCCTGCCCCAACCGGCCATGAATCGTGAAGTGTCGGAGGCCAACCTGTGAGCAAATCCACTGCTGCCGCTCAACCCTCACGCCTGAGTCTGTTCTGGCACAAATGGCGGTTCCACATCAACGTGCTGTTGCTGCTGATTCCGCTGGGCTTCATGCCCAAATACTTCGCCGATGCCGCCCTGTTCCGCGGCGACAGTGGCCTCGGTGAACGGGAAGTCGGCGAAATTCAGGTCGGCCCCTGGCGCCTGCGCCTCGCCGAGTTGCGCGATGAAGCGCCCCGCGGCGGCCCGGCCGGTTATCTGAAAGGCTTCAATGCCGCCCTGTGTGACGTTTGCGTCGACAAGGTCAAGGCGACCTATCTGCGCATCGGCAAACCCCGCAGTCTGCGCGCCGCCGGGGTGATTTTCTTCGGCACCCCGTACCGCATGGGTGCCCAACTGCCAGTCCCGGAAAAAACCAAAGCCGATGCCGAACTGTGGATCACCATGGAAGGCTGGGACGGCAGCATGCATCAGGCCTCGATTCCCCTGAGCCAGGCCTCCCCCGCCACCCTCGCCTGGCTGAACACACAAGGAGCCAAACCATGAGCTGCCCTCGCCCTTACCGCCTGCGGCTGAGCGCCGCGCTGCTGGTGCTGTGCGCCGGCTTCAGCGCCAGCGCTCTGGCGCATAACCCGATGTGTGAATGCAAAGCCATCGACGACGAGCAGATCAAATGCACCGGCGGTTTTTCCGACGGCAGCGGCGCCCCGGGCGTGACCCTCGACGTGATCGGCTACGACGAAACCATTCTGGTGCCCGGCAAGCTCGGTAGTGACTCGACCCTGACCTTCAAGAAACCCGGCGCAGAGTTTTATGTGCTGTTCGACGCAGGCCCCGGCCATGTGGTCGAAATCGACCAAGCGGATATCGAAGCCCCATGAGTACGCCCACCACGCAAATCGTGCGCCCGGCCGGTGCCGGCCATGAAACCCTCTACGTGCTGTTGTTGTGTCTGCTGATCCTCGCGCTGGCCGGTTCCGTTGTGGCTTGGCGCGGGGTTTCCCATGAACCGGAGCCCGTCGCCAGCAACCAGTTCGATGCCCGACGTGACCTTAGCGCCGCCGAGCAAGGCATCTATGCCGACCTGCGGGTGACGCTGGACGAAATCCAGTTGCTGCGTGAAGAGCAGAAAACCCTGCCAACCCCGCAAAACCTGGCGAATGAAGGTTTCGCTCCGTTTGCTCAGGACGCCAGTTCCGTCAGTCGTGGCGGTCACGTCTGGCAAATGCAGGCTGACAGCGCCTATTTCGGTCACAGCCAGACGCCTGCCGTCGCCGGTTCGTTTCTGATGCGCGTCGATGCCGATGCCAACGCGGCGCCAGATATATGGCTCAACCGCCAAGCCGAACTCAAGGCGCCTCAAGCGCTGAACGACGCGGCCCTGTCCGCCGCCGGCTGGAAACAGATCGTCGCGCAATACGATGCCGGGGTTACCCGCGAACATCGCCATTGATTCCTCGCACTCACCCGAGAGAAGACCGTTTGCCCATGTCTATTTCATCACCACGCCGTCCGTTGTTGCGCCTGTTTCTACTGGGCCTGTGTGCCTGTCTGTTGAGCCCACTGGCCAGTGCCGAGCAGGCCAAACGCCTGCGCATCGGCATTACCCTGCATCCTTATTACAGCTACGTGGCGAACATCGTCGGCGACAAGGCCGAGGTCGTGCCGCTGATTCCGGCCGGTTTCAACCCGCACGCTTACGAGCCAAGGGCCGAGGACATCAAACGTATCAGCGGCCTGGACGTGATCGTGCTCAACGGTGTCGGCCATGACGACTTCGCTGACCGCATGATCGCCGCCAGCGAAACACCCAACATCAAGACCATCGAAGCCAACGAAAACGTGCCGCTACTGGCCGCCACCGGAGTCGCTGCGCGCGGTGCCGGCAAAGTGGTCAACCCGCACACGTTCCTCTCGATCAGTGCTTCGATTGCCCAGGTCAACAACATCGCCCGAGAACTGGGCAAGCTCGACCCGGACAACGCCAAGGCCTACACCCAGAACGCCCGCGCCTACGGCAAACGCCTGCGCCAGATGCGCGCCGACGCCCTGGCAAAACTGACCCAGGCACCGAACGCCGAACTGCGCGTCGCCACCGTTCACGCCGCTTACGACTACCTGCTGCGCGAATTCGGTCTGGAAGTGACGGCCGTGGTCGAACCCGCCCACGGTATCGAGCCGAGCCCGAGCCAGTTGAAGAAGACCATCGACCAACTGCGCGAACTGGACGTGAAGGTGATCTTCTCGGAAATGGACTTCCCGTCCTCTTACGTCGACACCATTCAGCGTGAGTCCGGCGTGAAGCTGTATCCGCTATCGCACATTTCCTACGGCGAATACACCGCCGAAAAATACGAAAAGGAAATGACCGGCAACCTCAACACCGTGGTGCGGGCGATTCAGGAGTCAGGGGCATGACCTCCAAAGAAACCTTCTCTGACCAGTCCGAAACCCCTGTGGGAGCGAGCTTGCTCGCAAATGCGGGGGATCATTCAACAACAATTTCGACTGACACGACGCCTCCGCGAACGCTCCCACAGGTTTGCGGGCCGACTCTCGATTTTGCTGATATCAGCCTGATCCTCGGGCGCACCACCATTCTCGACAAGGTCACCTTCCAGGTGCACCCCGGCAGCGTGCATGCGCTGGTCGGCCCCAACGGTGGCGGCAAGAGTTCGCTGATCAAGACCTTGCTCGGCCAAATGCCGCATCAAGGCCAGTTGAGCCTGCAATGGCCCGGCGAGCCCGGCACCATTGGCTACGTGCCGCAAGCGCTGGAATTCGACCGCGGCTTGCCAATGACGGTCGACGATTTCATGGCTGCCATGTGCCAGCGCCGCCCGGCGTTTCTCGGCTTGAGCAAACACTACGCTGGCGCCATCGGTGAGGCGCTGGAACGGGTCGGCATGCAGGACAAGCGCAAGCGCCGCATGGGCGCTCTGTCCGGCGGTGAGCGTCAGCGGGTCCTGCTCGCCCAAGGGCTCATCCCGGCGCCGCAACTGCTGGTGCTGGATGAGCCGATGTCGGCGCTCGACGAGGCCGGGATTCAAGTATTCGAACGCCTGCTCGGGGATTGGCGCGCGGCGGGCATCACCGTGTTGTGGATCGAACATGATCTGGAGGCGGTCGGACGTCTGGCCGATCGCGTCACCGGTCTCAACCGTCGCGTGCTGTTCGATGCCACACCGCAACAGGCGCTGACGCCGGAGCGTCTGCTGACGCTGTTTTCGACCCATCCACGGAGCGCTGTCTGATGAGTTACGAAGCCTTTCGTTTGATGGTTCAGGGCTGGGCCTCGTCGGGCTACCTGCCCGAAGCGCTGGCCTATGGCTTTGTGGTCAATGCGCTGCTCGCGGGCCTGTTGATCGGCCCGGTGCTCGGCGGTCTCGGCACGCTGGTGGTGGTCAAGCGCTTTGCGTTTTTCTCCGAAGCCGTCGGCCATGCAGCGCTAACCGGCGTGGCCATCGGCATCCTGCTCGGCGAACCCTACACCGGGCCGTATGGCAGCCTGTTCGGTTACTGCCTGCTGTTCGGCATTCTGCTCAACTACCTGCGCAACCGCACCGGTCTGGCGCCGGACACCTTGATCGGCGTGTTCCTCTCGGTATCCTTGGCGCTGGGTGCGAGCCTGCTGCTGATTCTGGCCGGCAAGATCAACGTACACATTCTGGAAAACGTGCTGTTCGGTTCGGTGCTGACCGTCAACGGCAATGATCTGGCGGTGCTGGCCATCGTCGGTTCGCTGGTCATGGCCCTCGCGCTGCCGCTGTACAACCGCATCATGCTGGCCAGCTTCAATCCGCAACTGGCGGCGGTACGCGGGGTGGCGGTGAAGACGCTCGATTACCTGTTCGTGATTCTGGTGACGCTGATCACCGTGGCGGCGGTGAAAGTCATCGGCGCGATTCTGGTCGGCGCACTACTGGTGATTCCGGCGGCGGCGGCGCGTTTGCTCAGCCAGTCGCTCAAGGGTTTCTTCTGGTGTTCGGTACTGATTGCCACCGTCAGCACCTTGTGCGGGATTCTGGCGCCGATCGTCTTCGATCTGCCGATCCCGTCCGGCGCCGCGATCATTCTGGTCGCCGGCATTGCTTTCGCTCTCGCCGCCATCGCGCGCGGTGTCGTACCCAGTCTGAAAGGGAACCTTGGATAAATGGCTTTTTCACTGAGAAAACTGACCCTGGCCATGGCTCTGTGCGGCTTGGCCTGCGGCCCTTTGATGGCCGCCGAAAGCGTCAAGCCCTTGCAGGTGCTGGCCTCGTTGCCGATCACCTACGGCTTGGGCGAGGCATTGCTCAAAGGCACCGATATCAACCTGAAACGCGCGGCGCCGGCGAACTTGCCGGGCAGCCGCCAGACCGCTTACTTCACTGGTCGCGGCGCTCCGGCGCTGGACAAACTGGCGAGTAATGCCGACGCGGTCATCGGCGTGCGCTCGCTGTGGGCCGATGACCCGCTGTACCCGATCGCCCGTCGCAGCAATATCCGTATTGTTGAGGTCGATGCCGCACGCCCGGTCGACGGCGCCCTGCCCGGTATTGCCGTGCAACCGGGGTTGAAGGTCGATGGACTGAACAGCCAGCCATGGCTGGCGAGCAACAACATGGGGCGAATGGCAGACGTGATGGCAGCGGATCTGGTGCGTCTGGCACCGAACGCCAAGCCGAAGATCGAAGCGAACCTGGCGGCGTTGAAACAGCGCCTGCTCAAACTCAGCGCCGACAGCGAGGCGCGTCTGGCCAATGCCGACAATCTGAGTGTGATGAGCTTGAGCGATCACTTCGGCTATCTGATCGGTAGCCTGAATCTGGAGCTGATCGGGCAGGATCCACGTCCTGATGCAGAGTGGACGCAGGAGGATTTGAAGCAATTGACAGCGGCGCTCAAGGACAATGACGTGGCGGTGGTGCTGCATCACCGGCAACCCTCAGACGCGGTGAAAGCTGCCATTGCTGAATCAGGTAGCCGGTTGTTGGTGTTGGGTACGGATGCCGAAGATCCGGTGGCTGAGCTTGAGGGGAATGTGGATGCTCTGCTCAAGGGCTTGAGCGGCGCGTAACTTCAGTTGTACCGAGTGATCGTTTATCGCTGGCAAGCCAGCTCCCACAGGGTTTTGGTGTGTTCCACAAATGGTGTTCACACCGCAGATCACGGTGGGAACTGGCTTGCCAGCGATGGGGCGCTAGAAGACAGCACACATTCCAGCCATGAAAAAACCCGCTGACTGTCACCAGTCAGCGGGTTTCTTTTTACCCGGCGCTTATTGAGCCGCAGCTTGTGCTTCCATTTTCTGGCGCAGGCTCAGTGGGCGCATGTCAGTCCAGACTTCCTCGATGTAGGCCAGGCATTCCTTTTTCAGGCCGCTCTTGCCCACAGTGCGCCAGCCTTCTGGCACGGCCTTGTAATCCGGCCAGATCGAGTACTGCTCTTCGTGGTTGACCACGACCTGAAAGAGGATGTCCTCGCGGTCGAATACTGACGTCATGCTGGTTCTCCATCGTTGTAGATGTGGGCTGCACGGCAGGTGCAGCCGGGTATGTAGAAAGAACGTTCGGCGCGGCGAAAAATTTACTCGGCAGCGATGGCCGCAGCCAACGCACGACCGAAGATCTCGGCAACGCAGTCGATTTCGGCAGCGGTGATCACCAGCGGCGGGAGGAAACGCACCACCGCGCCGTGACGGCCACCCAACTCCAGAATCAGACCGCGTTTGAGACATTCGCGCTGCACCAGCGGTGCCAGCCGCGCAAACGCTGGTGGATGGCCGAGTGCGTCCGGCGCGCCGTTCGGGTCGACCAGTTCGACGCCAAGCATCAAGCCTCGGCCGCGAATATCGCCCAGTTGCGGGAAGTCGCGCTGCAGGATGCGCAGGTGCTCGCTCAAGCGCGCGCCCATGGCGGCGGCGTGTTCGCACACTTTGTGCTCAACCAGATAACGCATCACCGCAGAACCTGCCGCCATCGCCATCTGGTTGCCGCGGAAGGTGCCGGCGTGGGCGCCCGGCTGCCAGGTGTCGAGCCAGTCGCGATACACCACCACCGCCAGCGGCAGGCTGCCGCCGATGGCTTTGGACAGCACCACCACGTCCGGGATGATGCCGGCGTGTTCGAAGGCAAACATCTTGCCGGTACGGGCGAAACCGCTCTGGATTTCGTCAACAATCAGCGCCACACCAGCCTTCTCAGTGACCCGACGCAAGCCGCGCAGCCATTCGATATCCGCCGGAATCACCCCGCCCTCGCCCTGCACCGCTTCGACGATCACCGCTGCTGGCAATTGCACGCCGGCCTCGGGATCGTTGAGCAGGTTTTCCAGGTAGCTCAGGTTGGCCTTCACCCCGGCTGCACCGCCGAGGCCGAACGGGCAACGATAGTCATACGGGAACGGCATGAACTGCACGCCGTTGCTGAGCAACGCGCCCAGAGGTTTTTTCGGCCCCAGGCTGCCCATCAGGCTCAACGCCCCTTGGCTCATGCCGTGATAACCACCGGAGAATGACAGCACCGTGCTGCGCCCGGTCGCAGTGCGCACCAGTTTCAATGCTGCCTCCACTGCATCAGTGCCGGTCGGGCCGCAGAACTGGATCTTCGCTTGCGCCGCCAGATCCGGTGGCAGCAGACCGAACAGATCCTGAACGAATTGATCCTTGACCGGAGTGGTCAGGTCGAGCGTATGCAGCGGCAACTCATCGGCCAATACCTGCTGGATCGCTTCGATCACCACCGGGTGGTTATGCCCCAGTGCAAGCGTGCCGGCACCGGCCAGACAGTCAATAAAGGTGCGCCCTTCGACGTCTTCAACATACAGCCCCTTGGCGCGCTTGAGAGCCAGCGGAATGCGGCGCGGATAGCTGCGGGCATTGGACTCCTGCTGTGCCTGACGGGTCAGCAGTGGCGATTCATTGAATTGATACAACGTTTCCGCTGGCACCGTGGTGACCCGGGCCAGCGACTCTTCGATAAGGCTGGTGGCGACTGACATCTCTCGACCCCTCAATTCGCTATGGATTGTGACCAAAACAGCACACCGGACAGGTGCGCGTTCCGGTCGCGGGGCGCACTTGCAGGTTTTCCTGTTCTGGAAACGCATAAGCGAGGCGAGGATTTAGCCCCTTGATCGACTCGTCATCCGGATAATGGCAGTGACTTGCACATGGGCAGGATCTGCAAGCCTTTGTGCATGAGGGGTGGTTCAGATGCGCGATAGCCCAGATGACGATAGAACGCTTCGCCAGTGCGTGTGCTGTTGAGGTGGACGTGATGCAGACCACGCACCCGCAGCCAGCCTTGCAGATCGTTCATCAGCGCTCGCCCCGCGCCACGGCGAAAGGATTCCGGTTGTACATAGCAGAGCACAATGTCGCCACTGCGCTGAGCCATGCCGACACCGACCGGTTTGTCCGCAAGCAAGGCGATATTCAGATAGAAATGCGGGTCGGCAAGCCAGGCGCTGAGCGAATCGGCAGATTGCTGCCGGATCCAGTCGTTGACGATAAGCAGGTCGTTGCGATGATCGAGCGCACAACCGAAGCGGATCGAACGTTCGATGATGCGACAGATGATGCCGACGTCGGCCAGGATGGCCGGACGAATACAGATGGGTGCTTCCATGGCGCTGTTCCCTCAATCCATTGAGTCAAAGCTGTCGTGACCTTAACGTCACGACAGCCGGATAGCCATTGGAGAGAGGTTACATTTGATGTGCCGCATGCAGATCCCGCGAGAGGGATTCAAATGACCTGCAATGGCATGGTCAACTCAACGCGCAGCCCATCCGGGCGGCTGTCGAAATGCAGGGCACATTCGCAACGCTGGACGATGGCCTGAACAATCGCCAGGCCCAGGCCGCAGCCGGTGCTCTGGCCGTTGCGCCAGAAGCGTTGGGTCAGATGTTGCAGATCATCCTGAGCGATGCCCGGGCCATGGTCTCGCACAATAAAACGTACGCGGTTGCCGATGGTTTCCAGACTCAACTCGACCGCACAGTCGTCGGGGGTGTGGCGCAGGGCGTTGTCGAGCAGATTGCGCAGCGCGGCAATCGATAGCACCGCCGGCATTTGCAATGGCGCTATCGAAAGCTGTTCCGGCAGTTGCAATTTGATTCGCAGGCGCTCGCCGCCCGTGGCATCGGCAATCGCCAGCCGTGCCACTTGCTCGGCGCTGCACTGCGAGCCGTCGTCAAACGACAGGCTGCCCTCAACCCGCGCCAGCAACAGCAATTGCTCAAGCGTGCGATGCAAGCGGTCAGCCCCCTCCTCGGCCTTGGCCAGCGACTGATCGCGGGCGGCGCCGTCGGTCATGCGCGCCACTTGCAGGTGGGTCTTGATCGCCGTGAGCGGGCTGCGCAGTTCGTGGGCGGCGTCGCCGGTCAGCCGACGTTCCCGCTCGATAGTCTTGCCAATGCGCTGGAACAGTTGATTCTGGGTATCGAGCAACGGCTTCAATTCGCTGGGAAACGCCTGCAACTGCAACGGTTCGAGCGAATCGGCATTGCGCCGCATCAGGGCTTCGCGTAGACGGTTGAGCGGTGCCAGCCCTTGACCGATCCCCAGCCACAGCAGGCACAGGCAGCCGAGCAACGCCACGCCCACCGGCACCGACGCCGCCAGCAGGATCGACATGTTCAGGGCTTCGCGTTCGATCTGCCGATCCGCCGTGGTAATTCGCACATCGCCCCGGGCGAGCGTGAAACTGCGCCACGGCGCACCGTCGATCATCTGGTCGTGGAAGCCCATTTTCTCGGCTTCCAGCGCTTGTTCGGGGTTGTTGTGGCTGCGCGCGAGAATTTCCCCGCGCAAGGAACTGACCTGGCAGGCCATGCCCCCGGGAATGTTCAGTTGCTCGGCACTGAAATGGGTGCCTTCGCCCTTGCTCGGCAGGGTCGGCAGTTGCTCCAGCAGACCGGCGACCATGCGCGCGGACGCCACCAGACGCTGGTCAAGGGAAAACATCATCTGATTGCGCAGGTCGCTGAGCATCCAGGCCGCCGCCAGTGCCCAGATCAGCGCAAACGCGGCACCCAGGGTCAGGCTCAGGCGCAGTCGCAGGCTCATCACTTGCCTTGATCTCCACCATCGGCCGGCCCCAGGCGATAACCCAGACCGCGCACGGTTTCGACGATGCCTTTGCCGAGTTTGCTGCGCAGGTGGTGGATATGCACGTTCAGCGCGTTGCTCTCCAGCTCATCATTGAAACCGTAGACGCTGTCTTTCAACTGCTCGGTGGACAGCACCCGGCCGCGATTGTGCAGCAGGGCCTGCAACAGGGATTGTTCGCGTCGCGACAAATCCACCGGTTGCCCGGCCAAGGTGGTTTCGCGGCTGCTTGGGTCGTAGGTCAACGCACCGTGTTCAATCAGGTTGACGCTGCGTCCGGCCACTCGACGCAGCAAGGTTTGCAGACGGGCGAATAGCTCACGCAGATCGAACGGTTTGAGCAAGTAATCGTCGGCACCAGCCTGCAAGCCGTCGACCCGGTCAGTGACCGAATCGCGCGCGGTCAGGATCAACACCGGAATCTCCAGGCCGTGCTGGCGCAGTTGCTGTAGCAGTTTCAGGCCATCTTCGTCGGGCAGGCCGAGATCGAGCACCATCACGTCAAACTCGGCGACCTTGAGCATCGCCCGCGCCTTGGACGCGGTATTGACGTGTTCGACCGTCAACCCCTGAGCCGTGAGACCGGCAACGATGCCGCTGGCAATCAGCTCATCGTCTTCGCAAACCAGTACGTGCATGGGCGCTCCCTGAAAAAAATGCGAGTGAAACAGGTGAGGATTAAGCGGCAATTATGGCCATCCTCGGTAGTGACGGGAAGCCGCTCGCAGAATTGAGCAGGCCTGCACCCGGCGGAACACATTCCTTCATTGCGCACTGCACGCACTTCAATAAGTCCCGAGAAATGAAATCCCACACTTAAGCACTACTGATAATTAATCTGGCCGGATAACCTGACTGTGCATTAAGACAACCCGTTAAAAGGAATTAACAAACATGCCTAATCTTGAAAACTTCGTAGCCGTTGATTGGCGCTCCGGCCCCGATCAAATCTATTTCTTCTTCAAAAACACCGACACTTACTCTCGATTCAACATTGGCGACAATGAAGTACCTGGTGGCTATCCACATCCAATCATGGGGCGCTGGGATGCATTTGATCCTCATGCCAAGGATCTGCGCTTCGGTTTTACCTCGACCTCACTGGGGTTCAACGCCGGAAGCGACGAAGATATAGCCTGGCTGTTCTTTTACTACGGCGACATACCGGCCGTGTGCAAATACAACCAGGATGAAGATAGGGTCACCGGTATTTACAAAGTCGCCGATACGCTCTGGAAACCGATTGCTCCCTACTTTGACAAGATCATCGCCGGCACATGGACAGAGATAACGGGCCACCCTTTTCTGTTCAGGTTCCTTCTCAACGATGGTCATTACCTGACGTTCAACTACAAAACAAAAACACTGACCCGCAACGCATTCGGTCAACACCGTCTGGGCGCGTTGATCCCGTTCAAAGATCGAATGATCACGGCCGCACAAAATGATCGAACTTTCGCAGATAGTTATTGGTACATCTTTCTCACTAACAACCAGTACCTGATTTACAACATTCAGACAGATCGACTGATCAGCGGCCCGCACACCATTAACGAGTCCAACTGGCCGGGGTTGCTGCGCGGTTGATTGGCCAATCACGGAGGGTCTTGTAGGCTACGGTTAATTATCGGTTAATCGCCGCCGCCCATTCTGCACCCCACTTGCACAGGGACAAGGCTCCTCCATGCGTCATTTTATTTTTTTGTTTGCTTTGCTGATTTCGAGCCTGGCCCAGGCTGGAAACAATCCATTTGATACAAAACCGGAGTTTCTGCCGGTCGACAAGGCATTCGTGCTCACCTCTGAACGCCTGGAATCCGGTGAAACCCAGCTGTTCTGGCAGATCACCGACGGCTATTACCTGTACCAGAAACGTCTCAAGTTCGACGGTCTGACGGCCGCACAGCAACCGACGCTGCCCGAAGGCGAATCTCACAGCGACGAGTACTTCGGTGAACAACCGGTCTATCGCCAAGGGCTGGAAGTGAAGATCCCGGCCGCGGCCACTGGTCAGATTAAAGTCAGTTATCAGGGCTGTGCAGATGCCGGCCTGTGTTATCCACCGCAAACCCGAGTGATTGACCTGGGCGGCAAAGCGACCGCCTCGGCAGGCGCCGAAGCACCGGATCAAGCGTTGGCCAGCAGCCTGCAACAACGGGCGCTGGGCTGGAGCCTGCTGGTGTTTTTCGGCCTCGGCCTGTTGTTGGCGTTCACCCCGTGTACGTTGCCGATGCTGCCGATTCTGGCGGGCATGATTGTCGGCAGTGGCGCAACACCACGCCGTGGTTTTGCGCTGGCCGGCAGCTATGTGATCTGCATGGCGCTGGTGTATGCAGCGATGGGTGTGATTGCCGCGCTGCTCGGGGCGAACCTGCAGGCATGGTTGCAGAATCCTTGGCTGCTCGGTGCCTTCGCTGCAGTGTTCGTGATGCTGGCGTTGCCGATGTTCGGTTTCTTTGAACTGCAATTGCCCGTCGCCTTGCGTGATCGACTGGAACACGCCTCGCGCAGTCGCAGCGGCGGCAGCCTGATTGGCGCGGGTGTGCTCGGCGCACTCTCCGGTCTGTTGGTCGGCCCGTGCATGACCGCGCCACTGGCCGGTGCCCTGCTGTATATCGCGCAAAGCGGCAATGCCTTGCACGGTGGGTTGATCCTGTTCTCGCTGGGGATCGGCATTGGTGTGCCGCTGTTGCTGCTGGTGACGGTCGGCAATCGCTTCCTGCCAAAACCTGGCGATTGGATGAACCTGCTCAAGGGCGTGTTCGGCTTTCTGTTCCTCGCCACGGCCCTGCTGATGTTGCGCCCGGTGCTCGATCCATCCTTGTGGCTGGGTCTGTGCGGCGCCTTGCTATTGATCGCTGCTTATTGCGCCTGGAAACAGTCCGACGGCTTTGGCCGTGTCGCCCAGTTGTTCGGCGCTACTGGATTACTGCTCGGGCTGTGGGGCGGTTTGCTGGTGATAGGTGCGGCAGGCGGTAGCGATGATCCGTATCAGCCATTGCAGGTCTACAGCGCCGATCGTGCAACCAGCGCCGCGCCGAGTGGCCATGACGCATTCACCACGATCAAGGATCCAACGGCATTGCAACGCGAGCTCGATGCGGCCAAGGCTCAAGGCCAGTGGGTGCTGCTCGATTACTACGCCGACTGGTGCGTGTCGTGCAAGGTCATGGAAAGACAGGTGTTCGGTAAGGACCAGGTGATGCAGGCGCTGAGTGACGTGCGCCTGCTGCGTCTGGATGTCACCGCTGACAATGCCGCGAGCCGCGAATTGCTCAGCCGCTATAAAGTGCCGGGGCCACCCAGTTTCGTGTGGATCGGCGCCGATGGCGAAGAGCGCCGCAGCCAGCGCATCACTGGTGAAGTCGATGCCGATACGTTCCTGCAACGCTGGACCACCACCCGAGACGCCAATTAATGCTGACTTTCACCCTCGGCACCTTTGCCATCGCGCTTAACCATTTGCTGCTGATCAGTGCGTTGGCACTGGCAACCTTCGTCGGTTGGCGGGTGGCCAAACGCGGCGGCGATAATCCCGAGTCGGCGCTGTTCAGCCTGTTCCTGTTGGGCATGCTGGCGGCGCGCATCGCTTTTGTCGCGGTGTACTGGTCGCACTACCGCAATGATCCATGGCAGATCGTTGATTTGCGTGATGGCGGCTTTCTCGCCTGGCCGGGGGTCATTGTCCTGCTGCTCGCCGCGCTGTATCGCGGCTGGCGGCGTCCGGGCCTGCGTCGGCCTTTGGGCTTTGGCGTCGCCAGCGGTGTAGCGTTCTGGCTGTTGGCGACGTTGTCGCTGAACATCTACGAACAAGGCACCCGACTGCCGGATATCACCCTGCGTAACGCTGCAGGGGAAACCATTAAACTCAGCGACTATCAGGGCGGCCCGCTGGTGATCAACCTGTGGGCGACCTGGTGTCCACCGTGTCGGCGCGAAATGCCGGTACTGGAAAATGCCCAACAGCAACGCCCGGACCTGACGTTCCTGTTCGTCAATCAGGCCGAAAGCATGCAAAGCGTGGCGACATTTCTCGAAACTCAAGGCCTGAGCCTCAACAACGTGTTGTTCGATCGCAGTGGCCGACTGGGCCAGGCCGTGGGTTCCATGGCATTGCCGACTACCCTGTTCTATAACCGCGATGGTCGATTGTTGACCAGTCATCTGGGCGAGTTGTCGAACGCCAGCCTGGCTCGTGCCCTGGAAAACTTCGATACCCCGAATCCGACTGCTGCACCCGCCACTTCTTCAAGGAAACTGCCATGCCCCGCCTCCGCCACCTGCTGACGCTGACCCTGGGCACTGCCCTGCTGCAACTGCCGTCGGTTCAGGCCGCTGAAGAATTGCCTGCGGCGATCAAACAGATCGAAGCCAAAGGCGCAAAAATCGTCGGCCAGTTCGACGCCCCCGATGGTTTGCGCGGTTACGCGGCGCAGTACCAGAACCGCGGCATGGCGCTGTACCTGACCCCGGACGGCAAGCACGTGCTGCTGGGTAATCTGTACGACGCCGATGGCAAAGACCTCAGCAGCGAACCGCTGCAGAAACTGGTCTACGCGCCAATGGCCAAGGAAGTCTGGGCCAAGTTCGAGGCGAGTAACTGGATTCAGGACGGCAACAAGGATGCGCCGCGCACCGTGTACCTGTTCAGCGATCCGAACTGCCCGTATTGCAACATGTTCTGGGAACAGGCCCGACCTTGGGTCAAGGCCGGCAAGGTGCAGTTGCGCCACATCATGGTCGGCATCATCCGCGAAGACAGCCCTGGCAAATCCGCCGCGCTGCTGGCAGCGAAAGATCCGAGTAAAGCCCTGGAAGATCACGAAAAGGCCGGCAAGGGCAGTTCGCTCAAGGCGCTGAAAGACATTCCAGCAGCAGTGCAGACCAAACTGGCGGCGAACATGCAGTTGATGGAAGACCTGGAGTTGCAGGCCACTCCGGCGATTTTCTACATGGACGACAAGGGCGAGCTGCAACAGCAGCAAGGCGCGCCGACGCCGGACAAACTGGCGAAGATTCTTGGGCCTAAATAAGCAAGATCAAAAGATCGCAGCGCCTACAGGAAACGTATATCCCTGTAGGCGCTGCGATCTTTTTTAATGGCGCTCAGCCAAAAATTTCAGCAGCACCTCAGTAACAAACTCCGAATTCTCCAGATTGGAGATATGCCCCGCCTCCGGCACCAGCCCCCACGGGCAGCCGATCAGCTCTGCCATTTCCTTGGCTTCCGACGGCGGCCGTGGCTTGTCCTGATCGCCGCACAGCACCAGCGTGGTTGCTGCATTCAACTCGCCCAGACGCGGCAACAGGTCATCGCGACCAAAGGTGATGCGGCCCATCGGCACGATGCTTTCGCGCAGGCGATCGGCTGAATACGCCGCCAGTTTCGCGCGAAAATCCTGGTACAGCGCCGACTGTGGATCGATCCCCGGCCGGAAGAAAATCGGCACGACAATATCGAGCAACTGTTCGGAAATTTCGCCGCTTTCTTCGATTTGCTTGAACAGCGAGAAGTAGTACTGACGGGTAGGCTCGGGTTCGGCACCAACGTAGGTGTCCATCAAGACCAGCCCATTGAGCCGCTGCGGTGCCGACAGGGCCAGACGCACGCCCCACATGCCGCCGACCGACAGCCCCACCAAAGTCACCTGCGCGATCTCCAGATGATCGAGCAATGCCTGCGCCTGACGGGCGATGTCGTCCAGCGAAGTCGTACCTTGCGGCAATCGCCCGGACTCGCCATGGCCCCATAGATCCAGTGCAATCACTCGATAGTGCGGCGACAGCGCGGCGATCTGTGGTGCCCACATTGCCTGATCCCACAAATAGCTGCCGGCCAGCAGCACTGCCGGGCCTGAGCCTTGATCAATGTAATGAAGTGCTTGTCCGTCTACCGTGAAAAAAGGCATCGATTCACCTGCGCGGGAAAAAAGAGAACCGGCAGACTGAGCTGCCGGTTCTGGATCGTCAACCCTGGAAATGTACGCGAATGTACAGCCGCTATTCGCGATCAGGCTGGTTCCTACAAGGGGTCTGTACCAAGCACAAATCCCCCGCAGGAGTGAGCCTGCTCGCGATGAGGACTTGGCAGACGCTGGAGATCAAAGGCCCTCCAGCTCCGCCATCAGGTCATTCAACCGATCCGCCTTCTCCCCGGTGATATCACTGGCCGCCAGTCCATCGATGTACTCAGCCAATTCCTCCACCGTGCTGCACTCGAACATCGCCCGCAGCGGCACGTCACGTTGCAGGGTTTTCTGCACTCGCGAAGCGATCTGCGTGGCCAGCAACGAATGCCCGCCGAGTTCAAAGAAGTTGTCGCGCACGCCGACCTTGTCGACCTTCAGCACTTCGGCCCAGATATCCGCCAGGGTCTGCTCCAGTTCGTTGCGCGGGGCCAGGTAATCCTGGCTCTGCAACTGGCCGATCTCCAGCGCCGGCAAGGCCTTGCGATCGAGTTTGCCGTTGGCGTTGAGCGGCATCTGCTCCAGCCAAAGCCAGTGCAGCGGCACCATGTATTCCGGCAATTCGGAGCGCAGGCGTTGCTTGATGCGCTCCAGACGTTCGCTCGGATTGAGCGCGCTGTCAGCGGCTACCAGATAGCCAACCAGATGCTTGCCGTTTACGCCTTCCTGCACACCGACCGCCGCATCGCGGACTTCCGGCTGTTCGTGCAGACGCGCTTCGATTTCACCCAACTCGATGCGATAGCCACGGATCTTCACTTGATGGTCGACCCGGCCAACATATTCCAGAACACCATCGCTGCGACGCCGCGCCAGGTCACCGGTGCGATACAGACGCTCGCCCGGTGCGCCGAACGGGTTCGGCACAAAGACCGGCGCGGTGCGCAGCGGATCGCTGACATAACCACGACCGACACCCGTGCCGGCCACACACAACTCACCCACCGCACCCAACGGCACCAGATCCAGCGCGCCATCAAGCAGGTACAGCAAGTTGTTGTCGGTCGGCGTACCGATCGGCAAGTAACTGCCACGGGTCGAGGCCAGATCGACGCGGAAGAACGCGACGTCATCGGAACATTCCGCCGGGCCATAAGCGTTGACCAGGCCGATTTGCGGGTAACGCAACAGCCACTGATGCGCCAACTCGGGCGGCATCGCTTCACCGGTCGGCAGCATCCAGCGCAGACCGTCGAGGCTCAGGCGATCCGAGGCGAGCATGCCTTGAATCAACGACGGCACACTTTCCAGCACAGTGATGCCCTGTGCCTGCACATGCACCAGCAAACCTTGCGGATCGTGGGCGATGGTGTTCGGCACGATGTCGACCCGCGCACCAAACAGCGGCGCTGCGAGGAACTGCCAGACCGAAATGTCGAAGCTTTGCGACGCGGTTTGCGCGATCACGTCGGCCTCGCTCAAATCGAGGTACGGACGCTTGCTCAACTGGTTATTAAGCATGCCGCGCTGCTCGACCATCACGCCTTTCGGCAGGCCGGTCGAACCCGAGGTGTAGATCACATAGGCGAGGTTGTCCGGGCCGCTGTGAATGCCGAGGTTCTGCGCCGATGTCGCGGCGGCTTGCACCTCTTCCCAGACCAGCAGACGTGGACGATTGGCGCAGCTGAATTCATCCAGCAAGGTCTGCGCCTGCTCGCGGCACGCTTCGCTGCACACCAGCACCGGCGTGCGGCTCAGCTCGATGATGCGTTGCAGACGCTGACTCGGCAGGCCCGGGTCCAGCGGCAGGTAACCGGCACCCGCCTTGAAGCTGCCGATAATCATGCCGAGCAGATCCAGATTACGTTCGGCCAGCAATGCCACCGGTTGATCCATTTGCACTCCGGCCGCGACCAGCACATGGCCGAGACGGTTGGCGTTATGGTTCAGCGCCTCGTAACTCAGCTGCTGATCGAGGCAACTGGCAGCGACGCGTTGCGGATGCGCGGCAACCTGCGCTTCGAACAGCGAAACGTAGCTCTGCTCCAGCGGATAGTCATGGGCGCTTTGGTTGCAACCGTGAAGCAGGAAGTCCTGTTCCTCAGCGCCCAGCAACGGCAGATCGGCCATGTCGCCATGGAAACCGTCGACCAGCGCCAGCAGCAGCCGCTTGAACTCACCGAGCATCCGCTCGACGGTCGATTCGTCGAAGTAACGCTGGTCATACGACAGATGCAAACCGAGGTCATCGCCCGGGTAGCACACCGCCGTCAACGGGAAGTTGGTGTGGGTGCGGCCCGAGTCCGAAGTCGCGTTAAGACTCTGCGCGCGATCCAGCACGGAAACTTCCACCGGGGCGTTTTCGAAGACGAACAGGCTGTCGAACAGCGGCTGGCCTTTCGGCAGTTCGCTCTGTTCTTGAATGCTCACCAGCGGCAGGTATTCGTACTCGCGCAATTGCATGTTGCTGTCGAGCAAAGCACTTAGCCACTGACGCACACTGGCGCGCTGATCGTCCGCCGGGATCTGCACCCGCAGCGCAATGCTGTTGATGAACAGGCCGACAGTGCGTTGCATCTCCGGCATCTCCACCGGACGCCCGGCTACGGTAACGCCGAACAACACGTCGCGATCACCGCTCATGCGCCGCAGCACCAGTGCCCACGCCGCTTGGGCGAAGGTGTTGATGGTCAGTTGATGGGCCTGGGCGAGCTCGCGCAGACGGGCACCGTCCTCGACGTTGAGTCGGGTATAGCGGTCGCCGACGACCATGCCGCCGCTTTCGCCGGCATGCTCACGCAGGAATGGGCGGTCGCTCGGGATCGGCGTGGTGCGTTCGAAACCTTGCAGGTTCTGCTGCCACCACTGGCGTGCCTCGGCCAGGCTCTGGCGCTGTAGCCAGCCGATGTAATCGCGGTAGCGCGGCGGCACGCTCAACTGTGCTTCGCGACCTTCACCGAGGGCGGTGTAGATCTCGAAGAAGTCGTTCATCAGCAGCGAACGGCACCAGGCATCAATGAGGATGTGGTGGTTGCTCATCATGAACCAGTAGCGCGCCGCCCCAACCTTGATCAGGCGCAGGTGGAACGGTGCCTGATTGAGCAGATCGAACCCGGCCTCGCGCTCGCATTTGAGCAGCGCTTGCAGCTTTGGCTCTTGATCGGCATCGCTGATCGCGCTCCAGTCGAGGTACTCGATCGGCGTGCGGCCCGGGGTATGAATCACTTGCAGCATGTCTTCGCCGACGTTCCAGCAGAACGACGCACGCAACGCCTCGTGACGTGCGACCACGGCTTGCCAGGCCTGAGCGAAACGCTCGGGATCAAGTTCGCTGTTGATGCGGTAGCGATCCTGCATGTAGTACAGACCGGTGCCCGGTTCGAGCAAGGTGTGCAGCAGCATGCCCTCCTGCATCGGCGTCAGCGGATAGACGTCTTCGATGTGCGCGGCGGGAACCGGCAAGGCATCGAGTTGCGCCTGAGTCAGTCTGGCCAGCGGGAAGTCCGAAGGCGTCAGGCCACCGGCCTCGTCTTGCAGGCAATGGCTGATCAGACTTTGCAGTTCGGCGAGGTAAGCATCGGCCAGATCATTGATGGTCTGCGCGTCGTAACGCTCGGCGCTGAAGGTCCAGCGCAGCAACAGTTCACCGCCATAGACCTGACTGTCGACACTCAATTCGTTCGGCAACGGTGCCTGCGGATCATGGGCGGCACCGACCGACTCGTCCAATGGACGGAACAGCGCATCGCTGCCGAAACTCTGGTCGAACTGGCCGAGGTAGTTGAAGGTGATCGGTGCGTTCGGCAGCGCCGACATGCTGCGCTGGGTGAAATCATCGGTCAGATAACGCAGCACGCCATAACCCAGACCTTTGTGCGGCACGGCGCGCAGTTGCTCCTTGATCGCCTTGATCGAAGCGCCCTGCCCGGCGGCCTCTTCGATGTCGTGCGGGGTCAGGCGCAGCGGATACGCGCTGGTGAACCAGCCAACGGTGCGGGTCAGGTCAATGTCGTCGAACAGGGTTTCGCGACCGTGGCCTTCGAGTTGAATCAGCGCCGATTCCTGGCCGCTCCAGCGGCACATCACGCGGGCCAAGGCAGTCAGCAACAGATCGTTGACCTGGGTGCGATAAGCGCTCGGCGCCTGTTGCAGCAGTTGTTTGGTGTGTTCTGCATCCAGGCGCACGCTGACCGTTTGAGCGTGGCGATTCTGCTGGCCGCCCTGTGGATTTTCGCAAGGCAGATCAGCGTTCGGGCCGGCCAGTTGGGTTTGCCACCAGTTGAGTTCTTCACGCAGGGATTCGCTGCCGGCGTAAGCCTGCAAGCGTGCCGCCCAATCCTTGAAGGCACTGGTTTTCGCCGGCAGCTTGACTGACTGATTGGCGTCGAGCTGGTGATACACGGTTTGCAGATCGTCGAGCAAAACGCGCCACGACACGCCGTCGACCACCAAATGATGGATAGCGATGAACAGGCGTTGCTGACCCTCCGGGCCATCGACCAGCAAGGCGCGCAGAAGCGGGCCGTTTTCCAGATCGAGACTGCGCTGGGCATCGGCGAACAGTGCTTTGCACTTGTCCATGGAGGTGACGCGCTCTTGCCACAACACCGCCGCAGTGGACACCGGTTGGTGCGTCGCTCGCCACGCGCCGTTGGCCTCGGTGAAGCGCAGACGCAAGGCGTCATGCTGCTCGATCACCGCCAGCAACGCTTGCTCCAGACGATGCGGTTCCAGGGTCACGGTCGGCTCCAGCAGCAACGCCTGGTTCCAGTGCTGACGCTCAGGGATTGCAGTGTCGAAGAACCAGTGCTGAATCGGCGTCAGACGTGATTCACCGGCGACCAAACCTTGCTCGGCCGTCACCTGCTCGCTCCGACTCGCCACAGCGGCGAGAGACTGCACGGTCTGATGCTGGAACAGGTCACGCGGGCTGAAATGAATGCCCTGCTGGCGCGCGCGGCTGACCACTTGAATCGACAGAATCGAATCGCCGCCCAGTTCGAAGAAGTTGTCGTTTAGCCCGACCTGTTCGACGTTAAGTACTTCGCACCAGATCTGCGCCAGCGTTTGCTCGAGTTCATTGCTTGGGGCCACGTAGCTCTGACGGTTCAGCTCCGGATCCGGCGTCGGCAAGGCGCGGCGGTCGAGTTTGCCGTTGGCGGTCAGCGGCATGCTCGCCAGCAGGATCAGGTGCGTCGGCACCATGTAATCCGGCAGTTGCGTCTTGAGGTGCGACTTGAGGGCTTCGCGCAATTCGGCCTGTTTGGATTCGCTTTGCTCTGCGATCTCGGTGACGAGGTAGCCAACCAGTTGCTTGCCACTCGGCGCATCCACTGCCAGCACCACCGCTTCGCGGATCGAATCGTGATCGAGCAAACGGGTTTCGATTTCGCCCAGTTCGATACGGAAACCACGGATTTTCACCTGATGGTCGATCCGGCCCAGGTACTCGACCAGACCGTCGGCGCGCTGGCGCACCCAATCGCCGGTGCGGTACATGCGACCGCCATCGGCGGCAAACGGATCAGCGACAAAACGCTCGGCTGTGATGCCCGGACGATCATGGTAAGCCTGCGCCAGACCGGCACCGCCGACGAACAGTTCGCCGGTCGCACCTTGCGGCACCAGTGCCAGATCGGCGTCGAGGATGTACGCAACACGCGCACCGATCACGCTGCCGATCGGCACACTGCCGGCGCCCTCCTCCAGCACTTCCGGGGCCAGACTGGCCAGCGGCATGACCACGGTTTCGGTCGGCCCATAAGCATTGAAAAACAGGCTCGGTTTGAACGCCGCGCGAATCCGTTGCAGGTGTTCACCCGTCAGCGCTTCGCCGCCGGTGATGATCATGCGCACAGGGAGGATTTCGTTTTGCGTCGCGAGGAACTGCGCCAACTGGCTGCCGTAACTCGGGGTGAACCCCAGCACGTTGATGCGATGGGTGCGAATCAGCCCGCAGATTTCTTCGGCGTCCCACTGTCCTTGCGCACGCAGCACGACTTGCGCGCCACTCAGCAGCGGCACCAGCAGACGCTCGGTGGCGGCATCAAAGTTGATCGAATAGAAGTGCAGTTCGCAGTCGTCCGGGCGCATGCCGAAACGCTCGATAACGGCTTGGCAGTGCATGGCGATTTCGCCGTGGGAGACCACCACGCCTTTCGGCTTGCCGGTGGAACCCGAGGTGTAAATCAGGTACGCCTGATGCTGCGGCAGACTGATAAATGGCAGCTCCGTGGCCGGGTAATCTGCCAGTGCCGCGCTGTCATCTTCAAGGCACCAGCGCGCCACACTCGGCGGCAAATCGCCAAGCGCTTTGAGCATCGCACGGTCGCTGAGTAGCAGACCGATGCGGCTGTCTTCGATCATGTAGTGCAGACGGTCGAGCGGGTATTCCGGGTCCAGCGGAACGTAGGCGCCACCGGCCTTGAGTATCGCCAGCAGGCCGATGACCATTTCCAGCGAACGTTCCAGCGCCAGCCCCACGCGCACCTGCGGCCCGACGCCACGCTCACGCAGCACCCAGGCCAGACGATTGGCGCGGGCGTCGAGTTCAGCGTAGCTCAGGGTCTGGCCGGCGAAGGTCAGGGCCGGCGCGTCTTTGCGCACCAGGGCTTGCTCGGCGAACAGGTGATGGATGCACTGATCGAGACGATGCTCACCCGGCTCGATGCCAAGGCTGTCGAGCAGATTCTGCTGCTCAGGTTTATCGAGCAGCGGCAGTTCGTTAAGGCGTTGCTGCGGATCGGCGATCAGCGCTTCCAGCAAATTGCGCCAATGCTTGGCCATGCGCGCGATGGTCGGCTCGTCGAACAGATCGGTGCTGTACGTCAGGCAGCAGCCGAGGCGATGGTCGAGGTCGGTGACTTCCAGGTTGAGGTCGAACTTGGTCGCCCGCGCATCGTTGGCCAGATACTCGACGGTCATGCCGGCGAGCATGCGGCTCTGCTGGAACTCCCAGCGCTGCACATTGCACATCACCTGAAACAGCGGGTTGTAAGCAGCGCTGCGTGGTGGCTGCAAAGCCTCGACCAGATGATCGAACGGCAGATCCTGATGGGACTGACCTTCGATCACGGTGTGACGAACCTGCTCGAACAACTCGCCGACCGACATCTGGCCGTCGAGTTGGCAGCGCAACACTTGGGTGTTGAGGAACGCACCGATCAGCCCTTCGCTTTCCGGGCGGATGCGGTTGGCCACCGGTGCGCCGATGCGCAGATCGGTCTGGCCGCTGTAGCGATAAAGCAGCGTGGCGAGCGCGGCGGTCATGGTCATGAACAGGGTCAGACCGTTTTGCGCATTGAACGCGCGAACGCGGGCGGCGAGATCATCGTTGAGATCGAAACGGAACAGTTCACCCTGATGGCTTTGCACCGGCGGACGCGGACGGTCGCCCGGCAGTTCCAGCAGCGGATGTTCGCGCCCCAGTTGCGCGGTCCAGTAGTCGAGCTGACGCTGACGTTCGCCGGACTCCAGCCAGTTGCGCTGCCAGACGCTGTAGTCGAGGTACTGCACCGGCAACGGTTCGAGCGGCGAATCACGGTCATCGACAAAGGCTTCATACAACGCGCTGAGTTCGCGGGCAAAGATGTCCATCGCCCAGCCTTCGGTGACGATGTGATGCAGGGTCAGAACAAAGTAATGCTCATGCTCGGCGGTCTTGACCAGACAGGCGCGCAGCAGCGGGCCGGTTTCCAGATCGAACGGCTGGTGTGCTTCCTCGTCAGCCAGTTGCTGGACGCTTTGCTCACGGACATCAGCCGCGAGTTTCGAAAAATCCTTCCAGTCCATGCGCACGCCAGTCTCGGCGTGCACGCGCTGACGAGCAACACCATCGACGCTCGGGAACGTGGTGCGCAGGGTTTCGTGGCGCAGAATCAGCGCTTGCAGCGCCGCCTCGAAACGCTCGACGTGCAATACGCCGCGCAGGCGCGCCATGCCGCCAACGTTGTACGCCGGGCTGTCCGGTTCCATTTGCCAGAGGAACCACATGCGCTGCTGCGAATAGGACAGCGGCACCGGTTGGCTGCGGTCGACTTTTTCAATCGGCGGCTGTTTGTTGGTGCGGCCGCTGGCCTGGATCAGACGGATCTGTTCGGCGAAATCACCCAGTTCACTGTGTTCGAACAAGGCGCGCAGCGGCAGTTCGACGTCGCAGGCCTGACGGCTACGCGAGATGATTTGCGTGGCCAGCAGCGAGTGACCGCCGAGGGCAAAGAAATCATCGCGCAGACCGACTTGCGCCAGACCCAGCACTTCACGCCAGATCGCGGCGATCTGTTGCTCAAGT
This sequence comes from Pseudomonas sp. FP2196, assembly GCF_030687715.1. Lineage (GTDB taxonomy): Bacteria > Pseudomonadota > Gammaproteobacteria > Pseudomonadales > Pseudomonadaceae > Aquipseudomonas. The sequence continues at coordinate 4,210,388 of NZ_CP117445.1, forward strand.
TCAGTGACCGGCTCGACGTGTTCGCGCACTTGCCATTGCGGCTCGGGCAAGGCGCGGCGGTCGAGTTTGCCGCTTGGGCTCAGGGGCATTTCGTCAAGGCGCATCAGTTGCGCCGGAACCATGTATTCCGGCAACTCGGCGGCCAGTGCGGTTTTCAGGCGGGCGATTTGAGCGTCTTGATCTTCACGGGCATCGGTGGCGGTGAAGTAGCCGATCAGTTGTGCGCCGGCAGCGGTTTCGCGAACCAGCACCACGGCTTGGGCGACGCCGTCCTGAGCGAGCAAACGCGCTTCGATTTCTTCCGGTTCGACGCGGAAGCCGCGCAGCTTGACCTGTTGATCGAGACGGCCGAGGTATTCGATGACGCCGTCGGTTATCCAGCGTGCACGGTCGCCGGTACGGTATAGACGCGCGCCCTGCTCACCCAATGGATCGACCACAAATCGTTCGGCGGTCAGCGCCGGGCGACCGAGATAACCACGGGCCAGGCCGATGCCGCTGATGCACAGCTCACCGGGTACGCCGGCCGGCATCGGGTTGAGGTCGGCGTCGAGAATGCGGCATACCACGTTGCCCAGCGGTCGGCCAATCGGCGAGCGTTCGCCATCGGCGCGGGTGCAATGCCAATGGGTGACGTTGATCGCGGTTTCGGTCGGGCCATATCGGTTGTGCAGTTGCACCGCTGGCAATTGCGCCAACACGCGGTTGCGCAGTTCGGCGGGCAGCGCTTCACCACCGGAGAACACCCGGCGCAGGCTGGTGCATTCGGCACTCAGCGGTTCGTCGATGAACAGCGAGAGCAGCGGTGGTACGAAGTGCAGCGTGGTCACGCCGTATTGTTGAACCAGTTGAGCAATGCGATGCGGATCACGATGTTCGCCCGGGCCGGCAATCAGCAAACGCGCGCCAGTGATCAGCGGCCAGAAGCACTCCCACACCGACACGTCGAAACTGATCGGCGCCTTTTGCATCAGCACGTCAGTTTCGTTGAGGCGATAGGCGTTTTGCATCCATTGCAGACGTTCGGCCAGTGCCGCGTGGGTATTGCCGACGCCTTTCGGCTGGCCGGTGGAGCCGGAGGTGTAGATCACGTAGGCGAGGTTGTCGCCGTGCAGGTGCAGACCCGGCACCTGACTCGGCCAGTTTTCCAGATGCAAGGCGTCCATGGCGATGACACTGACGCCGTCGCTGGCCGGCAAGCGCTCGAGCAGTTCGGTCTGGGTCAACAGCAGTTCGACGCCGCTGTCACTGAGCATATAGGCCAAACGATCAGCCGGATAATCCGGGTCCAGCGGCACGTAGGCGCCGCCGGCCTTGATGATTGCCAGCAAACCAATCAGCAGTTGCGGCGAACGTTCGGCAGCGATTGCCACGCAGACATCCGGGCCGACACCCTTGTCGCGCAGGTAATGCGCCAGTCGGTTGGAGTGTGCGTGCAATTCGGCAAAATCGAGGCTGCCGCCGTCCCAGACCAGCGCAATGCGTTCCGGGGTCAGGCGCACTTGTTCATTGAGCAGCTCCGGCAGCCATTGTTGTGCAGGGGCACAAGGGGCGCTGCTCCAGTCTTTTTGCTGATCGTGTTCAGTGGCGGTCAGCAGTTGCAGATCGCCAATGGCCTGCTGTGGACGCTCGCAGACGTCGCTCAACAGGTTGCCGAAGTGTTCGGCCAGACGCTCGATCGTCTGCGCATCGAACAGTTCGTTGGCGTAGTCGAAGGACAGCGTCAGGCGACCGTTACGGTCTTCCTCGCTGTGCAGTTGCAGATCGAACTTGGCCTCGCGGCTGTGCCACGGCAATTCTTCGGCGAGCAGGCCCGGCAGGCGTTTGAGCGCACTCAGATCGCGCTGCTGGTGGTTGAACATGACTTGAAACAGACCTTGTTCGCGGGCCTGCGGAAAAGCTTCGAGCAGTTGTTCGAATGGCAGATCCTGATTCGCTTGTGCGCCGAGTGCAGCCTGACGGGTTTGCGCCAGCAACTCGATAAAGGACAGCCGCGAATCGACATCAGCGCGCAGCACCTGGGTGTTGATGAAGAAGCCGATCAGGCCTTGGGTATCCAGGCGCGGACGGTTGGCATTGGGCACGCCGATGCGGATGTCGCGCTGACCACTGTAGCGATGCAGCAGGCTCTGGAACGCCGATAGCAACAGCATGAACGGCGTGGCATCGTTCGCTTGGGCAGTCTGCCGGATCGCTTCACTGAGGCTGACGCTCAGACGCACGCTGTGTCTTGCCGCGCTGTGAACCTGCAAGGCGGAACGCGGGTGGTCGGTGGCCAGTTCCAGCGTCGGATGCTCATCACCCAATTGCGCTTTCCAGTACGCCAGTTGCCGCTCGCCCTCGCCTTGCGCCAGCCAATGGCGCTGCCAACTGCCATAGTCGGCGTATTGAGTCGGCAAGGGTGCGAGTTCGGCACGCTGCCCCTGAGACGCAGCGGCGTAGAGGCGCGAGAACTCATCGATCAACACGTTCAGCGACCAGCCGTCAGCGATGATGTGATGCAGCGTCACCAGCAGTTGGTGATCTTCATCGTCGAGGCGGATCAGCGTCACCCACAGCAGCGGGCCTTTTTCCAGATCGAACTGGGTACGCGCTTCGTCCTCACGGATCTGCTGGGCACGAGCTTCACGCTCATCGGCCGGCAGGTCGCTGATGTCGATCAGTTGCAGATTGAATTCAGCTGTTGCGTCGACCTGTTGCAGCGCCACGCCGTCGCGTTCGAAGAAGCGTGTGCGCAAGGATTCGTGGCGGTCGATCAGTTGCTGGAAGCTGGCGCGCAGCGCGTCTACGTCCAATTCGCCGCGCAAACGCAGGCCGCCGGGAATGTTGTAGGCGCTGCTTTGCGGGTCAAGTTGCCAAGTGATCCACAGACGGTTTTGTGCCAGCGATTGCGGCATCGGTTCACTGCGCGACAGGACGGAAATCTCGCCCTGGGCGCTGCCGCCGTGTTGCTGCTGCGCCACCGCAGCGGCGAACGCGGACAAGGTCGGGGCCTCGAAGAGCAGGCGCAGATTCAGTTCAAGACCCAGCTCCTCGCGCACGCGGGCGATCACTTGCGTGGCGGCGATCGAGTTGCCGCCCAGCAGGAAGAAGTGATCGTCGGCGTTGACCTGTTTGAGGTTCAGTTGTTCGGCCCAGATTTTGCCGATCAGGGTTTCGAGTTCGGAGGCTGATGCCGTCGCATCCCGGGTTTCGGAGGTGGTCGAAGGGAACACTGCGTAGCTGTCGAGGCTGCCATCGGCCAGACGATTACGGCAGGCCGAACGTTGCAGTTTGCCGCTGGAAGTCTTGGGCAGCGCGCCTGGATTGAGCAGCACCACCACACTCGGCGCTTCTTGATAGGCCTCGGCCACCGCCTGGCGGATGGCTTTGATCAATGCGTCCGGCGGCAGGATTTTCTGCACGCTACGGCTGATTTCCGCGGCGATGCCGATGCCTTCTTCGCCATCCTGGCTGACCGCGAACGCCGCGACCCGGCCCTTGCGCACCACTTCCACTTCGCTCTCGACCGTTTTCTCGATGTCCTGCGGATAGAGGTTATGGCCGCGCACGATCAGCATGTCTTTCAGGCGACCGGTGATGAACAATTCACCCTCGCGAATGAAACCCAGATCGCCGGTGCGTAGCCAAGTGCGGCCCGCGTGCTGGACGAAGGTCTTGGCGCTGGCCTCGGGATTGCGCCAGTAGCCATGGGCGATGCTTGGCCCGGCGGCCCAGACTTCGCCGACGGCGTTGTCGGCGAGTTCTTGCAAGCGGGTGGGGTCGACGATCAGTACCGCGTGTTCCGGCTGGCTGATGCCGCAGCTCATGATTGGACTGCCATCGCCCGGTTCTGCGCGGTTCTGTGCCAGGGCCTGATCGTTCACGCGCAGCGCGGGAATCCCCTTGCCGCGCGGCGTGCCGGCGACGAACAGCGTGGCTTCCGCCAGACCGTAGGACGCCATGAAACTGTCTTTGCTGAAACCGCACGCGGCGAACTTCTCGGCAAAGCGCTCATTGGTGTCGAGGCGGATCGGTTCGGAGCCGGAATACGCGACGCGCCAGCGGCTCAGGTCCAGACGCTCCAGCGCCGATTCGCTGACTCGCTCGCTGCACAGGCGGTAGGCGAAATCCGGCCCGCCGCTGATGGTGCCGCCGTATTGGCTGATCGCTTCGAGCCAGCGCAATGGCCGGCCAAGAAAGTAGGCCGGCGACATGAGGATGCATGGCACGCCGCTGAAAATCGGTTGCAGCAGACCGCCGATCAGCCCCATGTCGTGGTACAGCGGCAGCCAACTGACGATCACGTCGTCCGGGTTCACGTCGATACCGAAACCGTGGCGAATCAGCAATTCGTTGGCGACCAGGTTGCCATGGCTGACCTGCACGCCTTTGGGCAAGGCAGTAGAGCCGGAGGTGTATTGCAGGAAGGCGATGTGGTTCGCAGGCAGAGTCGGTTCGATCCAACGATCAGCCAATGCGCTGTCGAGCGTGTCGACACACATCAGCGGCGGCGCACCTTCGATCTGTTGCAAGGCATCGCGCAGGTCGGCGCTGGTCAGAAGCAGGCGCGGTTCGGCGTCAGCAATGATCGACAACAGACGCTCTTGGTGATGACGGCGAGCGGACTCTGGCGGATAGGCCGGCACCGCGATCACGCCCGCATACAGGCAACCGAAGAATGCCGCAACGTAATCCGGACCGCTGGGAAACAACAGCACCGCGCGATCACCAAATTCGGCCTCGGCCTGCAACGCGGCAGCAATGGTCCGCGCGCGCTGATCCAGTTCGCGATAGCTGAGCACCACAGCCTGTTCTTCGTTTTCAGCGAGAAAACGCAAGGCCAGTCGATCCGGCGTCAGGGCCGCGCGGCGCTTGAGGGCTTGGACCAGGGTGCTGGGGAGTTCGAACGCGTCGGTCATGAGGTTTCCTGCCTGAATTCGGCTTGCTAGTGGAATCGGGTTGCTGCGTCACGCCCTTCGAGGGCATGCAGGACGCGGTCTACGCCGACCGCGCAAGGCATGGGAATGCTGTCTGGTCGGGACTCTCTATCCGGAACCATTCACCAATGAGAACGGATGACGTCTTGAAATAATTAGTCGGCTGGCTGGATCGTCAATGGGGCCGGGGTGCGGCGGCGTGTCGCAGTTCTCAGATCGCACTAATTCAGAGCATTACTTCTCTTTCTCATTTGACAATCATTATCATTCAACATAATTTGTCGCTCGATGTGTAGGGCGCCCCCTCCTCCTGGCGTCCCACGAACCAATTGGCAGCAAGGTGATTTCCATGACGGAACAAGTATCCACAAGCAGGTGCGATTCACCGCTACTTCAGGCTTTTGTCGACAACCGACTGATTCTGGTCAAGATTGCAGCGCGCATTACCGGCTGCCGGTCGCGTGCCGAAGATGTCGTGCAGGATGCGTTTTTCCGACTGCAATCAGCACCACCGATCACGTCGTCGATCAAGGCTCAATTGAGTTATCTGTTCCAGATCGTGCGCAACCTCGCGATCGATCACTACCGCAAACAGGCGCTGGAGCAGAAATATTCCGGCCCTGAAGAGGAAGGGCTGAACGTGGTTATTCAGGGTGCTTCGCCGGAAACCTCGCACATCAATTTCTCGACCCTGGAAAACATTGCCGATGCGCTGACCGAGCTGCCCAGCCGCACTCGCTATGCATTCGAGATGTACCGCCTGCACGGCGTGCCGCAAAAGGACATCGCCAAGGAACTCGGCGTCTCGCCGACCTTGGTCAACTTCATGATTCGTGATGCACTGGTACATTGCCGCAAGGTGTCGGGCAGTCGTCGGGATGCGGTGGCTGTGGGTCGTCGCTGAGACACAGTTGTCCGCACAAAAAAGATCGCAGCCTTCGGCAGCTCCTACAGGGTTAACGCGATACCCGAGTAGAAGCTGCCAAAGGCTGCGATCTTTTGCTTCAAGCCAACTTGCACCGATCAAAAAACCGCTCACGCCCCAGAATCATCAGTGCCGCACGCTTGTGCGGGAAGTCGAATTCTTTTTCACAGTGGAAGCACTGGTTCTGCATGTGTCCGATCATCTTCGCGTTGTCGGCACGCGGTTCGGCAACCACGCGCTGAGTGCGCGGATCATCCAGAAACAGGTAATGCACCAACGCCGATAACCAACTCGCTACTTTGTGCGGACCGCGGTGATCCTCCTCCCCGACCAGCATGTGAATGCCACGGTCGTAGTTGTCGGCTTCGTAGAACGGTGCGATGCGATCTTCCTTGGCCCAATAGGCTTCGAAATAGGCAAACGGCTGATCATCGAAACAGCCGATCAAGGTCAGCGCATGCGGATCGGCGTCGAGTTTGCTCAGGTACTCGCGATGCTTTTCAATGCTGCCCTCTTCCTGCCAGAAACTGGCTACCCGCGGACTGTTCTGCCAGCGATTGAAACGCGGCAGGTCTTCTTCGATCTCAACCGTGCGCAGGGAAATCCACGCTCCCAGGCGTGCATCAAAACGCCGGTAAACCTCACCGCGCGGCTTCACTGGTCGCAACGGATGGCGCTTGCCAGCGCTGATGACCATCTGCTGCGGATAGCTGCCGGTCAGCGACGTGCCGAGCCACGGTTGCGGCAGTTGCCAGAACAGCGCGCGCTCGCAGCGGTATTCCCCGGGCACATCGGTGTTTACCAACAAACCACTGAGTAAAGCTTCGGTCGGTGGCTGATCCAGTTGCCAAGTCAATTGCTGGCACTCCGGGTCCCGCGCAAACAGCCAGTAACAGGCAGCCCACAGCGCCTGGCCTGGCGGCAGGGCAAAACGCTCATCGATCTGGATCGGCCCTTTGGCCTCCCGATCCAGTCGCAGGCGAATCAATGGTTGCCCATCCAGGCTCAGGCTCAGACGGCTTTCGGTTGCATCGGCTACCAATTGGCTGCCCGAGGGCAAGGCCAGGGCAGTCAGGTCTTTCAGATTGGACATGGGTCGGGCTCACGATAATCGTCGACAGTTCAACGATGGGACGTGAGCCGAGCGGAGAAATTTAGGCTTGGTCAGCAATCAGTGCTTCAGTGATGGGGCACCGGCACTACCGCAATCCGGTACGGATCGAAGATTTTCAGCATCTCACCGTTGTCGCGCAAACCTTTCAGCAGTTTGCCGAACGCATCACCGGTAATGGGTGCGGTTGGACGAAGAATTGCGTAGTGGTGGTAGACCTGATCGATGCGCTGCGACACCAGCAACTCATCGCGCACCTTTTCGTTGCGCAGCAGGTAATCACTCAGATAGGAGCGGGTCACCAGCGCGATATCCGCGCGCCCGCGCAGCACCATCAACAGGTTGCTGTCGTGGGAATAGGTCAGTGTGGCCTTGAAGTTCTGCGCAAGGAATTTCGGATCAGCATTGAAGTTGGCGAATTCGTAGTGGTAACCGCTGAACAGCGCCAGACGCTTGCCGGTGAGATCGGCAAAATAGCTCTCCTTGCGCCCTTCTTCCCGTTGTGCGACGAAAATTTCGGCGTCCTCCAGCCCCATGTCGACGTCGGTGTGGGGGATCTCCTTCCAGCCCCACTCCGGGTTTTCGAAGATAGCCATATCGATCCGGCCCTGCTTGAAATCACCGAAACGCCGGGGAATCGAAGTCGGTACCAGCACGAACTGATAGTCGCTTTGCAGGCGATTCAACGCCTCGACCAATTGTGGCAAGAGACCGGTGTCGGCACCGTTTTCCGGGCGAACGGTATAGGGCGGAAAATGCGCCGCGCCCACCCGCACCAATTGCGCTGCCTGTGTGGGCATTACCCATATTGCAGCCAGCGCTGCGAGCAAAAACCCCGCGCCCGTCCGAATTGGCGAAGACTTCAAAACACCCCACTCCCCGAAAAAGTACCGATCAATGCATTCAAGCTAGGCGGTTTCGCCCAGTTAGCCAGTTTCCCGACCCGATAGAAAGTGCTTCAACGCTCTTCAAGAACCAGAATCAGCGCCTCATCGGCCAACTGATCCAGGCTCAAACTGCCGCCGGCACGGAACCAGGTGGTGGTCCAGGACAGTGCGCCGGTGAGGAAACGTCGGGTAATAAATACGTCTCCGCGAATAAATCCAGCGTCCTTCGCCTCGCCTAGCACTTGCAGCCAAATGTCTTCATAAACATCGCGCAATGCGAGCACTTTGGCCTGCCCCTCTTCGGACAACGAGCGCCATTCGTAGACCAGCACGGCCATGGCCTCGCCGCTGCCGCCCATGATCGACTGCAATTCGCAGCGAATCAGCGCCAGCACCCGCTCGCGGACATTGCTGGCGTCGGCGAGCGCTGCGCGCATCAAGGCAGTGTTGTAACGGATGGTTTCTTCCATCACCGCGCGCAGGATTTCATCCTTGCTTTTGAAGTGATGAAAAATGCTCCCCGACTGAATGCCCACCGCGCCGGCCAGATCGCGCACGGTGGTGCGCTCATAGCCTTTGTTGCGGAACAGGTGAGCCGCCACTTGCAGCAGTTTACCGCGGGCGCTGTCCGGGTCGGTCAACTGGCCTTCGTCGACCAGTTCGCGCATGACCCTCAGGGCTTTTTGCTCGTCCACCCGTTCTCTCCTACAGTCGATCAGTCTGTTGCCCCCTGAAACCGCAGGGTTGCGCGCAATTTAAGCCGCCGGCGGCGACCAAGCAAGCGCTTGGGTAGAAGATAGTTTCAGTTGTTTACAAACCAAGCGCTTGCTTGGTAGCCTCCAGACACTTCTCTCGCAGGTTGCTGAGTCGGAGATAAAAATGCCCACAACCGTCCGCATCGGATGCGCCAGTGCTTTCTGGGGTGACACGTCAACCGCCGCCGCGCAGCTTGTGGCGGGAGGATGCCTGGATTACCTGGTGTTCGATTACCTGGCCGAGATCACCCTGTCGATCATGGCTGGCGCACGCATGAAAGATCCGCATGCCGGGTTCGCCAGTGACTTCGTCGACGTGCTGACGCCGCTGCTGCCACAGTTGGCCGAGCAGAAAATCCGCGTCATCAGCAATGCTGGCGGGGTCAACCCTCAGGCTTGCGCTGCGGCGCTGCAAGCGGCATGTGACAAGGCCGGCGTCGAACTGAAAATCGCCGTACTGCTGGGCGATGACTTGCAACCGCAATTCAAACAACTTACCGGCATCAGCGAAATGTTCACCGGCGCACCTCTGCCACCGATGTGCGTGTCGACCAACGCCTACCTCGGTGCCCCTGGCATCGTCGACGCCCTGCGACTGGGCGCCGATATCGTCATTACCGGCCGGGTGGTCGACAGCGCCGTGGTCAGCGCAGCGCTGGTGCATGAATTCGGCTGGTCGTGGCGCGACTACGACAAACTCGCCCAGGCCGCGCTGGCCGGACACATCATCGAATGCGGCGCGCAATGCACCGGTGGCAACTTCACCGACTGGCGCGACGTGCCGGATTACGAACACATCGGTTTCCCGATCGTTGAAGTCAGCGCCGACAGCCAATTCATCGTCAGTAAACCCGAAGGCTCCGGTGGCCTGGTCACACCGCTGACCGTTGGCGAGCAGATTCTTTATGAAATCGGCGATCCGCAGGCCTATCTGTTGCCTGATGTGGTCTGCGATTTCAGTCAGGTCAAACTTCAGCAACAAGGCAAGAACGCGGTGCATGTGCACGGTGCAAAAGGCCTGCCTCCCAGCGACAAATACAAAGTCAGCGCCACCTATCCGGACGGCTTCCGCTGTACCGCCAGTTGCCTGATCGCCGGCATCGATGCGGTGGAAAAAGCACAACGCGTCAGTCAGGCGATCATCGACAAGACTTCAGAAATGTTCAGCCAGCGCGGCTGGGCGCCTTATAGCGAAACCAACATTGAACTTCTGGGCAGCGAAGCCACTTACGGCCCCCACGGCCAGCGGCGCGACAGCCGCGAAGTGGTCATAAAAATTGCGGTGCGCCATCCGCACAAACAGGCGCTGATTCTGTTCTCCCGGGAAATCGCCCAGGCCGCGACCGGCATGGCCCCGGGGCTGACCGGCATCGTCGGCGGACGGCCGACGGTCTATCCGGTGATCCGGCTGTTTTCGTTCCTGATCGAGAAAAGTGCCTGCGCGCTGCACGTCGAAATGGCCGGTGCAAAACATCCATGCGCCCTGCCCTCACTGACCGCACTCGACAGCCACGATCTGCCAATCGCCGATCAACCACCCAAACCTCAAGGCCGCGCCGACGCCAGTGTTGCGCTGGTAAAACTGGCCGTGGCGCGTTCCGGCGACAAGGGCAACCACAGCAACATTGGCGTCGTGCCACGCCAGCCCGAATACCTGCCGTGGATCGCCGAAGCGTTGACCCCGGCGGTCATCGTCGACTGGATGAGCCATGTCCTCGACCCGATTCACGGTCGGGTCGAACGCTGGTATCTGCCCGGCACCCACAGCCTGAATTTTCTTCTGGAAAACGCCCTCGGCGGCGGTGGCGTGGTCAGTCTGCGCATCGATCCGCAAGGCAAAGCCTTCGCCCAGCAACTGCTGGAAATCCAGATCCCGGTGCCACAGAGCATCGCCGAGCAGTTCGACTAGAGGATTGTTTGCATGGCTTACGCGTCGATTTTTACAGCCGATCTATTCAGCGGCCAAACCATCATCGTCACCGGTGGCGGCAGCGGCATCGGTCGCTGCACCGCTCATGAGCTCGCAGCCCTAGGTGCCAATGTGCTGCTGGTCGGGCGCAAGCCGGAAAAGCTGCAAAAAGTCGCAGCGGAAATCGCCGAGGATGGTGGCTGTGCGCACTGGAAAGCGTGCGATATTCGCGATGAAGAAGCCGTCAAACTGCTGATCACCGAGTTGATCGCAGAACACGGGCCGATCCACGGACTGGTCAACAACGCCGGTGGCCAATACCCGTCGCCGCTGGCTTCTATCAATCAGAAAGGTTTCGAAACCGTGCTGCGCACCAATCTGGTCGGCGGGTTTCTGATGGCGCGGGAAGTGTTCAACCAGTCGATGAGCAAGCACGGCGGCAACATCGTCAACATGCTTGCCGACATGTGGGGCGGCATGCCCGGTATGGGCCATTCCGGCGCTGCACGGTCGGGCATGGACAACTTCACCAAGACTGCCGCGTTCGAGTGGGGTTATGCCGGGGTGCGGGTCAACGCGGTTGCGCCGGGCTGGATTGCGTCCAGCGGCATGGACACCTACGAAGGCGCGTTCAAAGCGGTGATCCCGACCCTGCGCGAACATGTGCCGCTCAAACGCATCGGCACCGAGTCGGAAGTCAGCGCGGCGATTGTGTTTCTGCTCAGTCCGGCGGCAGCGTTCATCAGTGGCAGCACGTTGAAAATCGACGGTGCGGCCAGTCTGGGCAGTCGTGCGTGGCCGTTGCACAAGGCGACTCACAGCGAGTCGTTCAATGGTTTCCACCGCGCGTACCTTCCGGACGTACTCAAGGACAAGGAGTAAGCCATGGCGCAGATCCAGTCCCAGCTCGATCCGCACAGCGAAGCATTCGCCCGCAACCGCGCGGCGATGCTTACGGCCATCGAGCAAGTGCAACAACTCGAACAGAACTTGCTGAACAAGGCCGCCGAAGCCAAGGCGAAATTCGACAAGCGCGGGCAATTGCTGCCGCGCGAACGCCTGAACCTGCTGCTCGACCCCGGCGCGCCGTTCCTCGAACTGGCCAGCCTCGCCGGTTACAAACTGCACGATGACAAGGACGGCAGCGCGGCCGGTGGCGGCCTGATTGCCGGCATCGGTTACGTGTCGGGCATTCGCGCGATGGTGGTGGCGAACAACAGCGCGATCAAGGGCGGGACGATCTCGCCCAGCGGCCTGAAAAAATCCCTGCGCCTGCAACGGATCGCCGAGGAAAACAAACTGCCGGTGATCACCCTCGCCGAAAGCGGCGGCGCCAATCTCAATTATGCGGCGGAAATTTTCGTCGAAGGCGCGCGCAGCTTTGCCAATCAGGCGCGGATGTCGGCGATGGGCTTGCCGCAGATCACTGTGGTGCACGGTTCGGCCACGGCCGGCGGCGCTTATCAACCGGGGCTGTCGGATTACGTGGTGGTGGTGCGCGGCAAAGCCAAGCTGTTTCTCGCCGGCCCTCCGCTGCTCAAAGCAGCGACCGGTGAAGTGGCCACCGATGAAGAACTGGGCGGCGCCGAGATGCACGCGCAAATCGCTGGGACTGCCGAATACCTCGCCGAGAACGATGCCGATGGCGTGCGCCAGGTTCGCGAAATCCTGCGTATGTTGCCGTGGAACGAGCAACTGCCGTGGCTGCCGGAGCCGCAGTACAAAGAACCGCTCTATCCCATCGACGAACTGCTCGGGCTGATCCCGGACGATCCGAAAAAGCCCTACGACGTCCGGGAAATCGTCGCGCGGATTGCCGACGAATCCTGCTTCCTCGAATTCAAGGGCGAGTTCGATCAGCAAACCATTTGCGGTCAGTTGAAAATCCAGGGCCGCGCCTGCGGCTTCATCGGTAACAACGGCCCGATCACGCCCAACGGTGCGAGCAAGGCTGCGCAGTTCATCCAGCTGTGCGATCAGAGCCAGACACCGCTGCTGTTTTTCCACAACACCACCGGGTTTATGGTCGGCACTGAATCCGAGCAGCAAGGTGTGATCAAACACGGCTCGAAACTGATTCAAGCCGTCGCCAATGCCCGGGTGCCTAAACTGACGATGGTCGTCGGCGGTTCCTACGGTGCGGGTAACTATGCGATGTGCGGACGCGGTCTCGATCCACGGTTCATCTTCGCCTGGCCCAACAGCCGCACGGCGGTGATGGGTGGCGCCCAGGCTGGCAAGGTGCTGCGCATTGTCACCGAAGCCAAACAGCTCAAGGACGGCCTGGTGCCGGATCCGAAAATGCTCGACATGCTTGAACAGGTCACCGCGCAAAAACTCGACAGCCAATCCACCGCGCTCTACGGCAGCGCCAATCTGTGGGACGACGGGCTGATTGATCCGCGCGACACCCGCACCCTGCTTGGCTACCTGCTGGATATCTGTCACGAAGCCGACATTCGCGCACTGCAACCCAACAGCTTCGGCGTCAGCCGGTTCTGACCGCCACGGATCTTACGGAGAACAATAAAAATGATCTTCACCCCGGAACACGAAGCACTGCGCCGCACCGTCCGCCAGTTCGTCGACCATGAGATCAATCCGCACGTCGATGAATGGGAAAAGGCCGGACGCTTTCCGATCCACGAGATTTTCCGCAAGGCGGGCGACCTCGGTTTGCTGGGGATTTCCAAACCGGAAAAATTCGGTGGCATGGGCCTCGATTACAGCTATTCGATTGTCGCGGCCGAAGAGTTCGGCACCATTCACTGCGGCGGCATTCCGATGTCGATTGGCGTGCAGACGGACATGTGCACCCCGGCCCTGGCCCGGTTCGGCTCTGATGAACTGCGTGAAGAGTTCCTGCGCCCGGCGATCACCGGCGAGCAGGTCGGCTGCATCGGCGTTTCCGAAGTCGGTGCCGGCTCTGACGTTGCCGGGCTCAAGACCACCGCGCGCAAGGATGGCGACGACTATGTGATCAACGGCAGCAAGATGTGGATAACCAACTCGCCCAGTGCCGATTTCATCTGCCTGCTGGCCAACACCTCCGACGACAAGCCACACATCAACAAGTCGCTGATCATGGTGCCGATGAACACGCCCGGGATCAGCCTCAGCTCGCATCTGGACAAGCTCGGCATGCGCAGTTCGGAAACCGCGCAGGTGTTTTTCGACAACGTGCGCGTGCCGCAACGCAATCGCATCGGCCACGAAGGCGCAGGCTTCATGATGCAGATGTTGCAGTTTCAGGAGGAACGTCTATTCGGCGCGGCGAACATGATCAAGGGCCTGGAATACTGCGTCGATAGCACCATTGAGTATTGCAAGGAGCGCAAAACCTTCGGCAGTGCACTGATCGACAATCAGGTGATCCACTTCCGCCTCGCCGAACTGCAGACCGAAATTGAATGCCTGCGAGCGCTGGTCTATCAGGCCACCGAGCAGTACATCAAAGGCCAGGACGTCACCCGCCTCGCTTCGATGGCCAAGCTGAAGGCCGGGCGCCTTGGTCGCGAAGTCAGCGACAGTTGCCTGCAATATTGGGGCGGCATGGGTTTCATGTGGGACAACCCGGTGGCCCGCGCCTACCGCGATGTGCGACTGGTGTCGATTGGCGGCGGCGCCGACGAAATCATGCTGGGGATCATCTGCAAACTGATGGGAATCTTGCCGGGGAAAAAGAAATGAGCACCCTGCCCGTTTGCCAGACGCTGCTGCTGGAGCTGCACGGTGGCGTCATGCACATCACCCTCAATCGCCCGGACAGCCGCAATGCGATGAGCCTGCAGATGGTCACCGAATTGCGCGCCGTGTTGGCAGCCGTTCACGATGACCAGACTGTTAGGGCCCTGGTGCTCAGCGGCAGCGGCGGACATTTCTGCGCTGGCGGCGACATCAAGGACATGGCCAGTGCCCGCACCCAGGGAGCCGACGCTTACCGAGAGTTGAACCGGACGTTCGGCGCGCTGCTTGAAGAAGCTCAGCACGCGCCGCAAGTGCTGGTCTGCGTGTTGCAAGGTGCGGTCATGGGCGGCGGATTCGGTCTTGCCTGCGTAAGCGACATCGCAATTGCCGACCACAAAGCGCAGTTCGGCTTACCGGAAACCAGCCTCGGCCTGTTACCGGCGCAGATCGCCCCGTTTGTGGTGCAACGCATCGGCCTGACTGAAACCAGACGCCTGGCCCTCACCGCTGCGCGCTTCGACGGCCATCAGGCTCGGCGGTTGGGGCTGGTGCATTTTGTCGAGCAGGATGCGCAAGCGTTGGCCGAGCGGTTGGATGAGGTGCTGCAACATGTTTTGTGTTGCGCGCCAGAGGCGAATGCCGTGACCAAAAAACTGCTGCTGGCCAGTGCCGGGCAGCCATCGAGTGAGCTGCTGGATGAGGCGGCGCAGTGGTTCAGCGAAGCGGTGACGGGTGCCGAGGGGATCGAAGGAACCATGGCGTTCATGCAAAAACGAAAACCCGGGTGGGCCATCTGACCCTGTGGGAGCGGGCTCGTCCGCGAAAAGGCCAGCACATTCACCGCCAGAACCAAGGGAAGCCACCATGCCCGCCATCCACAAAATCCTGATCGCCAACCGCGGTGAAATCGCCTGCCGTATCCAGCGCACCGCGCAAGCCCTCGGCTACCGCACCGTCGCCGTCTACAGCGATGCCGACGCCGACGCGCTGCACGTGCAAATGGCCGATCAAGCCGTGCATGTCGGCACGGCACCGGTGCAGCAGTCGTATCTGAACATCCCCGCCATCCTCGACGCGGCTCGCCGCAGCGGTGCCGATGCAATCCACCCCGGCTACGGATTTCTCTCGGAAAACGCCGAATTCGCACGCGCCTGCGAACAGGCCGGGCTGATCTTCATCGGGCCAAGCGCCGACGCCATCGAATTGATGGGCAGCAAGCGCCTGTCGAAACTCGCCATGCTGGATGCCGGCGTAGCGTGCATTGCCGGTTATCAAGGTGCAGAACAGGACGACGCAACGTTGCTGCGCGAAGCCGAACGCATCGGATACCCACTGATGATCAAGGCAAGCGCCGGCGGCGGTGGACGCGGTATGCGTCTGGTGCACAACGCTGATGAGCTGCCTGCGCAACTGCGTACCGCCCGCTCTGAAGCCCTCAATGGATTTGGCAGCGACGAGTTAATCCTCGAACAGGCACTGATCGAACCGCGACATGTGGAAGTGCAACTGTTTGGCGATCACCACGGCAATCTGATCTACCTTGGCGAACGCGACTGCTCTATCCAGCGACGCCATCAAAAAGTCATTGAAGAAGCGCCCTGCCCGGTCATGACCGCCGAGTTGCGCCAGGCCATGGGCGAAGCGGCGCTCAAGGCCGGGCGCGCGGTCAATTACGTCGGCGCCGGCACCGTGGAGTTCCTGCTCGACGCGCGCAGGCAGTTCTACTTTCTGGAGATGAACACCCGCTTGCAAGTGGAACACCCGGTGACTGAATTGATCACGGGGCTGGATCTGGTCGCCTGGCAATTGTCGGTCGCCGAGGGGCAGCCGCTGCCGTTGACCCAGGAGCAAGTGCTACTCCATGGTCATGCAATGGAAGTGCGGCTGTACGCCGAAGATCCGACGCAGGATTTTCTCCCGCAAACCGGCCGCATCGAAGCATGGGAACCGGCGCTTGAGCACGGCGCACGAATCGATCACGGCTTGTTCGAAGGGCAATCGGTCAGCCCGTTCTATGACCCGATGCTCGGCAAACTGATCGCTCACGGCGCCACTCGTGAAGAGGCGCGGCGCAAACTGCTGCGTGCGGTGCAGGATTGCGTCCTGCTGGGCGTGCAAAGCAACCAGCGATTACTCGACAACCTGCTGCAACATCCGCAGTTCATCAGCGGCGAATTCAGTACCGGATTCATTCCTCGGCACTTCAGCGATCACCCAAGCCTGAGCCCGTACGCACCAAGTGCCGAAGAACTGGCCATCGCCGCCGTCCTGTTTTACCAGGCATCCGCGCAGCAACATCGGGCGCCATTGAGCCACTGGCGCAACAACGCCAATGTACCGCTGCACTATCGGCTTGGCGTAGATGAGCAGAACTGGACCGTGCAACTGCTCAAGCTGGCGGGAGAGGTGATTCAGGTGCAAACCGCGGAACGCTCCCTTGAACTGAAACTGATCAATCACAGCGAAAAATCGGTCACGCTGGAAATCGACGGCCTGCGCCAACGCCATGCCTATCGCCTCGATGTCGGGCAACTCTGGCTGTTCACCCATCCCGGCAGCCTGCGCCTTGAGGATCGAACTCATGCCGTGATCGGCAGTCAGACCAGCGTCAGCTCCGGCACCTTGAAAGCGCCGATGGACGGCGCCATCGTCGACGTCCTCGTCAGTGAAGGCAGTCCGGTCAGCAAAGGTCAGTTGCTGGTGGTGCTGGAGGCAATGAAAATGGAGCACCCGCTAAAGGCCGGCATCGACGGCGTGCTCAAGCGGGTGCAGGTCAAGGTCGGCGATCAGGTAAAAAATCGTCAGGTTCTGTTGCAGGTAGAGTAGTCACCCAAGCGCAAACGCAGGGTTTGACTACGCTCTGATCTATCAGGACGCGGAAATCAGGAACCCTGCGATGCCCCATTGGCTGGTCATTGATCTGGAAGCCACCACCGACGAGGGTGGCTGGCCGGTTACAGAAATGGAAATTATCGAAATCGGCGCCACGCTGGTCGATCGTACCGGGCGCGAACAGGATCACTTTCAGCGCTTCGTCAAACCCACGCGCCGGCCATTGCTGACGACGTTTTGTCGCGAGTTGACGCACATCACCCAGGCCAATATCGACACGGCGCAGCCTTTGACGGAAGTCTGGCCAGCGTTCGAGCGCTGGCTTGGCCAGCACCAAACGCGCCTCGAAGGCTGGGCCAGTTGGGGTGATTACGACCGCAAACAATTACTGCAGGAATGGCAGCGGCTGCAACTCGACAGCGCCCTGAGCCGGGTGCCGCACATGAACCTCAAGCAGCGCTTCGCCAAAGCCCGGCGCCTGGAACGGCCATTGGGGCTCAACGGCGCGCTGCAACTGGCCGGCATGCAGTTCAGCGGTCAGCAACATCGGGCGCTGGAGGATGCGCGCAATACCGCACGGTTGCTGCCGCTGGTTCTGCCGCTTTAGGGGCGTGACGGCGTTAATGGCCTTGTGCATACTGGCCGCCCCACTTTTTAGCCCTTTTCGAGGAATCGCCCATGTTTAAAGTCAACGAGTACTTCGACGGTACCGTCAAGTCGATCGCCTTTGGCACCGCTGAAGGTCCGGCGACCATCGGCGTCATGGCCCCGGGCGAATACGAATTCGGCACGGCCCAGCGTGAAATCATGCACGTGGTGTCCGGCGCACTGACCGTCAAACTGCCAGACAGCAGCGATTGGGAAACTTTCGCCGCCGGCAGCCAGTTCAACGTACCGGCCAACAGCAAGTTCCAGCTGAAAGTTGCGGTCGACACCGCTTACCTGTGCGAATACCGCGGCTGAGTCCACGGCTTTCCCCGGCGCAATAAAAATGCCCGTGTCCAAAGACACGGGCATTTTTCATTTCAGGGTTGGGTTATTCGAGTATCTCCACCGGCATCCCGACCTCAAGACGACCATTGCCGTCATTCACCAGATTCTGCCCGAACATCGCGCCATCGGCCTGCCCGCGAGTCTTTTGCAGCGTCGCGAGCGGTTCGCGATCAGCGCTGCGCTCGCCGGTTTGCGGGTCGATGGTGGTGAGAATGCAGCGTGAGCACGACTTGACTACACGGAACTCGACATCGCCAATACGAATACGCTTCCAACTGTCTTCGGCATACGCATCGCTGCCTTCAATGACCAGATTCGGCCGGAAACGCAGCATTTCCAGCGGCCTTCCGACCTGTTGCGACAGGTGCTGCAGCGACGCTTCACCAATCAGCAACAACGGAAAACCATCGGCGAATGCGACCTGATCGTCCTCCTTGCCATATCCAGCTTGCGTGGTACGCGCACGGTCCAGTGGCACCTGTACCAGACGGGTCGGCTTACCGATGAAATCGCTGACCCACTTCGCTGCGTCATCGCCAGCGTCCGGGACCCGCAAGGTATCACGCCAAATGGTCACGCCACGCAGTTCGGCACCGCTGTCCGGCACGGCGATTTCAATGGACGCATGCGAAGGGGCGCTGAGCGTCAGTCCGCCGTGGGCATTCCACAGTGCCGACAACTGGCTCATCTTCGCTTCTGCGCGCTGAGTCAGGAAACGCCCGCTGGCTTCGTCCACCAGCATCCAGCGTCGATCACCCTCAAGCCCCAGCTTGTCCAGGCTGATCCCTTGCAGAACCTCGCCTTTGCCGGATTTCAACGGGTAACGATAAAGCGCGCTCAGACGCAGCATGGCCAGCTCCCTGATGGGTAAAAAACGCCACCCTATACGAGCTTCATCAACGAATCAAAGGCTGACATGAAGTCAGCCTTTGAGCAGGGCTATCAGGCCGGCACTTCATCAAGCATCAGCCGCTGGCGGACCACATCGACCAGTTTGTCCGGCTGGAACTTGGAGAGGAAGTTGTCGCAGCCGACCTTCTTCACCATAGAGTCGTTGAAACTGCCGGACAGCGAGGTGTGCAACACTACGTACAGCCCACGCAGGCGTGGATCGTTGCGAATTTCGGTGGTCAGGCGATAGCCGTCCATCTCCGGCATTTCCGCGTCGGTGAACACCATCAGCAGTTTGTCGGTCATGTTCACGCCGGTGTCGGCCCAGGCCTTGAGCATGTTCAGCGCCTTCAGGCCGTCGCTGGCAATGTGCATTTTCACGCCGAGCTGGCCAAGGGTGTCACGCAATTGCGAGAGTGCCACGTTGGAGTCGTCCACCAGCAGCACTTCTCGGCCACGGGCACGTTCCAGCACCGGATCATCGAGCTTGTCGCGCGATACCTTGGCGTTGTACGGGACGATTTCGGCGAGCACTTTTTCGACGTCGATGATTTCCACCAACTGATCGTCAACTTTGCTGATCGCGGTCAGATAGTGCTGGCGGCCAGCGCTGGTCGGCGGCGGCAGAATGGCTTCCCAGTTCATGTTGACGATGCGATCCACGCCACCGACGAGGAAGGCCTGCACCGAGCGGTTGTACTCAGTGACGATGATGGTGCTGTTCGGACCGGGTACCAGTGGACGCATGCCGATCGCTTGCGAAAGGTCGATCACCGGCAAGGTCTGCCCGCGCAGATTGACCACACCGCAGACAAACGGGTGACGCTGGGGCATGAGGGTCAACTTTGGCAGTTGCAGAACCTCCTGAACCTTGAACACGTTGATCGCGAACAATTGGCGTCCGGCGAGGCGGAACATGAGAATTTCCAGGCGATTCTCACCCACCAGTTGCGTGCGTTGGTCTACCGTGTCGAGAATGCCGGCCATCAATGACTCCTGGGCTTGTTCTGATGAATTCACTAAGAGGGGTTATCGGCTGTAAATGCCGAATCTTGATCCCCGCAGAAATCACTATCAAAATGCCACATCAAGGCATTGATGTCACATTAACATCATGCTTTACTGGCCCGGTGTTTTTCATCTGCTAAAGTCTTTGCGGCGCGACCTCGGTTTGCACGGTAGGTTCCCGCGCCTAAGGGATTCCCCTAGTAACAATCAGGCCCAACCTGATATTCGCAATATCCAATAGCCATTAATGTGACGCCATTCTCATTGCATGAACGGAGTCAGGCTATTGTGTGCGATCGCAGTTCAGCGGAAACAAACCCTCTGGAACCTCTCAGCCTGTGTACCTGCACGTCTGGGCGCGATCTCCCGACAATTCACGATCGTCGTCACACACGGCATTCCCTCATCAGACATGACGTTGTGGAGATAAGCATGCCAATCGACCGTAAAGAGTGGGCGCAACGGTTCCCCGAATTTCTTGTCGAAGCTGAAACGCTCCTGGCCAAGTCCGAAGAATGCCTCAGTCATCTGCAACTGATCAGCAACGACAAGGACGCCATCGACTGCATGCTCAGCACGCTCCTCAAGCTTGCCAGCAGAGCTGAAGCCCTGGCGCTTGAAGCGATTTCGGAGTTTTCCCTGCATATTTACGACTTGCTCAATCTGGCTCAAGACCACGTCGACCTGCACCAACAGGCTCTGGATGCCTTGAAGGATTGCTTCACACTGATGGCCTGGCAACTTGAACTGGTCGACCAGAACACCGGACAACTGAGCCTCGATAACAGTGAACAAACCTCGCTGATAGAGGCCTTCGCCTTTCAAGTTGGTCAACCCGAGTTTCAACCAGCGCTCACGGCCAAACGTTTGCCCCTCTTGTCCTTTTCGGAGCGCCAGGCCTGACAGGGTGTGACCCACTGCTGGCAAGAGCTGTCTCGCACCGTCCAATGTCGCAATTGAACAGTTCATACCTGCCAGCGACAAATCGAAATAAATAATCACACCTGACAGAGGCGAATATTTCCAGCCGGGCTCAGGGTTTGCCTGTGTCTAAAGAACCCAACTTCAGGCAACACCGATATCTATCGATGACAATAAATCGATTCCCCCCCCAGTTATGGAACTCGCGTCCAACATGTCGTGTTTGCTGACTCATTGGACATATATAGCGAACGCGACCAACGGTATCTTAAGTGGTATTATGCCGGCCACTAGTTGCCTTCAAGTTAATGGCACAGTGACTCCAGAGAAAGGCATTCTACGAAGTTGGCAGTCAAAATACGTACACTGAACCACGTTGAAATCAATAACATAATTGACAGCATTTTCAGACAGAGACCCGCCAGCCACCGGCCGGTCTGCCCGCAGCGAAAATCCATTGGCTCCATCCGTTATGTACGCCAGCCTCAAGTCGATCACAACATGGCCACCCTCCCGGGAAAATGCACGCCGGTTCACGCTCATACTGTGTATCGCGGCTACACTTGGCAGTCTGCTGACCTATGGTTTCTCCACACAAATCTGCCTGGGACTGTTGCTGCTGAACATCGCCGCCACCGCCTGCGTCTGGGTGCAATATCGGCTGTCGCGCAAATCGATCAAATTCCAGCCGCAAGAACTCGCTGACCGCCTGCTGGAAGTCCAGGAAAACGAACGCCATCGCCTCAGCCGGGAGCTGCACGACGATATCGGCCAGTTGCTGACGGCCGCCAAACTTCAGAGCGACTGGCTTAAACGGCGCATGCCGGAAGACTTGCAGGAGCAATGCACTGCACTTTGCGACACCCTTGAAGAAACATTGAACAAGGTGCGCGATGTCTCGGCCATTCTCAATCCACGTCAACTGACCAGCCTCGGACTTGAGGCCAGCCTGCGTGCGCACCTGCTCAAGACTTTGACCAACACCAGCGTGCACTGGAGTCTCGATTGCCAGCAGCGCCTGAACGGTATTCCGGAAGAAATGGCAGTCGCCGCCTTTCGCATCACCCAAGAGGCCGTGACCAATATCCTGCGACACGCGCAGGCAAGAAATCTGTTGATACGCGTGCAACGCCTGCCAAAAGGCCTGACATTGCTGATCAGCGATGACGGAAAGGGATTCGCTCCGGCCGCGAATCCGGGTCGTGAAGGACAACGCGGCATGGCCGGGATGGCCGAACGGATCGAACAATTGGGTGGCACCCTGAGCGTCATCAGCGAACCGGGCAACGGCACTCAAATCGAAGCACTCTTCCCCTGGGCGCCTCGTGCGCTCGAGCGGGCCAGTACGAATAAGGTTATGCGTTGACTTGCAACTTACTTCTGGTGGATGACCACTCGCTGATCAGGGCCGGCGTGCGCGCTCTGGTGCTGGATATTCCCGGTTACGCGGTGATTGGCGAGGCCAACGACGGCTCGCAATTGCTCGAGATGGTCGAGCAACTGAACCCCGATATCGTGCTGCTGGACATATCCATGAAAGAAACCGGCGGCCTGGAAGCCCTGCAGCGGCTCAAGCGGGTACGTCCGCAGAGCAAAGTGCTGATCCTGTCGATGCACACGGACCCCGCGCTGATCATGCAGGCGCTGGAATCAGGCGCCCACGGTTATCTGCTCAAGGACACTACCGCCACCGAACTCGAGCACGCGCTGGAAGCCTTGCGCAACAACGAGCGTTACTTGAGTCCGGCCATCGCCCATACCGTGATCAACCAGGCGCTGACCCGCAATCAGAAACAACAGCCGGAAATCGCCGACTCGCACAATCTGACCGCCCGACAGTTGGAAATCCTGCGCTTGATCGTGCGGGGCAAATCGACCCGGGAAATTGCCAACGGCCTGGGCTTGAGCATCAAGACTGTAGAGACCCACCGCTCGCAAATCATGAAGCGTCTGCAAATATACGATGTGGCAGGCCTGGTGCTGTTCGCCGTGCGCGAACAGATCATCAGTCTGGACGACTGAGAGGCTGCTTAACGGTCAACAGAGGCGAGTCCTTCGGCAGGTGCACCTGCAACGCCGCAGGCCTTGCCTCGAATCGCATGCTTTCGCCTTCCAGCGGTTCACCATCAAGATTAATGTACAGCCCCTCGGCGACCTTGATTTCGACCCACGGCAACCGGGTTCGCACAAACATGTTGTCGATGCCAAAACCGTCGCTAAGCAGACTCTTCAACGTGCCGACCAGCTCCTGTGGAGCCGGCAAAATGCTGACATCCAGTAATCCGTCGTCGGCCAGTGCCTGCGGACACAGCACATGCCCGCCTCCCGCCTGGCGACCATTGCCGATCCCCAATGCCAGCAGCTCACCGCTCCAGTGAAAATCCGGTCCCTGCAGCTCGCCATATGCGGCATGCAACTCGCTGAATCGTGACAGACCGGTGAAAAGATAAGCCGCACCGCCCAGCACTTTCTTCAGATCCTCTGAAGTATTGGCCGTGACCTGACTGCCAAAACCACCAGTGGCCATGTTGAGAAAAATCTGCCCGCCCACTTCACCCAGATCAATATCACGCGCTGGTGCATCGAGAAGCTCAAGCGCCTCGGCCGGCTCCAGCGGAACTCCCGCTGCGCGGGAAAAATCGTTGGCCGTCCCCAAGGGCAAAAGTACCAGACTGGCTTTTCCCGGATGCGCCGCGAGAGCTTCGGCGATATCGCGCAAAGTGCCGTCTCCGCCACCGGCAATGATCTTCCGATAGCCTTCCGCCAGCGCTTGCTCCACCCATCGCTGGGCATCGCCTGCCTCCCAGGTCAGACGCACTGCCAATTCCCAGCCTTGCTTGCGCTTGTCCTCGACCGCGGTGCGAACCGCCTCGTTGAGTGCCTGTTTGCCATGCAGAATCAACAGTGCCCGGCGTTCACTCATAGCGTCACTCCCTGAATTGAATCGGTTGAAACATCTTGACCGCAGCGGCACGTAAAAAAGCCGCAAGAATGACAATTAATTCAAGCGACCGGACGAGGCGTCCTACGCAGCGGTATTTTTTCTTACAAAACAAGAGGAATCGGCTTAATTGACCAAGCTCGGCCATTGGTTCACCGTGTGTCGGCGGTATCAATCATCCCAATAACACAAGGACGTGCATGTAATGAGTGGATACACCCCGAGTTTTTTTAACAGCTCGACAGATGGAAAAGGTTACTGGCTTCTATTCGAAACAGCCGCTGTTGGATTTTTCCATGCAGAGCCTTGAAGCCAGAATGCCAGTGAGTCCGGTTGGACCTCTCGCCGAAAGTCGCGCGAACCCCAAGTCCGAGTTCAAAAGCAACGCCAAGACCACTGGAGAAGTTGATATGGAACCTCGTGTTACCGAGTTGGAAACCCACCTCAAATACATTCGACGGGACATGGACGAAGTTCGTAGTGACGTCAGAACAATCAAACACCGTCTTGCCTATTCGGCGGGTGCAACAGCGGTAGTACTGGCTCTGCTGGGTTGGGTGGCCAACAGCCGATTCGACCAGCTTGTTACGCTGATCAGCCATTGATTCAGAGAAACATCGCAGGCATCGACTGTTTCAGCCGACGCCTGCATTTATGCTCGATCAGCCCAGTAGATCACTCAGTGGAATGAAAACGACCTCATCCCCTGCATGTAGAGTGCGGCCTTCCAGCACTTCAACCAATCCATCTGCCCACGCAGCACTGCGCAGCACACCGGAACTCTGGTTGCGATAGATCGTCGCTCGCCCTTGCTCGAGACGCCCACGCAGGTATTCACGGCGATTGCCGGCCACCGGCCAAGTGAAGCCTGCCGGCACCGGGAACTTCAGAGGCTCGACATCCCGTACACCCTGCCGGCGCAACAGGTAGGGGCGAGTCAGCAGAGCAAAGGTCACCAACGTGGACGCCGGGTTACCAGGCAAGCCGATGACCGGCACATTGCGGAAATGTCCGAATGTCAGCGGTTTTCCGGGCTTGATGGCCAGTTTCCAAAGGGCCAGTTCGCCCTCTTCTCGCAGGGCAATACCCAGAAAATCCGCTTCACCTACTGATACACCACCGGTGGAAAGGATCAGATCAACATTCTGCAACTCACCGAGCCGGGCACGGGTGGTAGCAAGGTCATCAGGAAGAATGCCAGCGTCGATCACTTCACAGCCAAGACGCAGTAACCAGCTGCACAGCAACACCCGATTACTGTTGTAAATCTGCCCCGGCCCCAATGGCTGACCCGGTTCGACCAGTTCGTCGCCAGTAGAAATCACCGCAACTCGAACCTTGCGCACAACTTTCAGCCCGGCGCAGCCCAGCGACGCGGACAAGCCTTGTTCAATCGGACCAAGTCGCGTTCCGGCGGGAAGTATCAGTTCCCCGACGGTTGTTTCCTGGCCTTGCGGGCGAATGTTCTGCCCGATTTTCAGAGGCTCAACGAAACGCACGCGTCCATCGGACTGAACGTCAGCGTTTTCCTGCATTTCCACGCAATTGGCACCGGGTGGTATCGGCGCCCCCGTGAAGATTCGCGCACAGGTACCGGATTTCAAAGCTTCCGGAGACTGCCCGGCAAACACCTTTTGACTGACCGGCAGCGGTTCGCCTGCCCAGTCCGAGAGGTTCAAGGCGTATCCGTCCATGGCACTGTTGGGCCAAGGTGGCAGATCCAGGGTCGAAACCAGATCTTCGGCCAGTACCCGACCCTCGACCTGAGCCAGTGGCAAATATTCGTGCTCGACGATTGGCGAGGCCTCGGCCATTTCCAGCAGTCGCGCCAGCGCCACTTCGACGGGCATCAACGAGCCCGTCTTGCCCGGCTTACCCACGGGATTCACAAGGCGCTGCCTGTTTCAGATGAGGAACGAAATTGCACGGACGGTGACGAGCATCCAGTTGCTCACCCAGAATCCCATCCCACCCCGTACGCACGGCATTGTTCGAACCCGGCAAGCAGCAAACCAGCGTGCCATTGGCCAGACCGGCCAGCGCCCGGGATTGCACGGTCGAGGTGCCGATATCGGCCACCGATATCTGCCGGAACAACTCCCCAAACCCATCCACTTGCTTGTCGAGCAGACACGTGACGGCTTCAGGGGTGCTGTCGCGGCCAGTGAAGCCGGTGCCACCGGTGATCAGCACCACCTGTACGACATCGTCGGCAATCCAGTTGGCGACTTGCGCGCGAATTTTGTAGAGGTCATCTTTGAGCAGGACCCGCGCTGCCAGATTGTGGCCGGCGGCCGCGAGGCGGTCGACGAAGACTTGGCCTGAAGTGTCGGTTTCCAGGGTTCGGGTATCGCTGACAGTCAGAACCGCAATATTGAGCGGCACGAAAGGTACATCAGCCTTGGCTTTCATAGGCTCTTCCAGTTGTAGGGAAAACAGCCTGGTGTTATATCACAGCGCCCCCTTTTTTCGCCGCCCCTCCGGAGAGCTGCCATGACCTTTGACACGCAACTGCCGCCCTGCTCTATCTTGCTTTTGGCGGGTGGACGCGGGCAGCGCATGGGCGGTCAGGACAAAGGTCTGGTGGAGTGGCTGGGCGAGCCGTTGATTGCGCATTTACAGCGCAAGACCCGTCCGCTCACCGATGACCTGATCATCTCCTGCAACCGTAATCGTGAGCGTTACGCGCCGTTCGCCGATCAATTGGTGGTGGATGACGAGGACGACTTTCCCGGTCCGTTGGCCGGTATTCGCGCCGGCCTGAGAGCCGCACGCCATTCGCATCTGTTGGTATTGCCCTGCGATGTCCCGCGTATTGATGGTGCGTTGCTACAAAGCATGCGCGAGACCGCGAATCTGCATAATGATAAACCTTTAATGTTGCGCCATGACGAGCACTGGGAACCGTTGTTGTGCGTGATCCCGGTCGCCCTTTTACCGGCATTCGAAGATGCCTGGAATGCAGGGGAGCGTAGCCCCGGCCGGGTCATGCGCAATCTCGGCGCCACCGCGCTGCACTGTCCCGACAACGATCCACGGCTAGCCAACCTGAACACCCCCGACCTGTTAAATGCGCACAACACTGTGTCAGACTGACACTATTCAAGGAACTCTCACGCCTTGTATACGTCTCAAGCTCAGTAACCAAAAGAATTCCCATTCGGAGACACACTCATGACTCAACGGACCCTCGCCACTTTCATGCTCGCACTGGGCCTAGCTACCCTCGCCGGTTGCTCGTCGCCAACAGTGATCACCTTGAATGACGGTCGCGAAATCCAGGCCGTCGACACCCCGCAATACGATGATGATTCGGGCTTTTACGAGTTCAAACAGCTCGACGGCAAAGAAACCCGCATCAACAAGGATCAGGTTCGTACCGTTAAAGAGCTGTAAGCTCTGGGTCGACACCGGATACAGAAAAGCCCGCATTGATATGCGGGCTTTTTCATGGGCACTGGAAAATTGGCAGCGCTATCACCACTGCAGGGTGAGGCGACTTTCGAATTCGCGTTCCTCTCCAGTTACCGGGTCGATGAAGCGTAGTCCTTGCGCCAGTAGCTTCAGCGGGTTGGCGTAATCATCTTCGGCATCTTTCAACACATCCGGGTAGAACGGATCGTTGCAGATGCTCGCCCCCAGCGCGGTCATGTGAACACGCAACTGATGCTTCTTGCCCGTCACCGGAAACAAGCCATAACGCCACAGCTCACCGTTTTTTTCCCGAACCTCTACAGCTGTTTCTGTATTGCTGGCGCCCGTCCCTTCCTGCATGCGAAAAAACGGCTCGCCATCAACCAAACGGCTTTTGTGTACCAAAGGGAAATCCAGTTGGGGCAATGCCGGAGCAATGGCTTCATAGCGCTTGTCGATCTGCCGTGTCGGGAACAGCGACTGATACGCGGAACGGGTTTGCGGATTAGCCGAGAAGATCACCAGCCCCGCCGTATGCCGGTCGATCCGGTGCAGCGGCACCAGATGAGGATTGTCCAGCCGACGAATCAGCCTGCGCAACAAGGTTTGTTCGACATACTCGCCGGCCGGGGTCACCGGGAGAAAGTGAGGTTTGTCAGCCACCACCAGATGTTCGTCGGCGTAAAGAATCGACTCGACCACCGGTATCGGTTTTTCGTCCGGCACTTCGCGAAAGTAGTGAATCCGCAGGCCTTCCTTGTAGGACAAGTCCAACGCAATCGGCTGACCTTGGCCATCCAGCACCCGCCCCCGAGCAATCCGGTCAAGCCACTGCTCGCGCCCAATGGCACTGAAATGCTCGCACAAACAATCAAGTACGGTCAGCCAAGTACCCGGCGGCAGATACAGTGTGCTGGCCTGATTCTGTGCAGCGGAAAATGTTGATGTGGACATACGGAAATTCGAATCCTCAATGCAGGTCGGCATTATCCAACACAGAGGGAAACGAACCTAGCGCTGAATCCTCAGGCGGGAATCGATTTGAGCGCCGCCGCCTCGGTGAATTCCTTGAGCCAGCGCAACACGTCAACCGCCTCCCAGCGGCCCGGGTCGTACAAGGCGTAAAGCAAACCCTGATAACCGACCACGTCCAACTGTTTGTGATAACCGGCGCGCTGAAACAGGGCTTCGATCTCGGCAAAACAGGTATTGAAATGCAGTTTGTTGAATGGCGTCTTGCCCTCCGTGACCAACCCGTCCAGGCGCAATTCGAGAACGGCCTCGCGCACCACGTCAACCGACATCCGGTTCACGCTGTTCTTCAACTGCTCGACATTGACCACGGTTCGTCCCTCTTACCCAATTACTGTATGAACATACAGTAACCGAATAAACCGGAAAGTGCCAAGGGATGGATGACAGGTGGCGACCAGCGGGACGCAGCAGAAACATCGGTTACCGAAGGAATGCGACGACCTGATCAGCGCTGAACGGCCAGCCCAGTTCAGCTCCAGTGTCAATTCGGCGCAGCACCGGAATGCGCAAACTGTATGCCTCGAACCACGATTCGTCTTCAGCGATATCCACCAGCTCGACCAATAGCCCGCGCTCGACGAACTCCATCAACATGGCCTCGGCGACTTCACAGAGATGGCACCCGAGGGTGCCGAACAACTGGCATTCAGGAAGCATGATTGCTCAACCAAAAATTAATTCGCTCATTCTAGGCCGCACCTGAAAACCCGTCGAGCCACTCCGCCCAAAGGCTTGAGGGCCAGCGACTGCGGTTCACGCACAAAACCCTGACACACATCAGTTCACAGAAATGCCAATCAGGCGATGCTCCCGCGCTTTTTGCCTCTACGCTTGAGAAGCCAGAGCCTGACATCGGAGTGTCTTGTGTTTGCCAACCTGCTCATCATCCTCGCCTCGTCCCTCGTGATGATTGCCCTGTTCCGTCGTCTGCGGCTACCACCGGTATTGGGTTACCTGTGCGTGGGATTGCTGGTCGGGCCAACGGCATTCAACTGGGTCAACGAAAGTGAAAACCTGCCCGACGTGGCTGAGTTGGGCGTGGTGTTTCTGCTGTTTTCGCTGGGTCTGGAGTTTTCCCTGTCGAAAATGATTGCGCTGCGCAAAGTGGTTTTTCGCCTGGGCAGCCAGCAAGTGCTGATCAGCACGGCAATACTGGGATCGCTGTTGATGCTGCTGGGGATGCCCCTGACCCCGGCATTGTTGCTTGGCGCCGGCCTGTCGTTGTCGTCGACGGCGATCGTCACCAAGGAATTAAGCAGTCTTGGCGAGGTGTTCAGCAGCCACGGCCAGAACGCCGTCGGTGTTTTGCTGTTCCAGGATGTGGTCGCAGTACTGCTGCTGACGCTTGTGCCCGTGTTTGCCGGAAGCAGTGATCAGGTCTGGTATTGGGCATTGCCGTTGACCTTGGCGAAAACCGTGGTGCTGTTTTTTGGCCTGTTGTTCGCCAGTCGCTGGTTGCTGCCTCGGCTGTTCCATGAGGTGGCCGCTTCACGCTCGGCAGAGTTGTTCGTGCTGCTGGCATTGGTGATTGTGTTATTGACCGCATGGCTGACCCACCTGCTCGGCCTGTCCCCGGCCCTTGGCGCATTTCTGGCCGGCATGTTGCTCGGCGAAAGCCACTACCGGCATCAGATCGAGGCCGATATCCGGCCCTTTCGCGACATTCTGCTCGGGGTGTTTTTTGTCAGCATTGGCATGTTGATTGACCTGCAGCTATTCATCAGCCACAGCCTGCTGATCATCGGCCTCACGCTCGGTTTACTGGTGATCAAAGGCATCGTGGTGGCGCTGCTCGTGAAGTGGCGCGGCAGCGACAGTGAAACGGCGTGGCGCAGCGGTCTGGCGCTCGCTCAGGGCGGCGAGTTCTGCTTTGCCTTGATGGCGCAGATGCAGCAGAACCAGATGCTGCCAGCCAAGCTCGGTGCGCTTTTGCTCGCAGCGACTTTTTGCTCGATGCTGTTGACCCCATTGCTGCTACGCGCGGCACCGAGAATCGCCGCCAGCCTGCATCGCAAACCCAATGAGGAGGCTCAGATCGACGAGATCAGCGCACTCAACGCCGACCTCAACAAACACGTAGTGATATGCGGCTACGGCCGCGTTGGCCAGTCCATTGGCCGTATCCTGAGCAATGCCAAGCAACCTTACATCGCGCTGGACAACGATCCCATACGTATCCAGGAGGCAGCCATCGCGGAAAGCAACGTGCATTACGGCGACTGCTCGCGCAGCGATCTGTTGCTCGCCGTCGGCCTGTTACGAGCAAGGCTGCTGGTGATTGCCGTGGATCAAGGCGACGTCGCCCTGCATATCCTCAAGGAAGCACGCCATCTCAATGATCAGGTGCCGATTCTGGTGCGCACCCGTGATGACAGCCAATTGGCAGAACTGAAAGCCGCCGGCGCCACCGAAGTGGTACCGGAACTGTTGGAATCAAGCTTGATGCTCGGCTCTCACGCCTTGATCATGCTGGGTCTGCCGGCGCATCAAGTACAGGAGAGAGTCGATCAGGTGCGCAGTGATCGTTATCGCCTGCTGCACGGGTTTTATCCGGGAGCCAACGATGAGGAGACCTAGTCCTGACTCACGGCGCCAATCTTGTGCAGCGACAGGTCGGCGCCGTAATACTCTTGCTCCTGACTGAGCCGCAGACCGTGCAGCGCCTTGATCACGCCGTACACGACGAAGCCGCCAACCAGCGCCACAACGACGCCCAACGCGGTGCCGATCACCTGACTGATCAGGCTGACACCGCCCAGACCGCCAAGCGCGGTCTGGCCGAAAATCCCGCAGGCAATCCCGCCCCACACGCCGCACAATCCGTGCAACGGCCACACGCCCAAGACGTCGTCGATGCGCCATTTGACCTGCGCGGCGGTAAAACACCAGACGAACAGTGCACCAGCAATGGCGCCGGTCACCAGTGCGCCGACCGGATGCATCAGATCAGAACCTGCGCAGATCGCCACCAACCCGGCCAACGGGCCGTTGTGCAGAAAGCCCGGGTCATTGCGCCCGACGATCAACGCCGCCACTGTGCCACCAACCATCGCCATCAACGAGTTGACTGCCACCAGTCCGCTGACACCCTGCAGCGTCTGTGCGCTCATTACGTTGAAGCCGAACCAGCCGACAATCAGAATCCACGAGCCAAGAGCCAGAAACGGAATGCTCGACGGAGCGAACGCGACCAGTCGACCATCGCGATAACGCCCATTGCGCGGGCCAAGCAGCAGCACCGCCGCCAGCGCCAGCCAGCCGCCCATGGCATGTACCACCACGGAGCCGGCGAAATCATGGAAAGCCGCACCAAACTGCGCCGTCAACCAGGCTTGCAGGCCATAGTTGCCGTTCCAGATCATCCCTTCGAAAAACGGATAAATGAACGCCACGATCAGCGCTGTGGCACACAACTGAGGAACGAAGCGCGCCCGCTCGGCAATGCCGCCGGAAATGATCGCCGGGATCGCTGCGGCAAAGGTCAGCAGGAAGAAAAACTTCACCAGCCCATAGCCATGATCGGCACTCAGCACCGCCGCCGGCTGCATGAATGTCACGCCGTAGGAGATCCAGTAGCCTATAAAGAAATAGGCCAGGGTCGAGACGGCAAAATCGCTGAGGATCTTTGACAGCGCGTTGACCTGGTTTTTCTGGCGCACCGTACCGACTTCCAGAAATGCGAAACCGGCGTGCATCGCCAGCACCATCACAGCACCGATCAGAATGAACAACGTATTGGAGCTGTGAACCAACGTCTCCACAGCGCTTTGCAGATTTTCCATAAGAGGCAGACCTGGCAGGTAAAAAAGCACCAAAGCAGTTCATGCGAGCATTTCATGCACCAAGTTGCGACCACGCAGTCATGGATCCGGATGTCCAATGAACCGCTTTGGCGCACAAGGTCGATGCTCTGATACGAACCGTGGTTATTTGAGTTAAGGTTTTCCCGCTTGTACGCTCAGCAACAGCGCACGACTGTCGGGCGACGCACCACGACATAGCAAAAGCTGTACCAGTCATTTGTACTGAACCTTCGCGCAAGGCTCATACTCGAACGCTTCAGACGCCACTTACGGAGATCCACCCATGGCCAGCATCAAGGCAAAGACTGCTCAAGAAATCCTGATGAACGACTTCCAGACATTGGTCGCCGACACCGAACGGTTGCTCGAGCACACCGCCACTCTGGCCGGCGATCAGGCTGATGAGCTGCGTGAACAGATCCACGACAGCCTGCTGCGTGCACGGGAAACCCTGAAGCTGACCGAAGACACCCTGCGCGAACGCGGTCAGGCGGCGGTCACCGCCACTGAAGACTACGTGTCGTCCAACCCTTGGCAATCCGTCGGCATCGCTGCCGGTGTAGGTTTTCTGATCGGCCTGCTGGCTACTCGGCGCTGATTATGTCGATCGGTGAATCCGGCCCGGCTGCGGGCACCACTTCCTCCACGCGGCGCCTGGGCGCCGCTGTCCTTGGCTTGCTGCACAGTCATGTCGAATTGTTCGGCATCGAATTGCAGGAGCAGAAAGCACGTACCGTCAGCCTGTTGCTGTTCGCAGGCTTGGCCTTGGTGTTTGCCCTTCTGTTGCTGGTTGGTTTGTCGACGTTGGTGTTGATCGTGTTCTGGGACACCTATCGTCTGCCCGCGATCATCGGTCTGTGCGTGTTCTACACACTGGCGGCCGCGTTCTGCGGGGTGCGCCTGAAGGCTGCGGTCTTCGATGAATCCTCGCCTTTCCACGGCACGCTCGAAGAGCTGGCCAACGACCGGGAGCGTCTGCTGCCATGAGCCTGCCTGAACTTCCACATAACAGCTCTCGTCGGGAAATGCGCAAGGCACTGATCCGCCTGCGCATGGAAATGCATCGTCAGGAAATCCGTCACGAAGCCGGGCAAGTGCTGCAACCCTTGCAGCGCATGCGCGGCATGTCGCAAAACCTGCAAGGCGGATTCGGCATCAAACACGCGCCGTTGTGGGGCGTGGCCGCTGTCACCCTGCTGGGATTCATCACCGGTAAGGGCGCGAAAAGCGGCGGCGTCGGTGGCCTGACCCGACTGGTTCGCCTCGGTACCAGTCTCGGGCCACTGATCAAACTGGTCATGCAGAGTTCGGGCAAACGCTGACCTCTCGCAACTGGCTACATTCTTGCTATACGTTCGGGATGAACCTCTTTCAAGAAGAGGTTCAATCCTGAACGCCTACCCGGTCGGCAGGTTTTAACCAGAACAAGAACGACTAAGGAGGCCCCGTGATCGACGGGCAACCGCTCGCCTGTTTTCAGCCTTTCATCGATACCGCCACCGGACGCATCGCCGGCGTCGAAGCCTTGGGCCGCCTGCGCCAGAGCGATGGACAATTGACCTCGGTCGGGCCACTGTTCGCTGACCCGCGCACGCCGGCCATGGCCCTGCGCCGCCTCGACCGGCAGATCCGCGACAACGCCCTGAGCCGTCTGCATGAAGCCCCGACTGACTGGTTTCTCAGTCTCAATATGTCGCCGCGCTGGATCAGTCGCCTGCGCCCCGACCAGGCCCTGCCCAGCCTCAAGCAACTGGCACGACACAACGTTGATCCACAGCGCATTGTGTTCGAGATCACCGAACTGGGCGGCAATAGTCAACGTCTGGCCGAAGTGGTTGCGCGTTATCGCGAGGCCGGGGCGCGGATTGCCATTGATGATTTTGGCGCCGGATATTCGCAACTCGATCGGGTGCTGGCGCTGCAGCCGGACATCCTCAAGCTCGACATGCGACTGTTTCAGGCTGCCGCGTTGGGCGGGCCGAGCAGTGATGTGGTCAAGGCCCTCGCACAAATGGCCGAAAAAACCGGCTGCTGGATCATTGCCGAAGGGGTCGAAACCGAGGCGCAGCTGAATTTCGCTCTGGAATGCGGATCGCGCTACGTGCAGGGTTTCCTGTTCGCTCGGGCGCAGGAGGCGTTCTTTGCCACCGACGCCTTTGTGCATCGCTTTGCCGAGCTGCGCCAGCGATACGTTCAGCAGAAGCTCGCCGAGCGTGGGCGATTGATGCAGATGCGCCAGCAACTCAGTGAATTGATGGCGATCCTGCAAAAATGGGCGCAAGCCCGTGCGCCACTCAGTTCATTGCCGCACCTGGAGGCATTTCCATGGCTGCTGCGGTTTTATCAGTGCGACCGCCACGGCACGCAACTGACCCCCAATCTGGAATGGCGCCACAACGGCTGGATCGCCGACAACCGCTATCTGGGACACAACTGGTCGTGGCGTCCGTACTTCTATCATCTGTTGGCCGAAGGTTGGGACGAACGGCGTCTGACCCTCTCCAATACCTACCGAGATGCCACCAGCAATCAGTATTGCCTGACGGCCGGGCAGTTCTTCGACAATGGCGAACGCCTGCTGTTGATCGATATCGATGCAGCGGGATTGTAGTTCCGCTTGCAGGCATACGGCTGAACCGGGAAGCTAGGTCAATTCAGTCACCTGACGGAGAGAATCAGCCTTGGATTGGCAAACACTGCTCAACCGCGAACGCCTCGGAAAGCCGCTGTACAGCCCGCAAGAGCTTGGCCGCAGCCCTTTTCATAAAGACCATGACCGCATCATTTTCTCGGGAGCTTTCCGTCGCCTGGGCCGTAAAACCCAAGTGCACCCGGTCACCAGTAATGATCATATCCACACACGCCTGACCCACTCGCTGGAAGTCAGCTGCGTGGGCCGCTCGCTGGGCATGCGCGTTGGCGAAACCCTGCGCAGTGCCCTTCCCGACTGGTGTGATCCTGCCGACCTGGGCATGGTTGTGCAGTCGGCCTGCCTGGCTCACGACATCGGCAATCCGCCGTTCGGCCATTCCGGTGAGGACGCCATTCGCCACTGGTTTCAGCAAGCGGCCGGGCGTGGCTGGCTGGACGGCATGAGCGAAGCCGAGCGCGGTGACTTCCTTAATTTCGAAGGCAATGCCCAGGGCTTCCGCGTGCTCACGCAGCTTGAGTACCATCAGTTCGACGGTGGCACCCGCCTGACCTATGCCACCCTCGGCACTTATCTGAAGTATCCGTGGACGGCTCGTCACGCCGACTCCCT
Source organism: Pseudomonas sp. FP2196 (assembly GCF_030687715.1). Taxonomy (GTDB): domain Bacteria; phylum Pseudomonadota; class Gammaproteobacteria; order Pseudomonadales; family Pseudomonadaceae; genus Aquipseudomonas. The sequence continues at coordinate 4,245,681 of NZ_CP117445.1, forward strand.
CGGTTACAAGAAGCACAAGTTCGGCTGCTATCAGAGCGAACTGCCGCTGCTTGAGCAAATTGCCCACAAGCTCGGCCTGCCGCAACTGGAAGACCAACGTTGGGCGCGCCATCCTTTGGTGTACCTGATGGAGGCCGCTGACGACATCTGCTACGCGCTGATCGACCTCGAAGACGGTCTTGAGATGGAGTTGCTGGAGTACGCCGAAGTCGAATCCCTGCTGCTCGGCCTCGTGGGCGATGATTTACCGGAAACCTATCGCCAACTCGGCCCGCAGGATTCGCGGCGGCGCAAACTGGCAATCCTGCGCGGCAAAGCCATCGAGCATTTGACCAACGCCGCGGCGCGGGCCTTTGTCGAGCAACAGGACGCACTGCTCGCCGGTACGTTGCACGGCGATCTGGTCGAGCACATGCACGGCCCGGCCAAGCGGTGTGTGCTGAACGCCAAGGACATTGCGCGCAAGAAGATCTTTCAGGACAAACGAAAAACCCTGCACGAAATCGGCGCCTATACGACGCTGGAGATTCTGCTCAATTCGTTCTGCGGCGCCGCGCTGGAACAGCACAATGGGCGTACTCCGTCGTTCAAAAGCCGACGTATCCTCGATTTGCTGGGCAACAATGCGCCGGACCCGCAAGGTTCATTGCACACATCGTTTTTGCGCATGATCGATTTCATCGCGGGCATGACCGACAGCTACGCCAGCGACATGGCGCTGGAAATGACTGGGCGCTCCAGCCACTGATCCAGCGTATTCAGCCGGCCGGTACCGCCGGCAGGCTGATTACCTGTCGATCATTTTCTACCTGCAATGTCATTTTCGACGAGTGCATTTAGCCGTTTTAAGCCGGGATATAACGGCAAAACAACCAACAACAAAAAAGCCAAGAATCAGCACACTTAAACAGTGATGAAATAACTATTGACATCCAGCACTTGCAAAACAAACACAGCCAACTATAAGCCGATACCATCCCTGCACTTCCTTACGTTGATCCTAGTTTGGCCGTAGTCCCTTTCCTCATTAATTGTAGGAATTATCCGATAACGCGACTGGAGCCAAGTCAGTTCATGCGAGTGTTCATTCATCTGAGCTAAGGTGCGCGCTTTATTCGTGCTTGTATGGGATTTGATTATGAACTCCGTTTTTATTGTTGACGATCACCCGGTCATCCGTCTCGCCGTTCGCATGCTGTTGGAACATGAAGGTTATAAGGTCGTCGGTGAAACCGATAACGGGGTCGATGCCATGCAGATGGTGCGCGAGTGCATGCCAGACCTGATCATTCTCGACATCAGTATCCCCAAGCTCGACGGCCTGGAAGTGCTGGCCCGCTTCAACGCCATGAGTTCACCATTGAAGACCCTGGTACTGACCGCCCAGTGTCCGACTTTATTCGGTATTCGCTGCATGCAGTCCGGCGCGTCAGGATATGTCTGTAAACAAGAAGACTTGAGCGAACTGGTCAGCGCGATAAAGGCAGTACTTTCCGGTTACAACTATTTCCCCAGCCAGGCGCTGAATCCGGTGCGCAGCGACGACATTCGTTACGCAGAACTGGAACTATTCAAATCCGTCAATGATCGGGAGTTGATGGTATTGCAGCTATTTGCTCAGGGCCGTACCAACAAGGAAATAGCCAAGGGCATGTTCCTCAGCAATAAAACCGTCAGCACCTACAAAAAACGCCTGATGCAAAAACTAAAAGCCAGATCACTTGTAGAACTTATCGAGATGGCCAAACGTAACGCACTCGTGTGAGAGCCCGCATGCCCAGTCGTTTAAAGGACTATTTAATTGCGTTGTGCGCCGGTCTGTACTTGAGCGCCAACGTGTTCGCCATGCCTGGCGCTTCAGCGGACTATGTCTTGCTCAGCCGGTCGGCAAGCGAGTCGGTTCCGGTCGCGCTCGAACAGTCCCAACGGCAGTGGCTGCATGAACGCAGCGAACTGATACTCGGCACTTCCGCGCCCGACTACCCACCCTTTGACATGACCGTCAGCGGAAAGGAGTACGAAGGTTTGACGGCTGACTACGCCGGAATCCTCAGTCAGGCCACCGGTTTGCCAATCCGGGTGCAGCGCTTCCCCTCCCGGGATGCTGCGATTCGCGCGCTGGTCGACGGCCAGGTCGACCTGCTCGGCACAGCCAACGGCTTCGAGGCGAGCAACGCCAGCCTCGCGCTTTCCACCCCCTATGCCATTGATCAGCCTGTACTCGTCACCCGCGAGGGCGAAACCCGCTCACTGAGCGAAGGCCTGGCGGGGCTGCGACTGAGCATGGTCTATCACTATCTGCCGTTGCCCGAGGTCAAGGCGCTGTATCCAAAAGCGCTGATTACCTGTTATCCCTCCTACCAGAATGCAATCAACGCCGTGGCATTCGATCAGGCCGACGTGTTTCTCGGCGATACCATTTCCACGCACTACATGATCAACAAGGGCTACCTCAACAACGTGCGCATGGCCAATTTCGGCAAACAGGAAGCCCAGGGATTCGGCTTCGCCGTACGCCAAAACAATCCGCACCTGTTGGGCATCATCGACACCGTACTCAAAGCGGTGCCAAGCAACGAACGCGACAACATCGCCAAACGCTGGAGTGCCGGCAGCGACCTGTTGCTCACCGATCAGAAAATGCAACTGACCCAGCGCGAAGAGGCATGGCTCAAACAGCACCCTGTCGTGAGGGTGGTGGTCAATGAGGCGTTTGCGCCGCTGACCTTCTTCGACAATGATGGAAATTTCCGCGGCATCAGCGCTGACTTGCTCGAACTGATCCGATTACGCACCGGCCTGCGTTTCGAGATCCGCCGCAGTCGCAACGACGCGGACATGATCAAGCAACTCGACAGCCATCAAGCCGATCTGATTGCAGCACTGCTGCCGACCGCCGAACGCGAAAAAGCCCTGAACTTCAGTCGCCCTTACCTGGAAAATTCCTATGTCTTGCTAACCCGCAAGAGCGCCGACGGCCCAACCAATCTGGGCCAACTCAAAGGCAAGCCGCTGGCTATCGCCCAAGGCAACCCGATGGTCGAGTACCTGCGCCGAGAGTTTCCACTCATTCGTTTGATCGAAACGGCCGATACCTTCAGCGCCGTCTCGTTACTTGCCGAGGGGCATGTCGACGGCGCGGTGAACTCGCTGGTGATCGCCAATTACTTCATTTCTTCGCGGATCTTTGACCATCCATTGCAGATCACCACCACCATCGGCACCGGTCAGGCCGCGTTCTCGTTGGCGACCGCTCGCGACAACAAGGAACTGGCCTCGATCATCGACAAAGCTCTGCTGAGCATTGCCCCGGAAGAGCTGGGTGTGATCAATGGCCGGTGGCGCGGTTACGCCACCGCCTCCCAGAATATCTGGCACAACTACCAGCGTCTGTTCTATCAAATGATCACTGCCGCTTGCATGGTTCTGCTGCTGTTGCTGGCCTGGAATGCTTATATGCGACACCAGATCAAACAACGCCAGGCGGCCGAACGTGCGCTTAACGACCAGTTCGAATTCATGCGCTCGCTGGTCAACGGTACGCCGCATCCGATCTACGTTCGCGACCGCCAGGGCCTGTTGCAAAGCTGCAATGACAGCTACCTCGAAGCGTTCAATGCCAAGCGTGAGGACGTTATCGGCAAAAGCGTCATGCAGGGCACCCTGAGCAACGCTTTCGAGGCACAGGCCTTCCAGGCCGATTATCAGCGCGTCGTCGCAGAAGGCACTCCGCTGGTGCTCGACCGGCCGCTGCATATCGGCAACCGCCGCCTGACGATCTATCACTGGATACTTCCCTATCGCGACTCCAGCGGCGATGTAAAAGGCATCATCGGTGGCTGGATCGACATCAGTGAACGCCGCCAGCTGTTCGAAGACCTTCGCGCGGCCAAGGAGCAGGCGGATGAAGCCAACCGCGCCAAAAGTACGTTTCTGGCCACCATGAGCCATGAAATCCGTACCCCGATGAACGCAGTGATCGGCATGCTCGAACTGACGCTCAGACGCATGGACACACAGCACCCGGATCGTTCGTCGATCGATACGGCCTACCATTCGGCAAAGGATCTGCTGGGCCTGATCGGCGACATTCTCGACATTGCACGGATCGAGTCGGGGCGCCTGAGCCTTTGTCCTGAACGGGTCAATCTGGTCGACATGGTGGCGTCGGTTGCCAGAATCTTCGACGGCCTCGCCCGACAGAAGAATCTTGCCCTGCAAGTCATCGTCAACCCGCCGGACCTGGCGGTCGATGTCGATCTGGACCCGCTGCGCTTCAAGCAGGTGCTGTCCAATCTGGTCAGCAATGCCATCAAGTTCACCGAGCACGGTCACGTCAGAATTACCCTCGATCTCATGAACACGGAGATGCCTGCACGGGCACTGATGCAACTGACCGTACAGGACAGCGGCGTCGGTATCAGTGCGGAAGATCAGCAACGTTTGTTCGAACCTTTCGCCCAAGCGGAAAACAGCCATCAGCAAGCCAGAAGCGGCGCGGGTCTGGGCCTGGTCATCAGTCGCAACCTGTGCGAAATGATGGGCGGTCAGCTGCAATTGAGCAGCCAGCCCGGAATCGGCACTCAGGTCTGCGTTTCGCTGCCGCTGGAAACTCTGCCTGTCCAGGTGAGCGCGACCAGAAACGAAACCGCGCTCAAGACTTCGCTGACGCCTCTGCGGGTGCTTGTGGTCGACGACCACCCGGCCAACCGCCTGTTGATGTGTCAGCAACTGGAATTCCTGGGCCATCACTTCAGCCTCGCCGAGAACGGCCGCAGCGGACTTGAACGGTGGATGGAAGGCGGCTTTGATCTGGTGATTGTCGACTGCAACATGCCATTGATGAACGGTTATGAGCTGACCCGTGCCATTCGCCAGCAGGAGCTGCAGAACCGCTGGTCGCCCTGCACCGTGCTGGGTTTCACGGCCAATGCGCAACCCGAAGAAATACAACGCTGCAAACAGGCCGGCATGGACGACTGCCTGTTCAAACCCTTGAGCCTGAGTCTCCTCAGCCAGTGGGTCGACGGCATCACTCCAGTGTCGCAGCCTGCGGCATTCAACCTGCAAAGCCTTAACCTGTTGACCGGCGGCAACCCGGCACAGGCCCGAAGACTGCTGGTCGAGCTGCTAAAAAGCAGCCGTCTCGACCGACAGGAACTGCTCGCGCTATCGCCGCAACAAGATCGCGGGGCGTTGGCCGTAGTCGCTCACAAAATCAAGGGTGCCGCGCGCATCGCGCAGGCGACGCAGGTGATCGAATGTTGCAATGCCCTTGAACAGGCCTGCGCGCAGGCTTTGCCAACAGATGAGATCGCCCGCCTCTGCGAGGCGAGCAACAGGGCGATGCTCGAACTGGAGCAAGCCTTGCAACAACAATTGGCGTTGTCTGACCAAAGCACAATGAGCTTGCCTTAACTATGCTTGGCGCTGAGCAGTGAGTTAACCATCATGGAGAACCCGAAATGCCCAGCTCACTGCAACCAGACCAACGCCGCTTTCCGCTGCACGTGCACATCAGTGTGATGTTCACGTTTCTCCTGTTACTTACCGGCGTGGTGCTGGGACTATTCAATTATCGCCAGACGACGCAGATCATCCTGTCGAGCAGCGAGAAACTGTTCGATCGGATCGAGCAGGAAGTGCGCTTGGACATGTCCGCCACCTATCAGCCGATTCGTCACCTGCTGAGCCTGCTGGCAGACAATCCCGCTACCCGGGCTTCGGGGCTTGAACAACGATTGCCGCTGCTCAGGCCGTTCAGCCAGTCACTGACGGACAATCCGAACCTCGCTTCGCTGTATCTGGGTTATGCCAACGGCGATTTCTTCATGGTGCGCCCGCTACGCAACGCGGCCCTGAAAACACTGCTCAGCGCCCCCGAAACGGCGGCGTATCAGGTCTGGAGCATCGAGCATGACCCGCGCGGCGAAGTGCGCTCGCAGTCACTGTTCTTCGATCAGGCATTGACGCCGATCAGCCGGCAGGACAATCCCGGGGATCCCTACGATCCGCGCGACCGCGCCTGGTTCATCAATGCCCGCCAGCAAACCGAACAAATCACCACAGAGCCCTACGTCTTTTTCTCAACCCACAACGTCGGCACTACGTTGGCCCGACGCAGCGGCGAAGACGCGGTCATCGGCGCCGATCTGACGCTGGCAGCCCTGTCTGCCACCTTGCATAAACATGTCGTCACACCGTCCACCGAAATCGCCCTGTTCGATTCCGACGGCAACGCCGTGGCCTACCCCGACAGTAGCCGACTGATAGTCGATGACAGCACCGCACGCCTGGCAAAAGTGGCTGACTTGAGTCCGAGCCTCAATATGCTGCTGTCCGCTGAGCACACCGGCAATCGTCTGAATGCCGATGGCCGGCAATGGATTGTCGCCCGCAGCAGCATTCAGGAAGGCGGTCCGAAAGGTTTGCAGCTGGCATTGCTGGTGCCGGAAGACGAATTGCTGGCCGATGCCTATCACATGCGCTGGCAAGGTGCGCTGATCACCCTCGCCACTTTGCTGTTGTGCCTGCCACTGGGCTGGCTGATCTCACGAATTCTGGTCAAGCCATTGCACGCGCTGGTCAAGGAAGCCGATGCGATTCGCAGTTTCGACTTCAATTTTCCGCTGGCTCGACGCTCGCCGGTGCTGGAAGTCGATCAGTTGAGCGTGTCGATGGCGCGGATGAAAGACACCTTGGCGAGCTTCTTCCGGATCACCGACAGTCTGTGCGCCGAAACCCGATTCGCACCGCTGCTGCAACGGGTGCTGTTTGAAACGGTGCAGATCGCCCAGGCTCAGGCAGGGCTGATTTATCTGCGTGAACACGACGGCAGTCGCATGGAGCCTTACGGTCTGGTAATCGATGGCGCGCCACAAGCACTGGAGGCGTTCGACATTCAGGGCCAGGACCTGCAAGAGCGCGCGGGTCCGGCGTGGTTTGAACAACTGGTCAGCGCCGACAACGTGGTGAGCAACTTTGGTTTCGAAAACGCCGGGGATTTACAGAAAGTGCTGCTGGCAATGGCAGCGCCGAGGATCCATCTCATCGGTATCCGTCTGCGCAACCGCCACAACGAAACCATCGGCCTTTTGATCCTGTTGATCAACGACAGCGGCACCCCGGCCGATCTGGAAAAACTGCGCCCCGACCGTATCGCCTTCTTGCAAGCGGTGTCCGGCGCTGCGGCGGTGAGCATCGAGAGCCAGCGCCTGCAAGCCAGACAGAAGCAATTACTCGATGCCTTCATTCAGTTGCTCGCCGGGGCCATCGACGCCAAGAGCCCGTACACCGGCGGACATTGCCAACGCGTACCGGAACTGACGCTGATGCTCGCTCAAGCGGCGGCAGCGAGTCGGGCGCCCGCCTTCAGCACTTATCAGCCCAGCGAAGACGAATGGGAAGCCTTGCACATTGCCGCGTGGCTGCACGACTGCGGCAAGGTCACGACGCCAGAATACGTAGTCGACAAAGCCACCAAACTGGAAACCATCAACGACCGCATCCACGAGATCCGAACCCGTTTCGAAGTGCTCAAGCGCGATGCCTGGATCAATTACTGGCAGGCGCTGGCCCTGGGTGGAGACGAAGCGACCCTGGCCGAAATGCGTGAGCAGACCTTGTGCGCACTGGACGCAGACTTTGCCTTTGTCGCCCGTTGCAACCTGGGCAGCGAAGCGATGGCCGAGGAAGATTTGCAGCGTCTGAAGGATCTGTCCCAACGCACCTGGCTGCGCACGCTGGACGACCGCTTGGGCGTGTCGTGGGAAGAAAACAAGCGTCAGGCCCGAACCCCTGCGCCAAACTTGCCGGTCAGTGAAAAGCTGCTGGCGGACAAGCCTGAACATTTGCTCGATCGCGATAAAAACGAGTTGATCCCCGAAGACAATCCGTGGGGCTTCAAGCTGGATGTGCCGCGCCACAAATACAATCGCGGCGAGTTGTACAACCTGAGCATCGCCCGCGGCACACTGACCCGCGAAGAGCGCTACATCATCAATCACCACATGGTGCAGACGATCATGATGCTCAGTCACCTGCCCTTCCCCGGCCACCTCGACAGCATTGCCGAAATCGCTGGTGGACATCATGAAAAAATGGACGGCACCGGCTACCCGAAACGCCTGAAGCGCGAAGAAATGAGCCTGCCGGCACGGATGATGGCGATCGCCGATATTTTTGAGGCGCTGACCGCTGCCGATCGCCCGTACAAGAAAGCCAAGTCATTGAGCGAGGCATTGGGAATCATGGCGACCATGTGCCGCGAGGCACATATTGATGCGCAGCTGTTTGGCTTGTTCATCAATGACGGCGTGTACATGCAGTACGCCGTGCGTTTTCTCGATCCACGGCAGATCGATACGGTGGATACGGCCAGCCTGTTGCACAAGGCTGGCCTGAGCGCATGATCAGCAGTCGGTCAGTCGCAGGAAGATCGCCGCCAGGTGCTCGATGCCGGCTTGGTCGTGCACACCGAAACGAGCGAGTTTCGGGCTGTCGAGGTCCAGAACACCGATCAGGCGACCGTCCTTGACCAACGGCACCACCAGTTCGCTGTTCGAAGCGCTGTCACAGGCGATATGGCCGGGAAACGCGTGCACATCTTCAACCCGCTGTGTCTGCAGGCTGGCCGCCGCCGCGCCACACACGCCGCGCCCAAACGGAATGCGTACGCAAGCAATCTGGCCCTGGAACGGGCCAAGCACCAGTTCTTCGTTGCGGTTCAGGTAGAAACCGGCCCAGTTCAGGTCATCGAGCTGGTTGAACAGAAACGCCGAAAACTGCGCGGCGTTGGCGATAAAATCGCGCTCATCCGCCAACAGCGATTCCAGTTGTGCAGCCAACATGCCATAGCCTTCGAGGCCCTGGCCGCTTTGTTGCAAATCAATCATGGCTTGTGCTCCAACAATTTCAGTCCCACCCAGTAACGGGCGAATTGGTATGCGCAACGTCCGTTGCGATTACCGCGGCCGGTGGCCCAACGCACGGCGAGGATGTCCAGCTCTTCGTCGCGCTGCCAGCTCAGACCGGCCTTGGCGGCCAGTTGGCCGACCCAGTGTTCGACGACGTTGAGGAAGTGTTCTTGAGTAAACGGATAAAACGACAACCAAAGACCAAAACGGTCCGACAGCGCGATCTTGTCTTCCACCGCTTCGCTGGGGTGCAGTTCGCCGTCGACGCGTTTCCAGTTTTCGTTGTCGCTTTCCTTCTCCGGCACCAGGTGACGACGGTTGGAAGTGGCGTACAGCAAGACGTTGTCCGGCGCCTGTTCCAGCGAGCCGTCGAGCACGCTTTTGAGTACGCGGTAATCGCCCTCACCGGATTCGAACGACAAGTCATCGCAAAACAGCACAAAGCGTTGCGGCAGTTTGCCGATCTGCTCGACCACCCGCGGCAGATCCGCCAGATGATCGCGTTCGATCTCGATCAGGCGCAGGCCGGCAGCGGCGTGTTCCGCCAGCAAAGCCCGCACCAGCGAAGACTTGCCAGTACCGCGCGAGCCCCAGAGCAACGCGTGGTTGGCCGGCATGCCATCAAGAAATTGTTGGGTGTTGCGCCCCAGTTGTTCGAGCTGACGATCAACACCGATCAGGTCGGACAGGCGCATGTCGAGGCTGACTTCCAGCGGCAGCAGATAGCCGCTGCGGCCGTCGCGTTGCCAGCGCGCGGCCAGACAAGTGCCCCAGTCGATCACCGGCCGTGGTGCCGGCAACAACGGTTCGATCCGCGCCAGAACCGACTCGGCGCGTTCAAGAAAAGCATTCAATCGGGAATCCACGTCTTTTCCTCGGGCACGTTCACAGTGATGATGGCGATCCAGCGACGACTCGCGGATCAAAATTCCCGCCCCGTGCCTTGTTACAAGGCGATTCGGGAACCTCGGTATCGATACATGATCGACTATGCTTGAGCAGCGAAGGGAAACGGAAGTGGTTCAACACCCCATGGATATCAAATTCACCCACCGGCTGTCGTACAAACAAGCCAGGCTTACTGTGCTGGTCGGGTTCATTCTGGGCACGCTGCTCAGCCTGCTGCAAATCGGCATCGATTATGCCAGCGAAGACGCCTCCATCAACCGTGAAATCATGTCTTTGCTGGAAATCAGCCACAACCCGGCATCACGTATCGCCTACAACATCGATGCCGAACTGGCTCAGGAACTCACCCTGGGCCTGTTGCGTTCACCGGCAATCATTTCGGCGCAGTTGACCGACAACAACAATACCGTGCTGGCCAGCGTCAAACGCCCTGAGCTGCAAAGCAGCTATCGAATGATCAGTGACTTCCTGTTCGGTGCCAAACGCCAGTTCGAAGATCGCCTGTATCTGGACCATCTACCCAACGAATCGCTGGGTGTCTTGAGCCTGGAAGTGGACACCTATGCCTTCGGCAGCCGCTTCCTGCGCCGGGCCGAGATCACCCTGCTCAACGGGTTCGCCCGCAGCCTCATCCTCACCGGGCTCCTGTTGGCGCTGTTCTACGTGATGCTCACCAAACCGCTGGTGCGGGTGATTCGCGAACTCAGCGGGCGCGATCCGCGCAACGCCGAAGCGACCACGCTGGAGTGTCCGGCCGGACACGCCAACGATGAAATCGGCGTACTGGTCAAAGTCGCCAATCAGCAATTCGAGAACATCGCCACCGAGATCCAGCAGCGGCGCAACGCGGAAAACCGTCTGACCGACTACCTCGGCCAACTGGAAACCATCGTTTCGGCGCGAACTGCCGAACTCAAGGCCATCAACGCGCGGCTCAGCCAGTCCAATGCGGAACTCGAAGTCGCCCGCAGCACGGCGCTGGAAATGGCCGAAGCCCGCTCGGCGTTCCTCGCCAACATGAGCCATGAAATCCGCACGCCGCTCAACGGCCTGCTGGGGATGATTGCGTTGTCGCTCGACGGGCCACTGAACGCCGAGCAGCAGCAACAACTGTCGATCGCCCACGACTCGGGAAAAGTGCTGGTGGAGTTGCTCAACGATATTCTCGACCTGTCGAAGTTCGATGCCGGGCAACTGGAGCTTGAACACATTCCGTTCGATCTCGGCTCATTGATCGAAGACACCGCCAACCTGCTCTCGCAAAACGCGGCGCCGAGCGTCGAGCTGACCTGCCTGATCGATCCGCATTTTCCGGCGCTGGTACTGGGGGATCCGACCCGGGTCCGACAGATCGTCAGCAACCTGTTGTCCAACGCGCTGAAATTCACTCGCTTCGGTCGGGTCGATGTGCGCTTGTCGGCCTACCAGGATGGCGTGCGTATCGAAGTCTGCGACACCGGTATCGGCATCGCCCAGGAAGCCCAGGTGAAAATCTTCCAGCCGTTCACTCAGGCGGGCGCAGGTATCACCCGTCAGTATGGCGGCACAGGTCTGGGGCTGGCGCTGACGTACAACCTCTGTGAAGCGATGCGGGGGCGCCTGACCATCAGTTCCGAGACCGGTTTCGGCAGTCAGTTCTGCGCCGAACTGCCACTGCCCTGCCATACCCGCGCGCTGGCTCCGGCGCCGCTGCGTGGCAAAATACTCGCCATCACCCCGGCCAGCAGTGGCCTCGCCGAGCTGTTGCAAAGTCTGCTGCCGGTCTGGGGGCTTGAATATGCACAACGCACCATCGACGACTCGCTGCTGGGTGTGACGCCGGACGTTGTGATTACCGATTGTCCGGAGTGTCTGTTCGGGCTGCGTCCTACACTCGGCACGCCCATTCTGCTGGTGACGGCCTATGGCAGTTTTCTGCCCAGCGAAGAGGCGACAGCCCTCGCCCCACTGCAACAGCAGGCACGACCGCTGGCGCGTAACGCGCTCTACCAGAACCTGCGACGGACCCTGCAACCGGACCTGGCCACTATCAGCGACGCACAGCTGGAAACTTCGCCATCCATACAACGCGGTCGGGTGCTGCTGGTCGAAGACAACCCGGTCAATCAACTGGTCGCCAAAGGCATGCTCGGCAAACTCGGCTGTGATGTCATCGTCGCCGCCCATGGCGCCGAAGCACTGGATCAGTTGGAATATCACGCCTTCGATCTGGTGCTGATGGACTGCAACATGCCGGTCATGGATGGCTACGAGGCGAGCCGACAGATCCGCCAGAGCGGGCGATGGCCGGACCTGCCAATCGTTGCCCTGACGGCCAATGCCATGTCTGAAGAACGCGAACGCTGCAGGGCCGCGGGCATGAGCGACTATCTGGCCAAGCCGTTTCGCCGAGAAGAACTGGCGGCGTTGCTGGATCAGTGGATTCCTACTAAGACAGCGCCTTGATCTGCCCCAGTAACTGATCGAGACCGTCGCGCAATTCGTTGAGCCGGTCCAGATCGACCCCGCTGTCGCACAGCAGGCGGGCCTTGAGCGGCCCGACCTGCTCGCGCAGCAACTGCCCTTCTGGCGTCAGACTCAAATGCACTTCACGCTCATCGCGCGCCGAGCGCTGACGCTGAACCAGTTGCAAATGCTCCAGACGCTTGAGCAATGGCGTCAGCGTTCCGGAATCCAGCGTCAGACGCTCACCCAAAGCCTTGACGGTCGGTTGCTCCGGCGTGCACTCCTGCCATTCCCACAAAACCAGCATCGCCAGATATTGCGGATACGTCAGGCCAAGCTGATCAAGCATCGGCTTATAGCCGCGAATCACCGCCCGGGACGCGGCATACAACTTGAAGCACAACTGACTGTCGAGCTTCAGCGAATCGACGGTCAGTTTACTCATTTGAGCAGGGCTTCGATCTCGCGGCTCAGATCCTGCGGCTTGGTGGCCGGGGCGAAGCGCTTGACCAACTGACCGTCCTTGCCGATCAGGAACTTGGTGAAATTCCATTTGATGCCTTGGGAACCGAGCAGCCCCGGTGCACGTTTCTTCAACTGCACGAACAGCGGATGGGCACCGGCGCCGTTGACTTCGATCTTCTTGAACAGCGGGAAGCTGACACCGAAATTCAGTTCGCAGAACTCGCTGATCGCGCCCTCGTTGCCCGGTTCCTGCTTGCCGAACTGGTTGCACGGAAAACCGAGCACTACCAGACCTTGATCCTTGTAGGTCTGCCACAGCGCTTCCAGACCTTTGTATTGCGGGGTGAAACCGCACTTGCTGGCGGTATTGACCACCAGCACGGCTTTGCCGGCGAAATCGGCCAGGGTCTTTTGCTCACCCTTGATGGTGGTGCACGGGATATTCAGCAGGTTGTCGCTCATTGTCGGCGCTCTGAAATCAGGAAGAAGCCGTAAAAATAGCGAGCAATTCAATTGCGTGCAATTTAATTAATAGGATTACCCCGCGTAGGAGCTGCCGAAGGCTGCGATCTTTTGATTTTGTTTTTAAAGACAAGATCAAAAGATGGCAGCCTTCGGCAGCTCCTACAGAACGTCAATCAAACCGCTCGATTGTGCAACTTATTCGCGAGGCACCAGATCTAGGCACACCGAGTTGATGCAGTAACGCAAACCGGTCGGTGGCGGGCCATCCGGGAACACGTGCCCCAGGTGCGCGTCACAACGGGCGCATTTGACTTCGGTGCGTATCATGCCGTGGCTGATGTCGCGAATCTCGGACATGGCGCTTTCACCGATCGGCGCGTAAAAGCTCGGCCAGCCGCAGCCGGAATCGAATTTGGTCTTGGAATCGAACAGCGCCTCGTTGCAGCAGACGCAGTGGTAAACACCGTCGGTTTTGGTGGCGTTGTATTTGCCGGAGAACGGTCGCTCGGTCGCACTGAGGCGGCAAACCTCGTACTGCTGCGGATCGAGCATGGCTTTCCATTCTTCCAGAGTTTTTTCCAACTTTTCCATCATCACACCTCAGCGGCTGAAAAAGCCCGATCTGTACCTTTTCCACGGATCGGGCGGCACGTATGATTGCGCCTCGTCACGCGCCAGTCTGGCAGCCAGACCGGGCGCATTCAAACGGATTCTCGGAGCCACGGCTCAGACGTCCGCCTGTGTGAAGACGCAGGAATCCCAGTACGGTTGTCCATCCGCCGCCTGGATCGTTCATTTTCGGGATCACATCGCCATGCAGTTCAGCAAATCGAACAAGCTCGCCAACGTCTGCTACGACATTCGCGGCCCGGTGCTCAAGCACGCCAAACGTCTGGAGGAGGAAGGCCAGCGCATCCTCAAGCTGAACATCGGCAACCCGGCGCCGTTTGGTTTCGAAGCGCCGGACGAAATCCTTCAGGATGTGATCCGCAACCTGCCGACCGCGCAAGGCTACAGCGACTCCAAAGGTCTGTTCAGCGCGCGCAAGGCCGTGATGCAGTACTACCAGCAAAAGCAGGTAGAAGGTGTCGGTATCGAAGACATCTATCTGGGCAACGGCGTGTCCGAGCTGATCGTGATGTCCTTGCAGGCACTGCTCAACAACGGTGACGAAGTGCTGGTGCCCGCGCCGGACTACCCGCTATGGACCGCCGCCGTCAGCCTGGCCGGCGGCAACGCTGTGCATTACCTGTGCGACGAAGGTGCCGACTGGTTCCCGGACCTGGCCGACATCAAGGCCAAGATCACCCCGAACACCAAGGCCATGGTGATCATCAACCCGAACAACCCGACCGGCGCGGTGTATTCGAAGGAAGTGCTGCTGGGCATGCTCGAGTTGGCCCGTCAGCACAATCTGGTGGTGTTCTCCGACGAAATCTACGACAAGATTCTGTACGACGACGCCGTGCACATCTGCACCGCTTCGCTGGCTCCGGACCTGCTGTGCCTGACCTTCAACGGTCTTTCCAAATCCTATCGCGTGGCCGGTTTCCGCTCCGGCTGGATCGCGATTTCCGGGCCAAAGCACAATGCCCAGAGCTACATCGAAGGCATCGACATGCTGGCCAACATGCGCCTGTGCGCCAACGTGCCGAGCCAGCATGCCATTCAGACCGCACTGGGCGGCTATCAGAGCATCAATGATCTGGTGTTGCCACAGGGGCGCCTGCTGGAACAGCGCAACCGCACCTGGGAGCTGCTCAACGACATTCCCGGCGTGAGCTGCGTCAAGCCAATGGGTGCGTTGTACGCCTTCCCACGGATCGACCCGAAGGTCTGTCCGATCCACAACGACGAAAAATTCGTCCTCGACCTGCTGCTCTCCGAAAAGCTGCTGGTGGTGCAAGGTACAGCGTTCAACTGGCCGTGGCCGGATCACTTCCGCGTCGTCACACTGCCACGCGTCGATGATCTGGAAATGGCAATCGGCCGTATCGGCAACTTCCTCAAGTCATACCGCCAGTAACTGGCCAGCAGTGCGCAACAGTCCAATTGTTGCGCACTGTCTGATTCAGCAACACTTCTGCGTTACCCATATCCACACGCCTTCTACACTTGCGTTTCGTACCGCTCACCTGCGCCTGACGCAATGGCGACGGGTCGCAACTGCCCGTCGTCCGTGTCCGTGCCTGTCGTGGGAAATAGGTTGCGCACGGAGGAAACTGCTGTAGGACACAGTTTGAAATAGTCACCCGGTTGAATAGCCCGGTGCCGCACCTTATATACCCCGCAGTACGCTACATCTTTAGCTTGAGGAGATTTCTACAACCATGATGCGCATCCTGCTGTTTTTGGCCACTAACCTGGCGGTCGTGCTGATAGCCAGCATCACCCTGAGCCTGTTCGGCTTCAACGGGTTCATGGCGGCCAACGGGGTTGATCTCGACCTTAGTCAGCTGCTGGTTTTCTGTGCGGTCTTTGGTTTCGCCGGCTCGCTGTTCTCGCTGTTCATCTCCAAGTGGATGGCGAAGATGAGCACCGGCACCCAGATCATCAGCCAGCCACGTACCCGGCATGAGCAATGGCTGCTGCAAACCGTTGAGCAATTGTCCCGCGAAGCCGGGATCAAGATGCCCGAAGTCGGTATTTTCCCGGCCTACGAAGCGAACGCGTTCGCCACTGGCTGGAACAAGAACGACGCATTGGTCGCGGTCAGCCAGGGCTTGCTCGAACGGTTTTCGCCCGATGAAGTGAAAGCCGTGCTGGCCCATGAAATCGGCCACGTCGCCAACGGTGACATGGTCACTCTGGCGCTGATCCAGGGCGTGGTGAA
Organism: Pseudomonas sp. FP2196; assembly: GCF_030687715.1. Classification (GTDB taxonomy): domain Bacteria; phylum Pseudomonadota; class Gammaproteobacteria; order Pseudomonadales; family Pseudomonadaceae; genus Aquipseudomonas. Next base: position 4,261,713 of record NZ_CP117445.1, read on the forward strand.
CACCTTCGTGATGTTTTTCGCGCGGATCATCGGTAACTTCGTCGACAAGGTGATCTTCAAGAACGAAGAAGGCCAGGGCATTGCCTACTACGTGGCAACCATCTTCGCCGAGCTGGTACTGGGTATTCTGGCCAGCGCGATCGTCATGTGGTTCTCGCGCAAACGCGAATTCCGCGCAGACGAAGCCGGTGCACGTCTGGCTGGCACCAGCGCAATGATCGGCGCCCTGCAACGCCTGCGCGCCGAGCAGGGTCTGCCGGTGCACATGCCGGACACCCTGAACGCCTTTGGCATCAACGGTGGCATCAAGCAGGGCTTCGCCCGCATGTTCATGAGCCACCCGCCGCTGGAAGAGCGTATCGACGCATTGCGTCGTCGCGGTTGATCAGACTGGCGTAAAAACAAGAAGGCCCGCAGTGATGCGGGCCTTTTTTATTGCCTTGAAAAATGGGTTGTTCTGACTGGCCTCATCGCTGGCAAGCCAGCGATGAGGCCGGAACAGCCAACACAAACTACAGAGGCGAAATACGGTAAACCCGCTCCTCCAGCCGCGTCACCCCGGCCTGCAGAAACTTCCCGCTCTCACTCAGCACATTCTGCTCTTCCAGCACCCGCACCTGCCAAGCACCGCCCAGCAACCGCTGCACCTCATCATCCACCACCGCAAACGGCGGCCCGGGCATCTGCACCTGATCGTAATCCAGGGTAATCAGCAACCCTTGCACTCCCTGCGGCAGGATCTGCTGAAGATGCGCCACATAACGCTCACGCATCGGCGGCGGCAAGGCTATCAGCGCCGCCCGGTCGTACAGCGCCGTGCAATCAGCCACATCCTCTGCCGTGAGCGTGAAGACATCACCGCACCACAATTCAATGGAGTCGGCGCGATAGACCTTGAACCCGTCTTTCTCGCTAATCTGCGGCTGTACCTGATGCTCACTGAAAAAGGCCTCAATGGCCTTTTCCGACAACTCAATCCCGAGCACCTGATGGCCACGCCCAACCAGCCACAGTAAATCCAGACTTTTCCCACACAACGGAACCAACACCCGCGCCTGCGCAGGGATCAGGATATCCGGCCAGTGCCGCTGTAGATGCGGGTTCACCTCAGGCAAATGAAAACCGATCTGGTTCGAAGCCCACTTCTTGTGCCAAAACTCAGGCTGCATGAATCCCCCTAAAAATCCGATCAAAAAGCGTTAAAACTTATATTAGATTTAGATCAATGATGTGGCTGAAGATGAGCCATCTTAACGTTCAGGAACCCATCATGTTTCCCAGCCTGTTTATTTCCCATGGTTCACCCATGCTTGCGCTGGAGCCCGGCGCGAGTGGCCCGGCGCTCGCCCGACTGGCCGCTGAACTGCCCCGCCCTAAAGCTATCGTGATCGTCTCCGCACACTGGGAGAGCCACGAATTGCTGGTCAGCAGCCATCCGCAACCCGAGACCTGGCATGACTTCGGCGGCTTCCCTCGGGCGTTGTTTGAAGTGCAGTACCCGGCGCCGGGCAATCCGCAATTGGCTGCCGAAGTCGCCGAGTTGCTGAGCGCCAACGACCTGCCGGCACGCCTCGATTCGCAACGGCCGTTCGATCACGGCGTGTGGGTGCCGCTGTCGCTGATGTACCCGCAAGCGGACATTCCGGTGGTACAGGTTTCGCTACCGAGTCGCAGCGGTCCAGCGCTGCAAACCCGTGTGGGTCGTGCGTTGGCAGGCTTGCGTGAACAAGGGGTTTTGTTGATCGGCTCGGGCAGCATCACCCACAACCTGCGCGAGCTGGACTGGCATGCCGGTCCGGAAAGCGTGGAGCCGTGGGCAAAAGACTTCCGTGACTGGGTGATCGAAAAGCTTGCGGCCGATGATGAAGCGGCGCTGCATGACTACCGCCAACAAGCGCCGAACGCAGTGCGCAGCCATCCGAGCGATGAGCACTTGTTGCCGTTGTATTTTGCGCGGGGTGCGGGCGGTGAGTTCAGTGTGGCGCATCAGGGATTTACGATGGGTGCTCTGGGCATGGATATTTATCGCTTCGGCTAACGTTATCGCTGGCAAGCCAGCTCCCACAGGGTTTTGTGTTAACCCAAAAAACAGGCAAAAAAAATCCCCGAACCAGTCGGGGATTTTTTATGTTCGATCAATCAGCCCAAGGGCGGATCAATCTTCGCGATAGCGACGCAGTTTCAGCTGCTTACCGGCAACGCGAGTGTCCTTCAGCTTGGTCAGGAGTTTGTCCAGACCATCTTCCGGCAGCTCAACGAGGCTGAAGCTGTCACGCACCTGGATGCGACCGATCGCTTCACGGGCCAGACCACCTTCGTTGAGGATGGCGCCCAGCAGGTTCTTGGCGGCGATACCGTCACGCGCACCCAGCGCGGTACGGCAACGAGCACGGCCTTCGCCCAAAGGCATTGGCGCACGACGCTCGCGATCACCACGATCCGGACGATCACCGGTACGCTCAGGACGGTCGCCACGCGGTGCGTTGTTCGGCACCAGTGGACGTTCCTTCTCGATTGCAGCCAGGTTCAGCGCTTGACCGTTAGTGGCCTTGCGCAGCAGAGCAGCGGCCAGAGCACGCGGGGTGCAGCCGATGTCAGCGGTCAGGCGATCGAGCAGTTCACCGTGAGTCGATTCGGCATCAGCGACCAGCGGCGACAGGCTGTTGGTCAGTTTCTTGATGCGTGCATCGAGAACAGCTTGAGCGTCCGGCAGGCGTACTTCAGCCACTTTCTGACCGGTTACACGCTCGATCACTTGCAGCATGCGGCGCTCACGCGGAGTCACCAGCAGCAGCGCACGACCTTCGCGACCGGCACGGCCGGTACGGCCGATACGGTGAACGTAGGATTCCGGATCGTACGGCATGTCCACGTTGAAAACGTGGGTGATGCGCGGAACGTCCAGACCACGAGCAGCAACGTCGGTCGCAACAACGATGTCCAGACGGCCATCCTTGAGCGAGTCGATCACGCGCTCACGCTGGTTCTGAGCGATGTCACCGTTCAGCGCAGCGGCTTTGTAGCCTTTGGCGTCCAGGGCGCTGGCCAGATCCAGAGTCGCTTGCTTGGTGCGCACGAACATGATCAGAGCGTCGAAGTCTTCCACTTCCAGCAAGCTGAGAACGGCCGAAGTCTTCTGGTCAGCGTGAACCAACAGGTGAGCCTGTTCGATCGCGGTAACGGTCTGGGTCTTGGTCTGGATCTTGACGTGTTGCGGATCGCGCAGGTGGCGTTCGGCAATGGCGCGGATCGACTGCGGCAGGGTAGCCGAGAACAGAACGGTCTGACGGGTCGCTGGCAGAGCCTTGAAGATGACTTCCAGGTCATCCATGAAGCCCAGCTTCAACATTTCGTCAGCTTCGTCGAGAACCAGGTGGTTCACGGTCGACAGCACTTTCTCGTCGCGACGCAGGTGGTCACACAGACGACCCGGGGTAGCGACAACGATCTGTGCGCCATTACGGATAGCCTTGAGTTGCGGGCCCATCGGCGCGCCGCCGTAAACGGCCACAACGGTAACGCCTGGCATTTGCTTGGCGTAGGTTTCAAAAGCGGTTGCTACTTGCAGCGCCAACTCTCGGGTTGGCGCCAGGATCAGGGCTTGCGGTTCGCGCTTGGCAGGATCGATGCGGTGCAGAATAGGCAGAGCGAACGCGGCGGTTTTACCGGTACCGGTTTGCGCCTGGCCAATCATGTCCTGGCCGGCCATGATGATCGGGATCGATTGCTGCTGAATCGCCGAAGGCTCTTCGTAGCCGGTCGCTGCGACGGCTGCAAGAATATTCGGGTTAAGATTAAAAGCGGCGAATCCGCCGGTTTCCTGGGTCATGGGTCTGCCTCTAAGTGCATCCGCAAAGACCCATGCTCCAAAGCTGCGCATGCCGTGTTGAGACTCAAGAGTCGCCCTGGCAGCTTTGTCGGCGGGGATTTGCGAAAACGTATGAATGAAAAAAAAGAATCGTCCGGGAAGAGCCCGCAATGCGGACGTGCAGCCGAAGCTGACTTCGGGGAATTGCGCTACCTAAACGCGGCCCGGTTAAAGGCCGGCGCGCACTATACCGGATTTCGCCCAAATAGGGAGCTTTTTTTATTGCCTGAATGCGTGTGTCACCGCTGTGTAACGGGGTTTTGCGGATAATCGTGCGAAGGTCTATTTTTCAAAGGCCCGGCCACGCAGGTGATGACGCTTAAACGATTCATCGATCCGCGGCATACCGTCGCTGCCCCCGCCCTTCCCGCCCGAGGAGTTATCCATGAACCAGCCCTGCCCCGGCCGCGTCAGCCGTGAACGTCGTGGCCATGTCCACCTGATCGGGCTCGATCGAGCCGCCAAGCGCAATGCTTTCGACCTCGACCTGCTCAATGAGCTGAGCCTGGCGTATGGCGAGTTCGAGGCGGATAGCGAGGCGCGGGTGGCAGTGGTGTTCGGCCATGGCGAACACTTTACGGCCGGCCTGGATCTGGTCAATGCCAGCTCGGCACTTGCCCAAGGCTGGGTAGTTCCGACCGGCGGTTGCGATCCGTGGGGTGTTTTCGTCGGCCCACGGGTGAGCAAACCGGTGATTGTCGCGGCACAGGGTTATTGCCTGACCATCGGCATCGAGCTGATGCTGGCCGCTGATATCAACCTTTGCGCGAGCAATACCCGCTTCGCCCAGATGGAAGTGCAGCGTGGGATCTTTCCTTTTGGCGGCGCGACTCTGCGCTTTCATCAGGTAGCCGGTTGGGGCAATGCCATGCGCTGGTTGCTGACTGGAGACGAGTTCGATGCACACGATGCCTTGCACCTGGGATTGGTGCAGGAAGTAATGGCCAGCGAGGATCTGCTGCCCCGGGCCATTGAACTGGCCGAACGAATTGCGCAACAGGCGCCGTTAGGGGTGCAGGCGACGTTGATGTCGGCGCGCCAGGCGCGATATGAAGGTGAGACGGCGGCAGCACAGGGCTTGCCGGCGCTGGTGAAGAAGTTGCTGGCCAGCGAGGATGCCAAGGAGGGGGTGCGCTCATTGGTGGAGCGGCGGCTTGGAGTCTTCAGGGGGATCTGAAAAATTTGGCGCCTGTCATGACGCCATCGCGAGCAGGCTCACTCCTACAAGGGAACGCATTTCAATGTAGGAGTGAGCCTGCTCGCGATAGGGCCAGCAAGGCCAACAGCTTCAGGTGGCTGGGCGAATACTGTTGATCAACGACTGCAACGAATACCCCAGCTTCGGCGCCAACGATTCGGCCCGGGCAGTCAGCGCCTGCATGTCCAGCACCTGATCGAGGTCCGCCGGCACAATCAGAATCACATTGCCCTCCTTCACCGGCAGCTCCCAGTAATGCCGGTGATAGAGTCCACGCAACAACGCCGCGCCCAACGGCTTGCCATCATCGGTGGCCCACTGATTGATCACCAGCCAGCCACCCGGATTCAGACGTTTCTGGCAATCACCGAGAAAACTCCAGGCCAGATGCCCGACACCGGGACCGACGTCGGTGTAAAGGTCGACGAAGATCAGATCCGCAGGCTCGGCGCTCGGCAGCAATTCAAGGGCATCGCCAACGCGGATGTACAGGCGCGGATCGTCATCAAGCCCAAGATATTCGATGGCCAGACGCGGCACGTCCGGCCGCAGTTCGATGGCTTCGACATCTTCCAGCGGCAGAAACTTTAGGCAAGCCTGAGTCAGCGTACCCGCACCCAATCCGAGGAACAGCGCACTCTCCGGATGCGCGTGGCACAACGCGCCAATCAGCATCGCCCGGGTGTAGTCGTATTCCAGCCAGCTCGGGTCGGCAGTGAACACGCAGCTCTGCTCGATCGCATCGCCGAACTCGAGAAAGCGGTAATCGGCCACTTCCAGCACGCGAATCACGCCGAACTCATCCTGTACTTCGGCGAGCAGATGCTCGACGCGCTCCTCAGTCATTTCGTCTCCTGATGGTCACCGGGCGCGGTGACGCGATGGCACCGCTATGGCACCGTGGCAAAGCGGCGATTGTCGGCGATGGGGCGGGAACAGGTCACGCACTAATTTGCTGATACCATGGCGTTCCGTGCGTAGAACCTTAGAGACCGTGATGAGCCAACCCTGGAGCCCTGACAGCTGGCGCGCCCTGCCGATCCAGCAACAACCCCAATACCCCGACGCCGCGCATCTGCGCCAGGTCGAGCAAACCCTGGCCAGCTATCCGCCGCTGGTGTTTGCCGGCGAAGCGCGCGAACTGCGTCGTCAGTTTGCCGAGGTGACTCAGGGCCGGGCATTCCTGTTGCAGGGGGGCGATTGCGCCGAAAGCTTCGCCGAGTTCTCCGCGGCAAAGATTCGCGACACGTTTAAAGTACTGCTGCAGATGGCCATCGTCATGACCTTCGCCGCCGGTTGCCCGGTGGTCAAGGTCGGGCGCATGGCCGGTCAGTTTGCCAAGCCGCGTTCGGCCAACGACGAAACCATCGACGGTGTGACCCTGCCGGCCTACCGTGGCGACATCGTCAACGGCATCGGCTTCGACGAAAAGAGCCGCGTGCCGGATCCGGAACGTCTGCTGCAGTCCTATCACCAGTCCACCGCGACCCTGAACCTGCTGCGCGCCTTCGCCCAGGGCGGTTTTGCCGACCTGCATCAGGTGCACAAGTGGAACCTCGATTTCATCGCCAACTCCGCGCTGGCCGAGAAATACAGCCACCTCGCCGATCGCATCGATGAAACCCTGGCCTTCATGCGCGCCTGCGGCATGGACAGCTCGCCGCAACTGCGCGAAACCAGTTTCTTCACCGCCCACGAAGCGCTGCTGCTCAACTACGAAGAAGCCTTCGTGCGTCGCGACAGCCTGACCAACGATTACTACGATTGCTCGGCGCACATGCTGTGGATCGGCGACCGCACCCGTCAGCTCGACGGCGCGCATGTCGAATTCCTGCGAGGGGTGAACAACCCGATCGGGGTGAAAGTCGGCCCGAGCATGAACCCCGATGATCTGATTCGTCTGATCGACGTGCTCAACCCGAGCAACGATCCGGGACGTCTGAACCTCATCGCACGGATGGGCGCAAACAAGGTCGGCGATCATTTACCGGCGTTGATCCGCGCGGTGCAGCGTGAAGGCAAGCAGGTGCTGTGGAGTTCCGACCCGATGCACGGCAACACCATCAAGGCGAGCAGCGGCTACAAGACCCGCGACTTTGCGCAGATCCTTGGCGAAGTGAAGCAGTTCTTCCAGGTGCACGAAGCGGAAGGCAGTTACGCCGGCGGGATTCACATCGAGATGACCGGGCAGAATGTCACCGAGTGCATTGGTGGTGCGCGGCCGATTACCGAAGACGGGTTGTCTGATCGCTATCACACGCACTGTGATCCGCGGATGAATGCCGATCAGTCGCTTGAGCTGGCGTTTTTGATTGCTGAAACCCTGAAACAGGTTCGGCGCTAAAACCGCGTCACCCTGTATTAAGGGGTCGACCGCCCCCCATGTAGGAGCTGCCGAAGGCTGCTCCTACATGGGTTTTGTGTTGTAACGAGTGGAAGTGAGCCTGCTCGCGATGGCGTCAGATCAGTCACAGCCGATCTGAGCCAATGCCACCCGCAACCGCCCCGCACTTTCGCGCTGACAATTGAGCTGCACCCGCTCAAGCCCCAGCCAGTGCGCCATCCGCTGCAAACTCAGCGCCAGCGCCGACATCCCCTCTTCATCCAGCCCCGGCTCTTCCTCATGCACCGCATGCACCGCCAACCGCCCCGCTGCCCGCTCGGCGCGCAAATCCACTCGCGCCGCAATCCACTCATTGTGCAAAAACGGCAGCACGTAATAGCCGTAAACCCGCTTGTGCTGCGGTGTGTAGATCTCCAGCCGATAGCGAAAATCAAACAACCGCTCGGTGCGGCTGCGCTCCCAGATCAACGAATCGAACGGTGACAACAGCGCACTGACCGGCACTTTGCGCGGGATTTTCGGCTCCGGCAGGCAATAGGCGATTTGCCGCCAGTCAGCGACTTCGCAGGGCAGCAATTGTCCGGCCTCAACCAACTCGGCCAGACGCGGACGCGCATCAGCCGGATTCAGACGAAAGTAATCACGCAGATCCTTTTCAGTGCCTACGCCCAGCGCCTGCGCCGCATGCAGTAATAACCCGCGCTGAGCCTCAGCCTCTTCAGGCAAAGGCTGCTGCAGGATCGCAGAAGGAATCACCCGCTCCGGCAAATCATACAAACGCTCAAAGCCACGTCGCCCGGCCACTGTCACTTCACCAGCAGCGAACAGCCATTCCAGCGCATGCTTTTCCGCACTCCAGTCCCACCACTGTCCGGCCTTGTCTTCACGGGTAGACAAACTGCCTGCGCCCAGTGCCCCACGCTCTTGGACCGCACTCAGAACCCGGCGAATGACATCCTGCTGCTCAAGACCAAACTTCGCCAGTTGCTGATAGATGTCCTTACCTTGCCTGGCCCGCTGCATGCGCCAACCCAGCAACGGATACATCGACAGCGGTAGTAACGACGCCTCATGTCCCCAGTATTCAAAAAGCGTACGACGACGCCCCGAACTCCAGGCGGCCTGGTCGAGCAAGTCAGAAGAATAGGAACCCAGACGGGAAAACAGCGGCAGGTAGTGCGAGCGCACCACGGCGTTGACGGAATCGATTTGCAGCAGGCCCAGCCGTTCGATCAGCCGGTTGACGTGCGGCGCCTTGACGGTCGGCGGCTGGCGCCCGTTGAACCCTTGGGCAGCCAGCGCCAGACGTCGAGCCTGTTTAAGGGAAAAGGACAGTGTCGCGGGCATGAGCATCTCCTTGTCTGCTCGCAACCTACCTCAGTCCAGAAGTGTTTGTGTAGCGATGGCCTCATCATTTATGCATCGGATCGTCCCAGAACGGCCGCACTGACTCGTGCTCGACGTCGGCACGACTGACCCCGATGTCTTTCAGCGCTTCGTCGCTCAGACTGGCAAGCAACTCTCGTTCACGGTGCAGTTCGTACCAGCGGCTAAACTTGTGCAGCAGGTCCGAAACCATATGGCCATGGCCGGAAAACGCTTCTTCACCTACAGACTCTCTTTGACCTTTCATCGTCTTGACCTCCGTTGTGGATGGCTCAAGTCTCGCGCCGGCGCTACGATCAATCCAACGAATGTTTCTGATGGCATGCATCACGGAGATTCATCAATTGTCGGCCTACCCCAGTATCGATACCGATGTACTGCGCACCTTTGTCGCGATTGCCGATCAGGGCGGTTTCACCCGCGCTGGAGAGATGGTCAACCGCACGCAATCGGCGGTGAGCATGCAGATGAAACGTCTGGAAGAAGACGTGCTGCAGCGCCAACTGTTCGAGCGCGACGGCCGGCAGGTTCGCCTGACCGCCGAAGGCCAGGTGTTGCTCGGTTACGCGCGGCGCATCCTCAAGCTGCACAGCGAAGTATTCAACACCCTGCGCGAACCGCACATGGTCGGCACCGTGCGCATCGGCACGCCGGATGATTACGTGATGCGTTTTCTGCCAGGGATCCTGTCGCGATTTGCGCAGTTCTATCCGCTGATCCAGATCGAAGTGCATTGCGAATCGACCAAACAGTTGTTGCAGCGCACCGATCTGGATCTGTCGATTGTCACCCGCGAGCCGGGTAACGAGATCGGCCAGTTACTGCGCAAAGAACGTTTTGTCTGGGCTGAAGCGCAAAACTTCAGCGCCCACGAGCAGACGCCGCTGCCGCTAGCGATGTTCAACAGTGATTGTTTCTGCCGCTTGTGGGCCTGCAATGCGCTGGACGCGATGGGCCGCGATTACCGCATCGCTTACAACAGCACCAGCCTGTCGGCGCTGATGGCGGTGGTGAGCGCGGGTCTGGCGATCACCGCGCAACTGGAAAGCCTGATCACCCCGGACATGCGCATTCTGGGCGCCAACGAGGATCTGCCGCTGTTACCCGAGGCCAGCATCATGCTGATCCGCAACTTGAACAATCCGTCACCGATCACCGAATGCCTCGCCGAGCACATCGTCGAAGGCTTCAAACTTTAAAGGCAAGCATCACCGCACACAGCACCAGAAATCCGCAGAACAGCCCACGCAGGAGTTTTTCGGGCATCGCGTGGGCAACTTTCACGCCCCAACTGATGCTGGCCAGTCCACCAATGGCCAGCGGCAGACCAATCATCCAGTCCACTTCGTGGTGCACCGCGTAGGTCACCAGCGTCACGCCTGTGCTCGGCAGTGCCAGCGCCAGCGACAAGCCTTGGGCGACCACCTGAGTAGTGCCGAACAGACTGGTGAGTACGGGCGTCGCCACGACTGCCCCGCCGACGCCAAACAACCCGCCCATGGTCCCGGACGCCGCGCCGAGCACACCCAGCCACGGCCAGGAATAACGCATCTCGGACGTTGGCGCCGGGCGCTTGCCGAACATCTTCAGCAAGTTATAAACGGACAATGCGACCAGGAACGCGACAAAACCGATACGCATGGTTTGCGCGTCGATGCCCACGGCCCAGATCGAACCGATCCACGCGAAGCAGAATCCCATCACCGCCAGCGGCAACGCATGACGCAGTTCGATGCGATTGCGCTGGTGATAACGCCAGAGCGCCAGCATCACGTTCGGCACCACCATCACCAGCGCCGTGCCTTGAGCGATCTGCTGATCAAGGCCGAACCAGACGCCGAGCAATGGAATCGCGATCAAGCCACCGCCGATGCCGAAGATTCCACCGAGCGTGCCGAGGGCGGCGCCGAACAGCAGGTACAACAAAAACTCCATCACAGTCGAATTCCTCTTACGTCAGGCGAAACATCCTACGCAGTCGCGGCTGGCGGGGAAACGCACAACAACGCACAATGGCTATGCCAAACCCGCACAAGCATTGAACCGACATGAATCCGAACCAATTGACCGATCAACTCGGACTGTTTCTCGATGTGCTGGAGAGTGGCAGTTTTTCCGCCGCCTCACGCCGTCATCCGCTGACGCCCTCGGCGGTTGCCCGGCGCATCGATAGCCTGGAAAACGCGGTGGGCAGCCAGTTGTTCATCCGCAGCACGCATGCCGTACGCGCCACGCCGGCCGGTCTGGCCTTTGCCGAACGGGCGCGGCGGATCGTTGCCGAGCTGCAACTGGCCCGCGCCGAAGCGGTGTCCTTGAGCAGTGCGCCGGAAGGCTTGATTCGTATCGATGCGCCAGCTGCATTCGGGCGCCGACACTTGGCACCGGTGATTGCCGACTTTCTGGTGTTGTATCCGGGGCTCGATGTGCAGTTGCATCTGATCGACAGTTTCGTCGACATGCACGGCTCGAATCTGGGCAAAGTCGATCTGGTGCTGCGTGCCGGACAAATGGCCGACACCCGGCTGGTCGCCACCCCGTTGGCAAGCATGGTGCGCATCGCTTGCGCCAGTCCCGACTATCTCAAGCGTCGCGGTGTACCGAATCATCCTGCACAGTTGAGCGAACATGACGGTCTGGATTGGGACGGCCTCGCCCCGCCCTTCGCCTGGCGCTTCGAGCAGGACGGCCAGATGCAGTTGCATCGCCCCGCGCGCATCCGCATGAGCGCCAACAACGCCGAAGCGCTGGTATGCGGCGCTTTGGCCGGGCTGGGTATCGCCCACTTGCCAACCTGGCTGGCCAGCGAATACCTGCTGCGCGGCGAATTGTTACCGCTGTTTTGCGAAAATGGCCTGCCGCGACCCGAATCAACCGGTATCTACGCGTTGCGGATGGAGCAGAAGACCAACTCGCGCAGCCATTTATTGCTGGAGTATCTCAAGACCCGCTTCAGCCCGGTTCCGCCCTGGGACCTGGCGTTGCAACGGGACTTGGGTCGGCACTAGGTTTCAGAGAATTATCTGGCGCATTAAAGATTCGAGCGCTAGATTCATGAGCATCATTGATCAAGGTTTACACATGAGCACCGAACGCAACACCCCAGACCACTGCGAAGACCTGTTGCTGGATAATCAGGCCTGCTTCGCATTGCATTCCACTTCGCTGATGCTGACCAAGGTCTACAAGCCGCTGTTGCAAGCGCTGGGCCTGACCTATCCGCAGTATCTGGCAATGATGGTGTTGTGGGAGAAGGATGGTTTGACGGTGGGAGAAATCAGCACACGGCTGCTGACTGATCCTGGTTCGCTGACGCCGTTGCTCAAACGTCTGGAAGGTGAAGGCTTGCTTAGCCGCACCCGCAGTCGTGAGGATGAGCGCGTGGTGATTGTTGAATTGACTGCGAAAGGCCGAGCACTCAAGGAAAAAGCCAAAACCGTTCCGCAATGCATTCTCGGTGCCAGCGGCTTTACCCTTGAGCGCTTGCAGAATCTACAGGCTGAGTTGCAGGTGCTGCGCAGTCATCTGCAAGACAGCCTGAACTGACCACGGCATCCATGTAGGAACTGCGGCACGCTGCGATCTTTTGATCTTGCCTTTAGGTCAAGAGATCGCAGCCTCGTTTCACTCGACAGCTCCGACAGTCGAACCCGTCGCCTTCACGATTTTTTTCATCATCGCTCATCGCCTCCATCTGCTCTGGTCCGCGGGCTCTGAAGCTCTCGATACGCATTGTGGATTGCCAAGACTGACTTTTTTCAAAATTTATCTTGCGCACAAAATATTAGCGAGCTACATTTGCCTCGTACTTACTTAGCGCGCAAACAGTTAGCGCAAAAAACACACCCAACGAGGCCCACACCATGCAAACTCTCTACACCGCAATCGCAACCTCCACCGGCGGCCGTGACGGTCGTGCGATCTCCAGTGACAACGTCCTCGACGTCAAACTCGCCACCCCGAAGGAACTCGGTGGTGCTGGCGGCGCAGCGACCAACCCTGAGCAACTGTTTGCTGCCGGCTATTCGGCCTGCTTCATCGGCGCGCTGAAATTCGTAGCCAGCCAGACCAAGCGCAAAATCCCGGACGACGCGTCGATCACCGCTCACGTTGGTATCGGCCAGATCCCTGGTGGTTTCGGTCTGGACATCGACCTGCACATCAGCCTGCCAGGTCTTGAACAAGCCGACGCGCAAAGCCTGGTCGACGCTGCCCACCAGGTCTGCCCGTACTCCAACGCCACCCGTGGCAATGTCGATGTACGTCTGCACGTCACCGTTTAACTGCTGATACCCCAGGCCCGAACAGGAAATGAACATGCACACTTTCAGCAAAGTCTTGACCGGTACCCTTCTCGCCCTGTCCATCCACAGTGCATTTGCCGGTGATGTCGAACACAACACTCAGGCATTTCTCGATGTACTGAATGCCGGCACCGGCAAACCGATCGAACAGCTGACACCCAAAGATGCCCGTGCCGTGCTGGTCGGCGCGCAGTCCGGGGTCAAGTTGACGCTGCCCAAAGCGGACGTCAGCGAGAAAACCATCCAGGTCGATGGCCAACCGTTGAGCCTGACCATCGTCCGGCCGGCCGGGGTCAAGGGCGAGCTGCCAGTGTTCATGTTCTTCCACGGCGGTGGCTGGGTACTGGGCGATTTCCCGACGCACGAGCGGCTGGTCCGGGATCTGGTAGTCGGTTCGGGAGCGACGGCGGTGTTCGTCAATTACACGCCTTCACCGGAAGCGCATTACCCAGTGGCAATCAACCAGGCCTACGCGGCGACGAAGTGGGTCGCCGAACATGGCAAAGAGATCAACGTTGACGGCAAGCGTCTGGCCGTCGCTGGCAACAGCGTCGGCGGCAACATGGCGGCCGTGGTTGCACTGATGGCCAAAGAAAAAGGCACCCCGGCGATCAGATTCCAGGCACTGCTATGGCCAGTGACGGACGCCAGTTTCGACACTGGCTCGTATAACCAGTACGCCGAAGGGCACTTCCTCACGCGCAACATGATGAAGTGGTTCTGGGACAACTACACCACCGACACCAAACAGCGCAACGAGATCTACGCCTCGCCGCTGCGGGCAACCACCGCGCAACTGAAGGGCTTGCCACCCGCGCTGGTGCAGACCGCCGGTGCCGATGTGTTGCGCGATGAAGGTGAAGCGTATGCGCGCAAACTCGATGAGGCCGGTGTGGCAGTGACGTCGGTACGATACAACGGCATGATCCACGATTACGGTTTGCTTAACGTGGTCAGTCAGGTGCCAGCAGTGCGTTCGGCGATGTTGCAGGCGTCTGAAGAACTCAAGGAACACCTGAAGTAAGCACATCCCCTACAGGGGAATGTGTGAAGCTCAAAACGCAGGCACAAAAAAGCCCGACTCAATGGTCGGGCTTTTTCTTTCCGTAAAAAGCAGTGCTTATTTGGCACGGCCTTTGTAGGAACCGCCTTCGCGGGTGTCGATTTCGATCTTGTCACCGATTTCGATGAAATCAGCAACTTGCAGCTCGGTACCGTTGCTCAGCTTGGCTGGCTTCATTACCTTGCCGGAAGTGTCGCCGCGAGCCGAACCTTCGGTGTAGTCAACTACGCGCACGATGGTGGTCGGCAGCTCTACGGAAACCAGACGCTCTTCGAAGAAGATCGCTTCGCAAACATCGGTCATGCCTTCTTCAACGAAAGGCAGAACAGCTTCGATGTCTTCAGCGTTCAGCTCGTACATGGTGTAGTCAGTGGTGTCCATGAACGTGTAGGTGTCGCCGCTGATGAAGGACAGGGTCGCTTCTTTGCGGTCGAGGATTACGTCGTCCAGTTTGTCGTCGGCGCTGTAAACGATCTCGGTCTTGTAACCGGTCAGCAGGTTTTTCAGCTTGGTCTTCATGATCGCGCTGTTACGGCCCGACTTGGTGAATTCAGCTTTCTGAACCAGCCAAGGATCGTTTTCGAGACGGATCACGGTACCGGGTTTCAGTTCTTTACCAGTTTTCATTGCGAATATCCGAATTTGGATGGGATTTACAAAAATCTAGGCCGCGTATCATATCCAATTTAGGTAAAACTGTACCAGCGCCGCGGCAAGATCGGCCTGCAAGCCCTGTTCCAGACACCATGCTTCTGCATTTTTCTGTACTTCTGGCCAATGTTTGCGAGCCTTTAGCCAGTGGTCACCGATCGGCTGGCCGGCACTCCAGGCCCGCCACAGACCGTTCATCGCTTCGGCAGCAGCCGGCGAAAGTCCCTTTGTATAGAGCGCGAGGAAGGCATCGAGCTTGTCCAGATGAATGTCTTCGTCCTGTTGATAGATGTGCCAAAGCATCGGCCGTCCCGCCCACTGCGCCCGGACAAACGAGTCTTCGCCACGCACCGCGTTGAAATTGCAGCACCAAAGCAAGTGATCGTATTGATCCTGACGGACGAAAGGCAGCACCTGCACAGTCAGCGACTGGCGGACATGGATCGCCCCGACGGAGAGGGTCTCAACTCCGAGCCATCGCGCGACGTCGCCGAGAATCCGCCCTTCCGGCACCAGCAAGTGAGTCGGTGTAGCGTCTGCTGCCAACACGTCCAGCCAACTGGCCAGCCCGGCGTTCTCGTAGGCAAACAGGGAAATCAGCTGGGCGTCTGGCGCGCGTTCAATCCCCAGACCTTGCAGGAATTGTCGCTGCGCCGCGGCATCCTGTTGAAACTGCTGACGCTGCTCAAGCAATCCTCGTTCACGCAATAGCCCACCGGTGCCCGGCTGGAAGCCCGGAAAGAAGAAGATTTTCTGCACCGATTTGTATTTGACCGACGGCAGGCCGTGGCAGCCGGTGACCCAGTCTTCGGCGCTCAGATAGTCGAGGTTCATCCATAGCGGCGGCTTCTCGCGCGCGGCCATGGCGTCCATGTAAGCACTCGGCAATTGGCAGGCAAACGCAGCAATCACCACGTCGGCGGCGTCAGCATGGAGCCACTCGCTCGGCCAGTGGCGTACCTCGACACCTCGCTGCCATTGCTGCGCTGCGCTGACGTCGATTTCCGGGCAAATGCGCTCGAACGCGCGCAGATCATCGACCCACAGCCGCACCGTCAGCGAATGCTCGGCGACCAGTTGCCGAGCCAGACGCCAGGTCACGCCGATATCGCCATAGTTGTCGACCACAGTGCAAAAAATATCCCAGCGGGTTTTCAGTGGCGGCATTCAAGACTCCCCGTTGGCAAAAGTGGCGATTGTCCGCATAAATGACGTCATGCAGAAGAGCCGACGGCGATTAATCTTCGTGCGACAATCGCCACTTGCCCGCACCCATCCGCCAGGAGGCAGCCATGCCCTACCGTCCTAACCCGCGTCGCCCCTTGCCTGTTCAGCTTAGCGCGTTGCATTTGACCGGCAGCATTGCCCTGGGCATGTGGCTGGGTTTCCTCGCGATTGCGCTGACATGCTGGCTACTCTCGCGTTTTATGTTCAACGAACAACTCGCGCCGGTTGCCCAGGCGGTGCAGCAACTGGCCAATCCGCCAGCAGTGCAAGCCGTTCCGGATATACCGCCGCAGAGCCCTCTGTTCGATCAGTACGAAGAAAACCTGCGCAAGAACGAGCAGCAGAATCGTCTGGATCAGGCGCGTAGCAGCAACCGCAATCAGTCGAACCCGAAATGCCAGTTCTGGCTGCAACAGGACCAAACCGCGCCAAGCGAAAAGAGCCGCGCCAACGTTTTACAATTCTGCGATTGATCATGAACAAGCACAGCGTCCACCAACTGATTCTCGACAAATTGCGCATCGACCTCGATATCGCCGAACGCGCGGCACAAACCGCTTACGAAACCGCGACTCACGAAGAGAACATCGCCGAAAACAAGTACGACACTCTGGGGCTTGAGGCGTCGTATCTGGCGGCGGGTCAGGCGAAACGGGTCGAGGAAATCCGCCAGTCACTGGCGCAGTGCCAGAACCTGACACTGCGTGCCTATGACGAAAACCGTGGAATTGAGGTCGGCGCCCTGCTCGGCCTGGAAGACGAAAAGGGTCGTGAGCAATGGCTGTTTCTGGCGCCGGATGCGGCGGGCCTGAAGGTCGACGTGGTCGGCCAGCCGATTACCGTCATCACCCCGCGCTCGCCGCTGGGCAAAAGCCTGCTGGGCAAGTTCGAAGGTGATGAAGTGGAGATTCTGGTAGCGGGCACCCGGCAACAGTTTGCTGTCACCGAGGTGCTCTGAAGCAGGGACTTAGTGGACGGGCAGCTCGACGCCGTCGAACAGTTCTTCCAGCTCTTGCTTGTTGTGGCACTGAATGGCTTTGGCCATCACTTCGCGGGTCAGGTGCGGCGCGAACTTCTCAATGAAATCGCACATGAAACCACGCAGGAAGGTGCCACGACGGAAACCGATCTTGGTGATGCTCGATTCGAACAGCTCACTGGCATCCAGCACCACCAGATCGTTGTCGAGTTTGGTATCGACGGCCATTTTCGCCACGATGCCCACACCCAGCCCCAAGCGCACATAGGTTTTGATCACGTCGGCGTCGGCAGCGGTGAACACCACTTTCGGCGTCAGGCCACGGTGGCTGAATGCTTCGTCGAGTTTCGAGCGGCCGGTGAAACCGAACACGTAAGTCACGATCGGGTATTCGGCCAGTGCTTCGAGGGTCAGCTTCGGCAGCTTGGTCAGCGGGTGGCCCTGAGGCACGACCACACAGCGGTTCCAGCGGTAGCACGGCATCATCACCAGATCGCCGAACAACTCCAGCGCTTCGGTGGCGATGGCGAAATCGACGGTGCCGTCAGCGGCCATTTCGGCGATCTGCATCGGCGAGCCCTGATGCATGTGCAGCGCAACGTCCGGGTATTGCTTGATGAAATTGCTGATCACCGGCGGCAACGCATAACGCGCCTGGGTGTGAGTCGTGGCGATCGACAGCGTACCTTTCTTCTCGTTGGAGAATTCCTGGGCGATCTGCTTGATGCTTTCGACCTTGCGCAGAATCTCACCGGCAGTGGTGATGATGCGCTCGCCGGCTGGCGTGACGCGGGTCAGGTGCTTGCCGCTGCGGGCAAATACTTCAACGCCGAGTTCATCTTCCAAGAGACGGATTTGTTTACTGATGCCCGGTTGCGAGGTGTAAAGGCTTTGGGCCGTAGCGGAAACGTTGAGGTCGTGGTGCGCCACTTCCCAGATGTAGCGCAATTGTTGAAGCTTCATATGTATCCCTCAAAGCAGGTAGACGCCACGGGCATCAGCGACGGTATATAACTATATTAATGGTTTGAAGAATAAATCTAGAACTTTTTTATCAGAGTGCCATTATTCCTGCCTCAGCGATCCTCACGGCGCCGACGCTCTACCAGCGGTACCAGATAAACCGGCACCTTGGCCAATTGCAGGACCCGCGCCGCCGTGCGCCCCAAGGGTGTTTCCGCGCCTACCCCGTGGCTGTGACTTCCTACGATCAGCAAATCGACAGAGAGTTTCTGCGCCTGGTCGAGAATCACCTGCGAAGGATCGCCCTGTAGCACGCGCACCGCGCAAATCCGCTGCAGATCCTGCTCACCCTCCTCGCCCAGTTCTTCACGAAAACTGTCGAGCACCCGTTGCTCGATATTGGCGATGACTGTTTTCAGACCCTGGCTATGGAATTCGTTCAACGCTTGCTCGTCGAGATAGCTCTGCAACACAGATTCGGCAAACAGCCCCATCGGTTCCACCGCATGCACTACATATAAGTCGGCATCGAACGTTCGCGCCAAGGCCAGGGCATGCTGCATCACAAACGGCGCGTACAGACCGAGGTCAGTGGCATACAGCATCGAACGAATCATATGACCTCCTCGCAAGCCAACATGGCGGAGATTTGATTCAGCTTAGCAGTGCCTTGGCGAGTACGACGTGTGACGCAACGTCTTGAAGCACAGGGCCTTTAGATCGATGGTTCGTTGCTGATGCCGTGTGGCACATGGCCGGTTGCAACCACTTCGCGGGCAAGCTCGCAGTGACCGGCCTGATCGTCAAAGAACACGTCGGCGGCAAACGCTTCGAGAAACGCCGATTTGGTCAGGCCGCCGAGAAACAGGGATTCATCGAGACGGATGTCCCACTCGCGCAGCGTGCGGATGACTCGCTCATGGGCCGGAGCCGAACGAGCGGTCACCAGCGCGGTACGGATCGGGCAGTCGTCGTCGGGGAATTCGCGCTGCAGCAGATTGAGCGCCGCCAGGAAGCCCTTGAATGGCCCACCGCGCAAGGGCTCACGCGCCGACTCGCGCTCCTTGGCCTGGAACGCTTCCAACCCGCCTGACTGATAGACGCGCTCCGACTCGTCGGAAAAGATCACCGCGTCACCGTCGAAGGCGATGCGCAGTTCGTCGCTGGCCGCACGACTGGCGCCCCCGGACAAAATGGTCGCGGCGGCGAAACCGGCATCCAGCGCCGCGCGAACGTCCTCGGCATGGGTGGAGAGAAACAGGTCGCATCCAAACGCCTTCAGATAGGGATAAGGACTGCGCCCGCCGACAAACGCCGCGCGGGAAATCGCCAGGCCGTAATGATGAATCGAATTGAACACGCGCAACCCGGTGTCGGCGCTGTTGCGTGACACCAGAATCACCTCGACCCGCGCGCGGCCGAGGCGACTGTTCAGGCTCAAGAGTTTTTCCACCAGTGGAAAGGCGTCACCGGGCGCGAGGATCTCGTCTTCGTGCTCGATCTGGTATTGCCGGTAGGCTTCGACGCCGCTCGACAGGTAGACCTTGTGGCTCTCGCTCAGGTCGAACAAGGCGCGCGACGAAATCGCCAGCACCAGTTTGTCATCGATGTTCTTGGCCATGCCTTCCCCTCGCCCTCCACAACAAAAACCGACTTAAACGTTACGTCGGTCGATAAAACTCAAATTGCGATACAGCGCCTCGATGCGCGGCAGCTCACAGCCTGCCGCTCTCGCCGCCAGCAGTGGTCGGGCATAAATCGCCTCCAGCTCCAGCGGTCGCTTATACAGAAAGTCGTGGTACATGCTCGGCCAGTAGTCGGGCATTTTCTCGGTCATCATGAACAGATACTCGGCATAACCGGGCGGGATCTCGTGACCGCAAGCCCGCGCGCCCTGCACCACTTCGGCCATAAGCGCCTGGATCAATGCGCGGCTGTCGTCGTCGGCCATCAGTGGCGTAGTGCTGGCGCCGAGTAACACCGAGAGACCGTTGTAGGGAATATTCCAGACCAGTTTCTGCCAGCGTGCCTGATGTAGATTGGGCATTGCCTGGGAGTCGATACCCGCGGCGCGGAACAGTCCGGCGCCCTCTTCGACCAACGCCATGCGCGCCGCCTCATCGACTGCCGGGCCGCTGTGATAACCGACGTTTACTGCGCCGAGGGCTTGGTGGGTGATCTGCCCCGGCGCGTCGCGATGCACGCAAACCAGACACAGTCCACCCAACACATGCAGGGACTCAGGCAACAACTCACGCAAACTGTCCTCGACGTCCAGACCATTTTGCAGCACCAGCACTTTCGCATCGGGCTTGGCCGCTTGAATGATCGCTGGAGCGAGGCCTGCCGAACTGGTGGTCTTGGCGCCGACCAGCAGCCAGTCGCACTTGGGCATGTCTTCAGCAACAGAATAGGCCTGCACCGGATTCAGCGTGAGCTTGCCGTGCACCGCACTGTCCACCTGCAAGCCGTGCTCGGCCACAGCCGAAAACTCACTGCGCAACAGAAAGTGCACATCGAATCCGGCTCGTGCCAGCATCAATCCGTAGAACCCGCCGATGGCGCCAGTACCGATGATCCCCACTACCGGTTTGTTGATTGTCCCCATTTATGGCAACTCCTCTGCAATTCGACCCAGCGCCTGCGCCAGCGACACGTTCAGCGCTTCGCCCGTAAGACGCGTATGCAATGCCCCAAAGAAATCACCGTCGCGCACCACAAACAGCGCCGGCAAATGAAAGACCTGGTAACGCTCCACCAGCCCGCCGTTGTCACTGGCGTCGATCCAGCACAGCCGATCCACTGCCAAGTCGAAACCGGGCAATACCTCACGGGCATAGCGGCAACTGGCGCAGCCGACGCTGGTGAAAATCACCAGCGAAACGCCGCTCATCGCCAGCAGCCGCTGGTCGGCGTCGAAATCGGTCAGTTCGGATTCGACCACTATACTGGGGGAAACAATGTCAAATGGCCGACACAGGGAGTCTGTGCTCATGGGACGTTTCATTCCTCATCCGGACGAAGTGCCGGTTGAATTAACCTTACTCAAGCCTGAGTGTATTTCCAGGCAACGGCTGCACACTATCAGCCTCGGCGGGATCGCTTGCAATTACCACCGTGCCTGGCGCCACGGTACGGCCCTGCAGGTGCGCATGCCGACGCTCAATGCCGATATCTGTTTTCCAGGGTACGTGGCGTGGTGTTTGCGCCGCAAAAAAGGCTATCTGCTGGGTATCGCCTTCACTGATGAACAAACGCTGTTCAGCGCGCGAATGGGTGAGCAGGTGTGTCAGATCGAACGCTACTGCCGCATGAACGACACCCACGATGACCTGCAGGATAATCAGGCGCTGGCCCTGCAATGGGTCGAACAGCACGCTGACGAGTTCTCCCAAGACAGCGTTCGCAAGGCTTTTGCCCAGCCAGTGCTGGATTAAAGCGGCGTTTGCCCATTGTCGAGCAGCGCCCGACGCGCTAAGGTTCCGCTCCCCGACGCGCTTAAATCTGCTGTGCTCCGCCGCGCGGGGATCGCTGGCGGCCGGCACCCGTGACCTGACGAGTAAACGATGGCTGATTTACCGATCAACGACCTAAACGTCGCCTCTAACGAGACCCTGATCACTCCTGATCAGCTCAAGCGTGATATCCCTCTGAGCGACGCCGCCCTGCGCACCGTCACCAAGGGCCGCGAAGTCATTCGCAACATTCTTGATGGCACCGACCACCGTCTGTTCGTAGTGATCGGCCCGTGCTCGATCCACGACATCAAGGCTGCCCACGAATACGCCGAGCGCCTGAAGGTGCTGGCTGCGGAAGTCTCCGATACTTTGTATCTGGTCATGCGCGTGTATTTCGAGAAGCCACGGACTACCGTCGGCTGGAAAGGCCTGATCAACGATCCTTATCTGGACGACTCCTTCAAAATTCAGGACGGTCTGCACATCGGTCGCCAGTTGCTGCTGGACCTGGCCGAAAAAGGCCTGCCGACCGCCACAGAAGCGCTTGACCCGATCTCCCCGCAGTATCTGCAGGACCTGATCAGCTGGTCGGCCATCGGCGCGCGTACCACAGAATCCCAGACTCACCGTGAGATGGCTTCCGGCCTGTCCTCGGCAGTCGGTTTCAAGAACGGCACCGACGGTGGTCTGACTGTGGCGATCAACGCCTTGCAGTCGGTTTCCAGCCCGCACCGTTTCCTCGGCATCAACCAGGAAGGTGGCGTGTCGATCGTCACCACCAAAGGCAACGCCTACGGCCACGTAGTGCTGCGCGGTGGCAATGGCAAGCCGAACTACGATTCGGTCAGCGTAGCCCTGTGCGAACAGGCGCTGAACAAGGCGAAGATCAAGCCGAACATCATGGTCGATTGCAGCCACGCCAACTCCAACAAGGATCCGGCCCTGCAACCGCTGGTGATGGAGAACGTCGCCAACCAGATCCTCGAGGGCAACCAGTCGATTATCGGCTTGATGGTCGAGAGCCACTTGAACTGGGGCTGCCAGGCGATTCCGAAAGACCTCGCCGACCTGCAATACGGCGTGTCGATCACCGATGCGTGCATCGACTGGTCCGCCACCGAGAACACCCTGCGCAGCATGCACGCCAAGCTCAAGGATGTTCTGCCAAAACGCCAGCGCAGCTGATACGCGTTTTACAGGCATAAAAAAACGCCGGGCAATGCCCGGCGTTTTTGTGTGTGGCGTATGGCTCAGATTTTCGCGGCGCGGCGCTGATGACGTTCCATGTAGCGCTCGACGTAGGAGCACGATGGGATCACCGTGTAACCCATTTCTTCGGCGTATTGCAGCGCGCTTTCGGTCAGCGCTGCCGCGATGCCACGGCCGCGCAGGGCGTTGGGCACAAATGTCCGATAGATATCCAGGGTCTGTTTCCCCAGATCCATATAGGTCAGGTAGGCACGATGACCGTCCACATTGGTCTCGAACTGATGACCAGCCTGGTCATGGTGGATGGACAACGCCTCGCTCATCACTACTCCTCGCGGGTCTTGAATTCTGACCCCTACCTTACCGATGTTTTTCCGGCGAAGGAACATCTACGCCACCCTGTGCCTGATGGACACCGAGAAAAGACACACCGATCTCGCACAATCGAGCACGTAATAAATAGTAGGCACCATTGGCAAAAATGCTCAAGGTACGCTCGTCATTACACTCATTGACCGGGTTGCTCCGATGGACGCAGGGTGGCTGGGGGAGAAGATCTCCCGGGCCGACTACCTGAACATTGCCGGATGTTGAGACTTAAGACGTGCCACCTTTTTTAAAGTCACCTCAACATGGACAAAGATAAGCGAAGCCGTCCGCAGAATCCGTATGAAAGTATGGACAAAGTCATCTAGACAGACTTTCCCCACCGCTGCAAAACAGTGCGCGGCAACGGGAACTTTTTCTCAATAACTCGCTCAGCTCGGGGCTTGTAGCTGGATACTTTTTAAACAGTTCAGTTAAAAGTTGCTCGAAAAAGAATCAACGCCTACAATTTTTTTTGCTTCTTGCCTTACGTCAGTTTACTTACTACAAGTAATGGGTAGTATGTACGCCGGCTATTTCCTCAATCGGAGGAGACAGCCACTTAATTGAAAGTCCTTGAAGGGGAACACGATGAACAACGTTCTGAAATTCTCTGCTCTGGCTCTGGCCGCAGTTCTGGCTACCGGTTGCAGCAGCGCATCGAAAGAAACCGAAGCACGTCTGACCGCTACTGAAGACGCAGCTGCTCGCTCCCAGGCTCGTGCAGACGAAGCTTACCGTAAAGCTGATGAAGCTCTGGCTGCTGCTCAAAAAGCACAACAGACTGCTGACGAAGCTAACGAGCGTGCTCTGCGCATGCTGGACAAAGC